>DATFQX010000248.1:0-25001 GCA_035263865.1 Xanthobacteraceae bacterium
CAAAAGCAGCCGCCCACGGAGCAAGCCCGAAGCACTCGCACCAAGAAATCCAATAGTAGGAAGCTTGCCCGTCTGTTGCGCGGACGTCCTCATGGGCCACGTTGCCGTGGCGCCAACGATAAGCGTGATGAACTCGCGCCGCCTCATTGTCGCACCCGCGGAATGGTAGCAATCCGAACTGGTGCTCGGGAAGGGGCGGTCTTAGAGCCAAGCTATGTCCGCTTTGGGTCAGGAGCGGACATCACCCGCCACCGAGCCAATGTCCGCTTTACACCCGAAAGCGGACATCTGATCTGCGCGTTTTAATGAGTGCCCGCCCTAAAGCGCGCCGAACTCGCGGACTAAAGCGCGCCGAACTCAAGGACTGAGATTGGCAGCAGCCGCGGCGGTTACTGCTGACTGTTCGCGCCGCGCATCGAGAACTCCGGCAGCGTGTCTCCGAAAGCCGTGCCCTTCTTGCCAGCCGCGACGCCAACTTCGTAGAGCGCCTGCATGTATTTGCCATCGAAGGGGCCGCGGCTCGGAAAATCGAAGCTGGGGTCGACATGGGCGATGCGTAGCGCGATTGCTTGTCGCTGCGCGCCGGCATAGACCAGCATCAGCTCTGCACGCAGCGCCGCCGTCAGCGCCACGCCGATCGAGCGGCCGAGCACACCGGGGATATTGCGCTCCGGCATCTTAAATTCGGGCCCGAGTTTCGAGTTGACCATCACGTAAAGCTGGCCGAGCGGCGGACGTGACGTGCTGCGCGCCGAAAGCATGGTTTCCGGCATGACGAAGAACGGCGCCGTGAGCGTGCCGTCGCCGTGCAGCTCCTGGAATTTCTTGCCGTTCACCTCGACCTCGATTGGAACCGGCGAAAAGAAACCGGGAATGGCGGAGGACGCGAGCAGGACGTCGCGAAACAACCGCAGGCCTTGCTCGCCGTGTGCGGCGATCGCGCCCATGTTCCAGATCACGCGCCGCCCGGCATCGAGATTGGTGGTCGCCACCCAGAGGCGCCGCCCGCGCGCGTGCTCAGCGGCGATCTCCGAAACGAGCGCCGGGGTCACGCGCTGCTCGATCAAGCGCTTGAGCGGCCAATAATCGAACAGGCTCTCGCGAGTCGTGCGATCCTCAAAGATGTCGGCTGCGCCGATGCTCGTGAAATTCTTGTGCAGATCCTCGTCATATCGGGAGCCGAGAAAAGCAAAAGGAGCGATCAGCGCGCCGATGCTGACGCCGGTCACGACGGCGAATTGTGGCCGCGTGCCCGCTTCGCTCCAGCCGGTGAGAACGCCCGCACCGTAGGCGCCGTCGGAGCCGCCGCCCGAGATCGCCAGCCACGGCCCGCTTGCCTGCGGCAACAGCCGCGCAAATGCGGTCTCGGAATCACCCCAGATGCGCGCGTCCGCAATCCCGGGAATGACCGCGGCGTCGTCTTCCTGCGCGGTGAAAGCGGTCCGCTCTTCCTGCTCCCTTCCAGCGCTTTTCGGCGGCGTACCTTTTCTCTCGATTTTCTTCTTCGCCGCATGGGTCTGCGCCTGCACCGACGTCCACGCGGCCGGCGGGCATGCCAACAGCAGCATGCAAAGGAGTCCGGCGGCAAACCCGCAACCCATGCGCAGCGTGTGCAAAGGTCTTCTCATCCCTTCGAGGCGTCCTGTGTTTGTACGTTACCTTCGCGACTGTGCTCTTGGCAAAGACGCGTCGACACGCGCTCGCGTTGCGAATGCGCAGAGCCGCTGTCGATTCAAGCGCATTGATAGAGTGATTCGCGTGTGCCTCAACCTCGCGTCGCGCTCCACACGCCGGCGCAGGCCCCGCTCGGACCTTGGCCGCGCCAGCTTCCGCTGCCGGTGCTGCGTGACAGCCGCCCCGTGCCAATGGCGTATTGCGGGCCGCTGGACACGCGCACCGTGACGCCGCCGGAGGGGGTGACGCGTCCGGTCAGGCTGACCGGGCCGCCGCCTGCGTAATAAACCTGTCCGCGGGCGATCGTCACGCCGTACCGGTAAGCTTGGTCGCAGGGACCGGTCCTGGTGACCACAAGCACGCTCCATGGGCCGTCGAACGACGCTGCGTGCGCGGATAGGCTGGCACAAGCGATTGCGGCGGCAAAACCCGTGGCCAGCGCGGCGGCGCGGATGGAATGGCTGATCATTGGAACCCTCGTCTTGCGGCGCCTTCAAGAGCGCGCCTGGTTGTGCTCGTTATGGCCTTTCTTCATCATGGGAAAGCGATCGGGGGCGGCTCACAACTCGCGCGGCATCAGTTAGCAGAAGGCGCGCGGTGAAAGAAGGGGTTTCGGCGCGGCTCAAGCGGGCGGCACGGATCCGCCTCACGATCGTGTTATTATTGTGTTCGACGCGGTCATGGCTCG
This sequence comes from Xanthobacteraceae bacterium, assembly GCA_035263865.1. Taxonomy (GTDB): domain Bacteria; phylum Pseudomonadota; class Alphaproteobacteria; order Rhizobiales; family Xanthobacteraceae; genus VAZQ01. The sequence continues at coordinate 2,363 of DATFQX010000248.1, forward strand.
CGCCAAGCTCAAAACGCAGGAGGAACGCCATGCAACTTATTGCGCTCGGTTTGGGCTTTGCCGTGACGCTCGCGCTTGCGCTCACGCAAGCTTCGGCGCAAGGCCCCACATCAGGGGTCGAGCGCCTGTATATCTTGAATTGCGGAGAGGGCGTTGCCGGCGACATCTCGCGCTGGTCGCCCGGCGTGAATGTGGGCAAGTCGATGGACTTCGCCGACAATTGCTATCTGATCAAGCACGCGCAAGGCTGGCTGCTGTGGGATACTGGCGTGACCGATGCCATCGCCGCTATGCCCGAGGGCCAGCGGCCCGCAGATCCGCGGATGACACATTGGCGACGGCCGAAGACGCTTGCCGCGCAGCTCGATGAGCTCGGCGTGAAACCCGCCGACATCAAATACGTCGCGGTCTCGCATACCCATCCCGACCACATCGGCAACGTGACGATGTTTCCGCAGAGCATGCTCCTGGTGCAGAATGCCGAGTACGAATGGCCATCACCGGTCGGCCCGCGCTTCAAACCTGACCACCCTGTGACGAAGCTCGAGGGCGATCACGATGTCTTCGGTGATGGCAGCCTGGTGATCATTTCCACGCCCGGACACACGCCCGGCCATCAGAGCCTGCTGGTCAGGCTGCCGAAGACGGGGGCCGTGCTTCTTTCGGGTGACGCGGTTCATTTCAAGGACAATTGGGAAAACCGGCGCGTGCCGGAGACCAACGACAGCAAGGATAAGACCATGGCTTCCATGCAGCGGATGGCGGACGTCATGGCGAAGGAAAAAGCGCAGCTTTGGATCAATCACGACAAGGCGCAGCGCGACGGCCAGAAGATGTCGCCCGAGTTCTACGAGTGACCCGGCGCATGTTTCGGTGCCTCGCCACCACGTGCGGCGCGCTCGCTCTCGCGGTGACGATCGGCGCCGCGCAGGCGCAGCCCATTTATCCTAACCGCGTCATAACGCTGGTCGTCCCTTATCCGGCCGGCGGCACGGCCGATCTTCTGTGCCGGTTCGCCGCCGACAAGGCGGGCAGCAACCTCGGTCAGCAGGTGGTGGTCGAGAATCCGCCAGGCGGAGCGGGCGGACGCGTGGGCACCGAGGCTGTTCTGCGCGCGCCAAGATGGCTACACGCTGTTATGCGCGGCGCAGCTCACGTTCAGCGTCACGCATCTGCTCTTTGCGAAAGCATCGTTCGACACCCGCGCGCTCGAGCCGATCAGCGTGCTGGCCGTTTATCCGCTGATCTTGATCGGCCGCGAGAGCCTTCCCTTCGATAACCTGCAGGATCTCATGGCGTATGCGCGCGCCAATCCGGGCAAGATCAATTACGGGCACCAGGGCAAGGGTCAGACCGGACATCTCCTGGGCGAGCTCTTGATGCCCAAGGGCAAGTTCCGCATGACGGAAATCCCCTATCGCGGCAGCGCACCCGCCATCAACGATCTGCTGGCGGGAAATATCGATCTCGTCCCGGATTATCTTCTCGCCAACAAATCCAACATCGATGCCGGTAAGCTCAAATTACTCGCCACCGGCAGCCGCGAGCGGCTCAAGGATTATCCGCGTGTGGCCACCATCGCGGAGACGTTGCCGGGCGTTTATGCCGACACCTGGATGGCGGTGGCGGCGCCGTCCGGCACGCCCAAGGGGATCTCCATGAAGGTATCGCGGGCGATCGCGCACGGATTCCAAGACGACAAATTGCGCTCGCGCATCCGCACGCTGGAAGCTGAGCCGCTCGCGAGCACGCCTGACGAGATGCGCGATTTGATCCGTCAGAGTCTCGAAACATGGGCCCCGGTGATCGAGGCGGCCAAGATCGTGATCGAATGATTGAAGCGCTGCGACAGGAAACCAAAGTCGTCATTGCCGGGCATAGCGCGTCGGAAGACGCGCGTGAACGCGCTTATGACCCGGCAATCCATCGATCTTGGCAAAGACTCTCTTGCAAAGAAGATGAAGGCGCGGGTCAGGCTCGCGCATGCCCGGCTAGGCCGACGAATTCTTTATGAGGAGGCGCGTGATGGCTCGTGTCAACGCTCGGCATCAGTGGTTGCAGGGACGCGTCGTCGCCGTCGCAGTCGCGCTGGTGGGCTTGTTAGCGGCATTGCCCGCGGCGCAGGCGCAGCACTATCCCTCGCGCGCGGTCAAGATCATCGTGCCGTTCCCCGCCGGCGGCACCGCGGACGTGATGCCGCGCATTTTTAGCGACTGGCTGGCGAAGAAGTGGGGCGAGCCGGTGGTGATCGAGAACCGCAGTGGCGCCGCGGGAAACATTGGCGCCGAAACGGTGGCCAAGGCCGACCCTGACGGTTACACGCTGCTCTCCGCGCCGCCACCGCCGCTCGTCATCAACCAGAACCTTTATCCGCGGCTTGGCTTCGATCCGACCGAGTTCGTCCCCATTGTCATCATGGGCCGCGTGCCGAACGCGCTCGTGCTCAATGCCAGGGTTCCGCTTGCAAGCGTTGCCGACGTCATCGCCTACGCCAAGGCCAATCCCGGCAAGCTCACCTGCGCCACGCAGGGCAACGGCACGACTTCGCATCTGACCTCCGAGCTTTTTCAGCTGAAGGCCGGTGTCAAATTCCAGCAGGTGCCCTATCGCGGCTCGGCGCCGGCATTGACCGATCTCGCAGCAGGCAACGTCGATCTCATGTTCGACAATCTCGGCGCCTCGAACGCGCTGGTGAAGGGCGGGCAGCTCAAGCTCCTAGGCGTGGCCAGTCCCAAACGCATGGCCGCATTGGCGGATGTGCCGACCATTGCCGAGACTCTGCCGGGCTTCGAATCCGTGACATGGTTCGCGATCGTAGCGCCGCCAAAGACACCGCAGGCGGTCATCGACAAGATCAACGCCGACGTCAACGAGGCGCTGCACCAGGCTGAGATCCGCGATCGCCTCGCCCAGCTGTCCGCCGAGCCGATGGGCGGCACGCCCCAGGTGACCGCCGCCTATATGCGCGAAGAGATCGAGCGCTGGGGTAACGTCATCAAGGCGGCCAACGTGAAGCTCGAGTGAAGTATACTGCCGCGCCTGCCTTTTTCTGTGATGCATTCATTGGAGAGTAGCTCCTGATGAGTGGGCGCATCGAGGATTACGGACTGATCGGCGATTTCGAGACGGCTGCGCTGGTGTCGAAGGGTGGCTCGATCGATTGGCTCTGCGTGCCCCGTTTCGACTCCGATGCATGTTTTGCGGCTCTTCTCGGGACTAGCAGCAATGGACGCTGGCGGATCGGGCCGCAACAAGAGCAGCCGCGCATTACGCGCCGCTACCGGCCGAATACGCTGATTTTGGAAACCACTTTTATCACTGCCGACGGCGAGGCCCTGCTGATCGACTTCATGCCGTTGCGCGGACAAGCCTGTCATGTCGTTCGTCTGGTCGTCGGCCGGCGAGGCACCGTGGCGATGAGGACCGAGTTGATCATCCGTTTCGATTACGGCGCCTCCGTCCCCTGGGTGAGGCGGCATGATGAGGGAGCTCTCCTGGCGATTTCCGGACCTGACATGCTTGTCCTGCGAACGTCGGTTGAGCTTCGCGGCGAGGACCTCACGACGGTCGGAGACTTCACAGTCTCTGCGGGAGAGACCGTTCCGTTTGTCCTCACATATTCGTCCTCATACACGCCGGCCCACTTGTCGGTCCCTGACCCGATCGATCCAGAGGATGCCCTGCGGCAAACGCAGGAGTTCTGGGAGGATTGGGTGAAGACCCACCAAAGGACAGGCGCCTACGCAGATCCCGTGTCGCGTTCGCTCATTACGTTGAAGGCACTCACCTACGAGCCTACCGGGGGCATCGTGGCTGCGCCGACGACCTCTCTGCCGGAGTGGATCGGCGGGCCTCGCAACTGGGACTACCGCTTCTGCTGGCTGCGCGACGCAACGCTCACGCTGCTCGCCTTCATGAATGCGGGATATTACGACGAAGCGTGCGCTTGGCGTGATTGGTTGTTGCGAGCCGCCGCCGGAAGCCCGTCGCAAATTCAGATCATGTACGGACTGGCCGGCGAAAAACGGCTCTCGGAATGGGAGGTGCCGTGGCTTTCCGGATACGAGGGATCGAAGCCGGTGCGCATCGGCAATGCTGCGTCCGGTCAGTTACAGATCGACGTCTTCGGCGAGGTCATGGACGCGCTGCACCAAGGGCGCGTCGGCGGCATCCAGCTTCTTACAGAAGCATGGGATTTCCAGCGTGTGCTTGTGTCCCATCTCGAGGAGATATGGTCGTTCCCAGACGAGGGCATTTGGGAAGTGCGCGGAGGGCGCCAGCATTTCACCTATTCGAAAGTGATGGCATGGGTCGCTTTCGACCGCGCCATCAAGAGCGCCGAAGCTTTCGGCCTCGAAGGGCCGCTCGATCATTGGCGCAAACTGCGCGCGCAAATTCACGCCGAGATATGCGAGAAGGCATTTAATCCTGCGCTCGGCGCGTTCGTTCAGGCCTACGGGTCGCAGCACCTGGACGCCAGCGCGCTTCTCATCCCGGCGGTCGGTTTCTTGCCGCCGGAAGACGCGCGGGTGCGGCACACGGTCGAGGCGATCGAGCGCAAACTCATCACGAATGGTTTCGTGCTGCGCTACGACACGGCCGCCACGCAAGATGGTCTTCCTCCGGGGGAGGGGGCGTTCCTGGCGTGCAGCTTCTGGCTGGCCGATGCCTACGTCCTTCTCGGCCGCGCTGAGGACGCCCGCATGTTGTTCGAGCGGCTCCTGTCATTGCGCAACGATCTAGGCCTGCTCTCGGAAGAATATGATCCCGCGGCAAAGCGGCTGCTGGGGAATTTTCCGCAGGCCTTCTCGCACATCGCTCTCATCAACACGGCGCACAATCTCGAACGGGCGCAGAAGCCCTGTGAACAGCGCTCGGGAAACATATCGCTCGCAAAGGCAGCAGAATGAGGCTCGCCCATCAAACGCGGAAATCCGCGCCTGCGCGGCCGGCGGAGCGGTTGCTCGTACTGGCAGCCGCCATCCTCCTGTCGGTGCTGTCGCTTCATGTCGGACACGCGCAGGAGCGCTCCTCCGCCGTCCAGCGCGTGAAAACGATCGGCTTCACCGTTGGCGACATCGACCGCGAGGCGAGCTTTTTTGCCAACGTGCTGGGCTTCGAGAAGATCGCCGATTTCCGCGTCGTCGGCAGCGAGTACGACGCGCTGGTGGGCGTGTTCAACGCCAATATGCGCATCGTGCAGCTCAAGCTCGGCGAGCAAGTCATCGAGCTCACCCAGTACGTGTCGCCGCCGACCGGCCGAAACATCCCCGTGTGGTCCAACAGCAACGACGCCTGGTTTCAGCACATGGCCATCGTCGTAGGGGATATGGATGCGGCTTACAAAATCCTGCAGGACAACAATGTCCGGCAGATTTCGTCGCATCCCATCACCATCCCGGCCTCCAATCCCGGTGCCGCCGGCATCAAGGCGATCAAGTTTCACGATCCCGAGCGGCATCCGCTCGAATTGATCTTCTTTCCCCCGGGCAAGGGCGACCCGTCATGGCAAAAGCCGAGCGACAAGCTCTTTCGCGGCATCGACCATACCGCGATGACGGTGCCGAGCACGGACAAGGGCGTGACGTTCTACCGCGATTTGCTTGGCTTCAACGTGGGCGTCACCACATTGAACAGCGGAACGACCCAGGACGTGCTGGACGGGCTCCTCAACGATACCTGCCTGGTCACCTCGATGATGCCGCCCTCTGCGCCGCCGCATGTCGAGTTCCTCGAGTACAAGACGCCACCCGGCGGCCGGCTGATGCCTGCCGAAAGCAAGGCCAATGATCTCTGGAACTGGCAGGCCACGCTGGTCAGCAAAAACATCCAGGCGCTTGCCGGCCGATTGCGCCAGGCGGGTGCACAGTTCATTAGCTCGAGCGTCGTTGCCATACCGGAGGCCGCGCAGAGCAAGTTCGGTTTCAAGAAAGCGCTGATGATCCGCGACACCAACGGCCACGCACTGCGCCTGGTCGAGGAATAGCGACCGTCTGGAAAATTTTGGGAGCGAGCCATGAACCAGGAGAATAAAGTTCTCGCTTTTGTCGCCAGGCTTTGTCTGGTGCTGCTCTTTCCGTTCAGCGCGCTCGATAAGATTTTCAATCATCAGTCGGCGATGGCGCAAGCCGCCGACGGATTGATTGCGCTGCCGCAGCCGATGGCCGTTCTGTTGTTGGTGCTCGGCGGCACGCTCGAGGTCATCGGCCCCATCTGCATTCTGTTCGGTTTTTATCGGCGCCAAGCGGCGCTGCTGTTCGTATTCTATGTCGTTGCGACCGCCGTCCTGTTCCACAACTTCTGGAGCTTTCCGTTCAATGGCCACATGTGGAATGAACATTTCTGGGAGTTTCTGAAAAATTTCGGGCTGGCCGGCGGATTTCTCTATGTCGCCGCCGACCCCCTGCTGACCTCGCTGCGCCCAGCCTTCTCTTTCAAACCACGATAGGTGTCCGCGTGCGCAATGCTTGCGGCGGAGACGTTGTGCGGTGACACCGACCCCATCTGCGATCCGATTCTCGCGCGCGATCTGCGGCGATCTCGGCCAAGCCGAGCGGCGCGAATGGTGGATCGCCAACGGCCGCGGCGGCTACGCGGGCGGCACCATCGCCGGCAGCTTGACCAGGCGCTACCAGGGCCTACTCATCGCGCCGATCGGTTCGCCGCTCGGACGTCGGCTCATTCTCGCCAAGGCCGACGCGGCCGTGATCGCGGGCGAGCGCTCCTACCCGCTGTTCACCAACCGCTGGACGAGCGGCGCCATCTCGCCGGCGGGGCACATCCGCATCGCGAGCTTTCGGCTCGACTTCTCCGTCCCGGTTTGGACCTACGAGATCGGACCGCACCGGATCGAGGCACGCATCTGGATGGAGCCCGGCGCGCATACGACCTATGCGGCCTGGCTGCTGCGGCCACAGCCCGATCCGCCCGAGCATGCGCTGTCCTTGCGCGTGACGCTGCTTGCCAACAATCGCGACCACCATGCCACCGCCGGCGTCGGGAGCTTCGCGCCCGACATCGCGGTCGTGGGCGAGCGCCTGCTGGTCACCGAGGCGGGATCCTTTTCGCTGACCATCGGGGCGCCAGCCGCCGCCATCGTGGCCAAGGGCGACTGGTACCGGGATTTTGAGCTACCGCTCGAGGCGGAGCGGGGCCTCGATTCGATCGACAATCACCTCTGCGTGGGCGAGGTCACGCTGCCGCTCGTGCCGGGACAATGGCGCGGCATCGTCGCGAGCATCGAGGCAGAGCCTTCGGGCGACATCGAGGCGGCGCTGAAGCGGCGCATTGATCACGACCGCAGCATCGTCGCAACGGCCGTTGCGAGCAATCCCGCGATGTCCGATGCGCCGCCATGGATCGCCCGGCTTGCGCTCGCCGCCGATGCCTTCATTTTTGCGCGGCCGCTTACCAGCGTGCCGGATGGCAAATCCGTCATCGCCGGATATCCTTGGTTCGGCGACTGGGGCCGCGACACCATGATCAGCTTGCCGGGCCTGACGCTGGCGACCGGCCGGCCGCAGATCGCGCGCCGCATCCTTGCGACCTTCGCGAGCTTCGTCAGCGAAGGCATGTTGCCCAACGTCTTTCCCGGCGCCGGCGAGCACGCCGACTACAACACCGCGGATGCGTCGCTGTGGTTTTTCGAGGCCTGGCGCGCCTATGTCGACGCGACCAAAGACGTGGCTGCGCTGCGCGAGGTTTTTCCGGTCCTCTCCGACATGATCGAATGGCACCAGCGCGGGACACGCTATGGCATTGCCGTCGATAAAGCCGACGGCCTGCTCAAGGCCGGCGTCTCCGGCGTGCAGTTGACCTGGATGGACGCAAAGGTCGGGGACTGGGTGGTCACGCCGCGCATCGGCAAGCCCGTCGAAATCAATGCGCTGTGGTACAACGCCTTGCGTGTCATGAGCATATTCGCGGCCATGCTGGGACAGCCGGATCGCTTCAGTGCGTCGGCGCAGGCGGCCAGACGAAGCTTTGCGCGCTTCGTGCGCGCCGACGGCGAGGGCTTATACGATGTGATCGATGGCCCGAGCGGCGATGATGCCAGCGTGCGACCCAATCAGATATTTGCCGTGAGTCTTCCGTATAGCCCGCTTGCCGCCGCCGATCAGGCAAAGGTCGTGCGGGTATGCCGGGACCATCTGCTCACCGCGTTTGGGCTGCGCTCGCTCGCGCCCGGCTCTGCCGCCTATCATCCGCACTATGGCGGCAGCGTCATGGAACGCGACGGCGGTTACCATCAAGGGGCGGTCTGGGCGTGGCTGCTCGGACCGTTCTGTCTGGCGATGTATCGAGTCCGTCGCGACGCCAAGGCGGCGCTCGACGTGCTCGCGGGGATGTGCGATGCGCTCGAGGACCAGGCGGTGGGCACGATCGGCGAGATCTTCGACGGTGAACCGCCGCACCGGCCCCATGGCGCGCCCGCGCAGGCGTGGTCTGTCGCATGCACCCTTGATGCATGGGAATTGCTGCGCCGAGCCGAGCAGGGCAGGGGAAGCTAGGCAGCGAAAATCCTCTTAAGTGCGCGAGTGCGAGCGAGTGATTGAAGCGTAGGAGTAAAGTGCCGATGCTGCAGAGCGGGGATGGCGAACGGCAACGCATCGAGCAAAGCCGACAGGGCGTGAAGGATTGGCGCCGCTGGGGTCCTTATCTCAGCGAGCGGCAGTGGGGCACGGTGCGCGAGGATTACAGCCCTGGCGGCACGGCCTGGGATTACTTCACCCACGATCAAGCCCGCAGCCGCGCCTATCGCTGGGGCGAGGATGGTCTCGGCGGCTTTTGCGACAAACGTCAATTGCTCTGCGTCTCGGTCGCCTTGTGGAACGGCCGCGATCCGATCCTGAAAGAACGGTTGTTCGGCCTGACCAATTCCGAGGGCAATCATGGCGAGGACGTCAAGGAACTCTACTACTACCTCGATGCGATCCCCAGCTACGCCTACGCGCGCATGCTCTACAAGCTGCCGCAAGCTCCTTACCCATACCAATGGCTGGTCGAAGAGAACGCGCGCCGCCGCGGCTCGGCCGCGAGGGAATTCGAGCTGATCGACACTGGGATTTTCGACGACGACAAATATTTCGACATCGAGATCGAATACGCCAAGGCGGACGCCGACGAGGTGCTCATGCGTTTGACCGTGCACAACCGCGGCGACGAGCAAGCCTCCATCCACGTGCTGCCGCAAATCTGGTTCCGCAACATTTGGAGCTGGTCGCAGGGCGTGAACAAACCTTCACTGAAGGACCAGAGCAGCGGCCGCGTGCGCGCGCAGCACGACGACCTCGGGCTCTACACGATCGAGTTCGAAGGGGCCGATCGGCTGCTGTTCTGCGATAACGAGACCAACTTCGCGCGCGTATTCGGCGTCAGCGGCGCGCAGGGATATTTTAAGGACGCGTTCCACGAGTATGTGGTTCACGGCCGCACCGACGCGGTGAATCCCGCGGGTGAAGGCACCAAGGCGGGCGGAGTTTATCTTCGTTCGATTCCGCCCCGCGGCTCGACCACCATCCGCGTGCGGCTGCGTGCGGGCGAGCCGCGCACGGCCGCTTTCGCCGGCTTCGATGACGTAATCGGGCAGCGCGTTGTCGAGTCAGATGCCTTCTACGCCGCCCTGCAGAAAGGCATCCCCGACGAGGATATGCGGCGCATCCAGCGCCAAGCCTTCGCCGGGATGCTGTGGAGCAAGCAATTTTATGACTTCAACGTGCGACGATGGCTCAACGGCGATCCGGCCCAGCCGCCGCCGCCCGAAAACCGCAAGCACGGCCGCAACAGCGGCTGGGCGCATCTCATCGCCGCCGACATCATGTCGATGCCGGACAAGTGGGAATATCCCTGGTTCGCCGCCTGGGATCTCGCCTTTCACTGCGTCACGCTTTCGCTGATTGATCCCGATTCCGCCAAGGCGCAGCTGCTGCTGCTGTGCGAGGTGCGCCTGATGCATCCCAACGGCGAGTTGCCGGCCTACGAGTGGGCATTCGGCGACGTCAACCCGCCGGTGCACGCCTGGGCAGCCATGCGCGTGTTCGAGAATGACCGCAACCAAACGGGCGGCAGCGGCGATTTCGAATTTCTGCAGCGCGTCTTCCATAAGCTGCTGCTGAACTTCACCTGGTGGGTGAACCGCAAAGATCCCGACGGCATGAACATCTTCGAGGGCGGCTTTCTCGGCCTCGACAACATCGGGGTGTTCGACCGCTCACGCCCGCTGCCCACCGGCGGCACTATCGAGCAATCCGACGGCACGGCCTGGATGGCGATGTTCTGTCTCAACATGCTGCGTATGTCGTTAGAGCTCAGCCGTCATGACCCCGCCTACCAGGACATGGCGCTCAAGTTTCTCGACCACTTCCTGCAAATCGCCGGTGCCATGAGGGACATGGGCAAGGAGGGAATCGGGCTCTGGGATGACCAGGACAATTTCTTTTACGACGTGCTGTCGATGCCCTCCGGAGACAAAATTCCGCTGCGGCTGCGGTCAATGGTGGGCTTGATCCCGCTGTTTGCGGTGGGTTCCGTCGAGGAGAATGCGGTGGTTGACATGCCCGAGCTTTGGCGCGAGTTCGAGCTCTACCGCGAACGGCGGCCGGACCTGGTGAATCAGGTGTCGCGCTGGAACGAGCCGGGTGCGCAGGGCCGCCGCTTGATTGCGCTGACGCGCGCCTTCCGCATGACGAAGTTATTGCAGCGCATGCTCGACGAATCCGAGTTCCTCTCGCCCTACGGCGTGCGCGCCTTGTCCCGCGTCTACCGCGATCATCCTTACGACTTCCAATGCAATGGCGCGCACTACCGCGTGCGCTATGAGCCGGGCGAATCCGAGTCGGGCATGTTCGGCGGCAACTCGAACTGGCGAGGACCGATCTGGATGCCGGTCAATTACCTGCTGATCGAGAATCTACGCCGGTTCTATTTGTTCTACGGCGACGGGCTCAAGATCGAATGTCCGACCGGCTCAGGCGTCATGCGCACGCTCGATGAGGTCGCGGACGAGCTGTGCCGCCGCCTGCTCAAGCTTTTTTTGCGCGGGGCAGATGGCAGGCGCCCGGTTTTTGGCGGCTACGAGAAATTTCAAACCGATCCCCATTTCAAGGACTACATCCTGTTTCATGAATATTTCCACGGCGACAATGGCCGCGGCTGTGGCGCATCGCACCAGACCGGTTGGACGGGGCTCATCGCCAACCTGATCAGCCAGCTCGCGGAAGAAACGAATGCGCACCCGGCATCCACGGAACCGGTTGCGCGTGAACCCGTTCACGGGTGAGAGGACCACTCGCCAAAACGTTCGAGGAAAGCATGTCGCTGAAGAACAAGGTTGCCATCGTCACCGGGGGGAACAGCGGTATAGGCCAGGCCATCGTGCTGGAGCTCGCCCGGCAAGGCGCCAGTGTCGTCATCGACTATGTGGCGCATCCGGAAACGACCGAGGCCCTCGAGCGCGAGATCTGCAAGCTCGGCAATCAGTCGCTGGGCGTCGAGGCCGACGTGGGCAAGCTCGCCGACCTTCAGAAACTGGTGGATGCCGCGGTAGGCAAGTTCGGCCGGCTCGACATCATGGTCAACAACGCCGGCATTGAAACGCGCACCTCTGTGCTCGACACGAGCGAGGCCCAGTATGAGCGCGTGATGGCAATCAACCTCAAGAGCGCGTTTTTCGGCACGCAGATCGCCGCCCGGCAGATGATCAAGCAGGGCGGCGGCGGCCGCATCATCAATATTACCTCGGTGCACGAGGATTGGCCGATGCCCGGCAACACCGCTTATTGCCTCGCCAAGGGCGGCATGCGCATGCTCACGCGCACCGCCGGTGTCGAGCTCGCCAAGCACGACATCCTCGTCGTCGGCGTTGGTCCGGGCGCGGTGGCGACCCCGATCAATCTCAGCACCATGAACGACCCCGCCAAGCTCGCGCAGCTCAACGCCGCCATACCGCTCGGGCGCATGGCGCGCCCGGAGGAGATCGCGAGCGTCGTCGGTTTCCTGGCCGGCGCCGGCGCCAGCTATCTCACCGCCACCACCATTTTCACGGACGGCGGCATCATGCAGAGCAGCGTGGGGCTCTGAGGAGTTTTGGAGTGAAGTGGACTCACGCACGGCAGACTCGGCCTTTACCCTCCCCCTTGTGGGGAGCGTGGCGAGCCTTAAGCGCGTTCACGCGCGTCTTCGACGCGCTATGGCGAGCCGGGTGGGGGTCGTGCGGTGATCCGCCGATGGATCCCCACCCCCAACCCCTCCCCAGCCGGCTGCGGGCTTGCCCGCTTCCGGCAAATTTAAAACTGCTCAAACCCCGGCAAGCCGGGGTTTGGGTGGGGAGGGGAGCATACCGAGTGCGCGGGGCGTTGGTACTTCAAGCGCGCAGATGAATCAGCGCTTCGACATCATCATCATCGGCAGCGGCGCGGGCGGCGGCACGCTCGCGCGACACCTCGCCCCTTCGGGAAAGAGCATCCTCATCCTCGAGCGCGGCGATTGGCTCAAGCGCGATGCGGAGAACTGGGACGCGGCGGCGGTGTTCGTGGAGAACCGCTATGTCTCGCCCGAGCGCTGGTACGACCGGCACGGCCGTGCGTTCCAACCGCAGGTGCACTATTTCGTCGGCGGCGCGACAAAAATGTTCGGCGCGGCGCTCTACCGGCTGCGCGAAAAAGATTTCGGCGAGCTCAAGCATTATGACGGCATCTCGCCGGCGTGGCCGATCAACTACGCGGAGCTCGAGCCCTATTACGCCAAGGCCGAGGAGATGTATCACGTCCACGGCTTGCGCGGGCACGATCCGACCGAGCCTCCCGCCAGCTCCCCTTATCCGTGCCCGCCGGTCTCCCACGAGCCGCGCATTGCCGAACTCTACGAGCAGCTCACCGCGGCCGGCTACCGGCCGTTCCCGGCGCCGTGCGCGATCATGTTGGACGAGCGGAACATGGCGTATAGCACCTGCATCCGCTGTCAGACCTGCGATGGCTTTCCTTGCCTGGTGCATGCCAAATCCGACGCGGAAGTCGTGGCCGTGCGTCCGGCGCTGGAATTTCCCAACGTCACGCTATTGCGCAACGCGAAGGCGGTGAAACTCGAAACGAATGCGGCGGGCACGGCGGTGACGCAGGTCATCGCCGAAGTCGCAGGCGCGCGAGCAGTCTTTCGCGGCGATATCGTCGTCGTGTCCTGCGGCGCGGTGAACTCGGCAAGCCTGCTGTTGATGTCGCGCAACGACAAGCACCCCAATGGGCTTGCCAACGGCTCGGACCAGGTGGGACGCAACTACATGTTTCACAACAGCCAGGCGGTGCTGGCGATCTCGCGCGAGCCGAACCCGACCATGTTTCAGAAGACGATCGCCCTCAACGATTTCTACTTCGGGACGGAGGGTTTTGATTACCCGATGGGCAACATCCAGATGACCGGCAAGTCGCTGGGACCAATGTACAGGGGCGAAAAGCCACTCGAGACCGCGCTCTTGCCGATGGGTCTTCTCGGCAATCTAGCGCGTCACGCGGTCGATTTCTGGCTCACCACGGAAGACCTGCCCGAGGCGCACAATCGCGTCACGGCCGATGCGTCCGGCCAGGTGACGCTGAGCTACACGCCGAACAACCAGGTGCCGCGGGAGAAGCTATACGAGAAGCTCAAGTCGTTGCTGAGCCATCTCGGCATGCATCCGCAGCACCTGATCCCGCGCGACATCTACATGAAGGCCGACATTCCCGTCGCCGGCTGCGCCCATCAGGCCGGCACCTGCCGCTTCGGCCGCGATCCTAAAACCTCCGTCCTCGACGTTAACTGCAAGGCGCACGAACTCGACAACCTCTATGTCGTGGACACGAGCTTCTTCGTCAGCATCGGCGCGGTGAATCCCTCGCTTACCGCCATCGCCAACGCGATCCGCGTAGGCGATCACCTGTTGCAGCGATTGTCGTGAGCAAGAGTCAACGCGCAGGCGGCTTTGCTGTTCCCGAAGTTCCGCCGCGCCTGACGCGCACTCGCCGCCGCCTAGCGGGGAAACTCGCCCGATCAGGGGCGCGTTATCGGATATGGACGCGGCGCTCGCATACCTCTCGCCGATCGCATCCCATTTTCAAGGACTGATCGACTTTGTCGGGTCGCATCCGCACTTTGCAGTGAGCGCGGTGTTCCTGCTGGCGCTGTCGGAAGCGATCCCGGTGGTCGGTACCGTCGTACCCGGCTCGACAACGATCATCGGCATCAGCGCGCTTGCGACCACCGCCGATATCAATCCCTGGCTGCTGCTCGCTGCGGCAACGGCCGGTGCGATCGCGGGCGATGGCATTTCGTTCTGGCTGGGCCAGCACTACAAGAGAGAGATCTTGCGGACGTGGCCGCTCAATCTCTATCCGCAGCTCATCCGCCGCAGCAAGGCATTCATCAAGCGGCACGGCATCACGAGCGTGTTTCTTGCGCGCTTCACCGCGGTCGTTCGCGCCTTTGTGCCGTTGCTCGCGGGCGTGTTGCGCATGTCCCCGCGGCATTTCTACGCCGCCAACATTCTATCCGCGCTCGTGTGGGCGCCTGTGCATGTGTTTCCCGGCGTGCTGCTCGCCATTGCGGTGAGTTTCGCCGGCAGGTCGGCGGAGCACCTCACGCTGCTCGCCTTCGCTGTGCTGGTTCTGGCACTCAGCGTGTGGGGCGTGAACAAATCCCGGCTCGAACAAGCCGGGATCGAGAGAGAACTTTAGAACCAGACCTCGGCGTTGGCGCCGGGATAGGAAAGACGGATACCGGCGTCTTAGTACACCTTCCACAGGTCCGGCCGGTAAATCGTTCCCGTGCTCGGCGCGCCCGAATGGCTGTGGGATTTCGGGACGGCCGCCCATGTCGTAATCGCGAGGAGCCCTGCCACAAATCGCCGCGAAATCCGCCATTGGGGAATTCTGGATCACCGATTCTTCGGGTCACGCTTACTTGACCAATACCGGGATCGATTTCACTTTCAGTCCGGACTCGGCCAAGCAGCCCCAGGCATCCGCATTTTGGCCTTTGATCAACGGCGGCAAGGACATTGTCGTCCAAGAAGCGCGCAAGCGCGAAATTGATAACCGTATCTTTAAATACGTGGGCGTAGCCGGTGTCGATAAGCCCCGGATTGTCCAGGTTGGTGTGGCCGCGGAAAATCTTCCGACTTGCAAATAGCGGCTTCGCAAATGCAAGCCCGAGAATGAGCCGGCGTTCGTCACAACGGGCACGAGGTGCGCGCCCTCATCCTGAGAAGCGCGCTGGGCAAACATGCGCCACAAACTCGGCCGTGCGTGCCTCTCGAAGGATGGGGGCGGCAACCGATCTCGATGGCCTCATGCTTCGAGACGCATCGCAGCGCACGCCCTGGGCTTCTGGTGGTTTTTTCTTTGGTCACGCTGCGATGCTCCTCAGCATGAGGCCGCGACGGAATCCGCGGTGAGCGAACTGAAATGGCGCGGGTTCATCACGCGGCGCCGTGGCAGCGTAGTTTGGCAGCCCGCGACCGCAGTCCTGCTCAGCATTTTGCTGACATGGAAGGCGGAGGCCAGGACTTGTATTTGCTGGTGGGACTATCCAGGCCCGACCTGCGCAATCGTAAAACCCGCCAAATCAACAATTCGAGTCGAGTGGGCAGGCATCACGCATCGGAAATTACCCCGGTGTCCACGGGGATTTTGGGCCGTCTGTGGCGAGTGCCCGTGTTAGGCGGCGCCTTCAAGGAATCGATATGATCCGCAGCGGTGCGGAAGTCCGCAGGCGATCCATGCAAAGCGGACACGTGGCGACGCCACGAAATTCGCCGAACTAGGCGTTAGAGGACGTGGGGTGATCAGTCCGCGGAGATGCCGGCCGCCTTGATGAGCGGGCCCCACTTCGCGATCTCCTGCTCGACGAGCGCCTGCAAATATTCGGGAGAGCGGCGGTCGGGGGGGATAAGCGTTGTGCCGAGTTCGTGCATGCGATCCTGCACGGCCTTGCTATCCATCACTTCGCTCGCTGCGTGATTGAGCTTCGACACGATCGTTGCCGGCGTGCCTTTCGGCAGAAAAAGGCCGCTCCAGGCATTGGTCTCGAAATCGGGGAGCCCCTGCTCATGTGCGGTGGCGAGTTCCGGCATGAGCGGCGATCGGCTGCGGGCAAGGAGCGCGATGGCTTTCACGGTGCCGCCTTGAATCTGCGGCAGCGCGCCAGGCGTGTTCAAGCACATGTATTGGATTTGGCCTCCGATCATGTCGGCCATCGCCGGTCCACCGCCGCGATAGGGAACGTGGGTCACGTTGATGCCGGCAGCCGTATTGAGCAAGGCGCAGGCAAGATGCGTGGTCGAACCCACGCCTGCAGAGCCGTATTGCAGCTTGGCTGCGTTCGCTTTGGCATAGGCGATAAACTCCGGCAGCGTATTGGGCGGAAGGTCCTTGCGCGCAACCAGCACGAGGGGCTGCTCGGCGACGAGGGCGACCGGCGCGAAGTCGGCAACCGGGTTGTAGGATAACTTCTTATACAGCGCGGTATTGTAGGCGTGTGTCCCGACCGTGCCGAGCAGCACCGAATAGCCGTCCGGCGCGGCATGCGCCACGCGGCTCGTGCCGACCATGCCGGCGGCGGCGCCGGCATTCTCCACAACGACCTGTTGGTGCAGGATTTCGCTCAGCCGCGGCGTGATGACCCGCGCGATCACGTCGAAAGAGCCGCCGGCGGCAAATGGAACCACCAAGGTGATGGGCCGCGTCGGATAGTCTTGCGCCCACGCGGCGTGCGCGAGGGCCGGCAACGCGACGGTGCCGGCGGCGAGATGCAGAAAGCGTCTTCGATGGGGAAGCTTCATGTTGCCGTTCCGCAGCAGTTTCGCAATCGGAAGTTAGTAGAGCATGGCACATACCGCTAGAGCCTTATCCTTTGCGCAATGCGTGTTAGTGCCGCACAGCAATCCGCGTCTGCACCGTGGTCCACTACCGCTCGACCACGCGCGTTCAGCGCGAGCTGTGACGCCCCCGAGCGCAATCCCCACACGCGTCTAGCGCCGTGGTCTGCCGCCGGGGCAGACGATCACGTCAAATCCCGAAGGCAAGCCTGACCATGTGCGCCCCGGGCGCGGCACACATCCGGCCGGCACGGGAATGCAGCCGACAACAGTACATGCAATTTGCGCACGAGGCTGCGCCTGAGCCCGCCGTTGCGCGTACGATTTGGCGTCGACCGCCGTCGAAACGAAAGACGCGGTGATCGCGATGATGAGTGACTTGTGCATGGGCTCGCCGTCAGAGACAAGTGTGATCCCAATGGCGGACGCTCGCAACTGCCATCGATTGAGGCGTGCGGGCAGATCTAGTGCGGACGAAGTAGCTCAGCCCTCGGACGCGAAACAGTTTGCCTGCCGCGCTTGAACGCCGCGAGTACGGGAGCATTGATTGCGACCGCCTCGGCGTGCGTCCTCGCGTCAATGACGACGACGTCCGCCGGATTACCGATGCGAATTCCATAATCGTCGAGATTCATCAGCCTTGCCGATCGGTGAGTGATCATCGCGAAAAGCTCGGCCAGCCTTTCATTCTGGCCGACCTGGAGGATGTTGGCGTGCAGGTTGGCTATGCGGATCAAAGAGCAGTCACCAAAGGGCGTGAAGGGGTTGAGGACATTATTGGTCGAGATCGAGCAATTGCACCCCTGTTCGACGAATAGGTTCGCGTCGGCGACGCAGCGGGGCACATTGTAGTCTCGATGGCGTGCGAGGACGAAAAGGTCGGTGGCGGGCAGAACCGTCACGGCGACACCGACGTCGGCCAGCTTCTTGGCAATCTGCTTCTGATTTTCCGGCGGCAGGCTTGCCACCTTTGTTGCATGCCCCATCGCAACCCTGCCGCCGAGCTTATATTTCTCCGTGAGTTCGGCAACCAGATGCAAATCGAGGCTAGACGGATCATGGCCGGAGTCGATGTGCATGTCGATGTCGACGTCGAACTCACGAGCAAGCTCGAAGATCCGGTGGATTTGCCCGGGATGATCAGTGTCGTAATTGGGAGCCGCGCCTATCACACTGGCGCCGCGTTTGAGACCTTCGACCAACACGGCATCGGCGCCAGGGGAGGTGGTGAGCCCTTCTTGCGGAAAGACGCAGATTTCGAGATCGACAGCCCAGGCATACTCCTTTGCGAGCAGCTGGAGCGCTTCCACACCCTTGATACCAACTGGCGGATCGATCTCGGCGTGCGTGCGAATGCGCGTCGTCCCCTGCTTGATGCAGTTCTCGAGCGTCTCCTTGGCACGCGTGTAAATATCGTCCACCGTGAACGTCGGCTTCACCGCTTGAACGCGCTGCATATGGTCCGGAGAACTCCGGCTCGACTCCGGGGCACAGCGCTCGACGATGCGCGACTTATCGAGATGGATGTGGGTCTCGATCAGTCCGCCGCAGCAGAGGGATCCCTCGGCATCGTAGGAGGGCGCCTCTGAGACGATATTTGAATCGACGGCGGCAATTCGATCTTTCGAAAATCCGATATCGGTGAGACGATCGCCGGCCGCGTCCGATAGCCGCCCATTGCGGATCACGAAGTCGAGCATGAATCACTTCTCGTTACGCGACGGTCTGAGCCAAGCCGGAACCGTCCGACGGCGTCGTGGCAGCGCAGATCTACGCGATGACTTTCGCAACAAAATCGGCACCTCGCAACGCTTCGGACGCGCGGCATCAATGGCCCCGGTCGCGGATGACCCACAAGATGAGACGCGGTAGCAGCTCACCGTCGTCGGAGTGGGGGACGCGCTCAACGACGATCGGGTATACGGTCAGATTTCCTCGCTGATCGATCTTGAGCCGGAGAAAGCCTTTGTAGTCTTCGATCCGCAACGAAGAAAATGCTTCGTTCCAGTGAAAACCAAAGCCGTTGAGTGCGATGAGAAGGTACGTCCCGAAGATCGTCGGATTGACGAGGCCGCAGAGCGCTCCCGTGAACACTACGACCCAGAAATCGTTAGCCAAAACTCCCGGCAAGTGGCGCGCCAGAACGAACAAGATGATCAGGAATGCGAGGACGTGGGCAAGGGCGTGACAGACCTGAATCCAGTTGCGCTGGTGGAGATAGTCGCTGGCATAGGCAACCAGCAAGCCGCGGTCAGCCAACTCGCGGGCAAGGGCAGAGGAATCGATGTTTTTCGGAAGTGCAATGGTCATCACGTGTGGCGATGCTACCGAGGTGTCACCAACGATCTCAAGGCCGCCCTCGGCCATTTGTTCGCGAAAACGGCGCGCTGCTCCGTTGTGCGGCATATGAAGAACGGCTCTACTCAGACTGTCTCCCCTCATCGGGAAGCGCGAGAACGCTCCATGACAGACGCAACACGATTCCAGTTCAACAATCCTTCCGTGCCGAAGGCCTATGACGAATTTCTTGTGCCTAGGCTCTTCGAGCCTTGGGCAAAATTATTGCTCGATGAGGCCGATCTTCGACCAGGCGAATCGGTCCTCGACATCGCCACTGGACCTGGAACAGTTGCACGGCTTGCGGCCGTGAGCGTCGGGGCGAAGGGACGCGTCGTCGCAACCGACATTGCGCCGCCAATGTTGGATATCGCGAAAGCCAAGGGACAGCCATCAGCCGCGGCTCCGATCGATTACCTGTGCTCTCCCGCCGCTCCTCTTGCGGCGCCGGCTGGAACATTCGACGCGGTTCTATGTCAGCAAGGCTGCAATTCTTTCCAGATCGACCGAGTGCGCTGGGTGAGATGCGACGGGTATTGAGACCGAGCGGCCGCACAGCCATTGCAGTATGGGCGGAGCTCGAGCGCAATCAAGTCTACGCTGCTTTCCATGCAGCACTTAAAGCCACGGTGCGGTCGGATCTCGCAGAGCTAATAACAGCACCGTTTAGTTGGCCAAGCGGCACAACCCTCAAGTCCGCAGCCGAGGACGCCGGTTTCCGCAACGTTCGGCTTTCGACCCGCTCATTACCAATGGTGCTCGAAGGTGGAGTGGAGCAGGCCGTACAATCTTTCGCTGCTACGCCGGTAGCCCCCGGCGTTGCCGAACTTCCCCAGGATGTTCAACAGACCTTCTTTGCTCGTCTGCGGCAGGAAATGGCTCGCCTTTTGAGAGACGGAAAAGTCATCGGGGAGATGACGTCAAACATCATCGTCGCCTACTGCTGAATAAATGTCCGCTTTGACCCATATTGACGTTACCCGTTCTCAACGTGAGTTCCTTGCTTGCAGCCGCCGTTCGGCACGTCTCGCCCACGGCGATGGATTATCCTCAGTAAGGGCCTTGCTTTTCATCGGTCGCGCTTGGATTTGTGTCCAAGCAATGTCTTTGCGGCCTCGCGGGCGTCATCCGCGCTGCGCGCGATTTCTTTCAAGTAGGGCCGCACCGCGTGCCCAAGCTCCGTCAAGGCGATCGAAGGTTTTCGATGAAACAGCACTCCGCCTAACTCCCGCTCGAGCGCGCTGATGGCGGTGGTCAGTGTGGGTTGCGAGACGCCGCAGAGCCGCGCCGCGCGGGTGAAATTGAGCTCCTCGCACAGGGCCAGAAAGTAACGGACCTGTTGCAGTTCCAACGGTCATCGCCTCCCGTTCGCGAGATAAAAAAGCTAGGACAGCGTTGCAGATCGTCGAAAACGTGGGAGGCAAACTGTGCTGGGTAACGTCGCCGCCGCACTGACCATGTAGCGGTTGGGACATTTCTATTAATGTAGCGGCAGGAATCCGTGTTGTTATTTGCTGCCATTGATTTGCTTTTGCCCGCCGTGCTCAGAATCTTTGCATGTCGAGTTTGCAGTCAGCGCATCGCAGCGAGGGTTGCAATATTAAAGCGGCTCAAGAAGGAAGATCGTCGCTATTGGTTCCGACTGAAAATCCCGCAGTGCAGCGACCTGCGCCGGCCGTTTTGATCTACCTCAATGACGAGGCGGAGCAATCGCGTTATTAATCCCGCCCTGTTTTCTGTCCTCTCGTGCGAGGCCATGGAAGTTCGTCCCGAAGGCGCTGAGGCGATCCTGATCGTCGATGACGACGAGCTGGTGCGTCTATCCGCGGCCACCCTGATCTCGAGCCTGGGCTATCGGGTGTGCTCTCCGCCGGCAGCGGTCCCGAGGCGCAGAGCCTTGGCTTGGTCAGGGTGCTTCGCATTGGTCGTCACGGCCGCCGCCCAGGTAAAGCTCTTGTAGTCCTGCAATTCGTCGGGGAGCCAGCCCACCAGATCCAGGCTCGGAACTGCGAGGATCTCCATCGGCTGAGTTATGAAGATCTCGGCTCCACTCGCAGCGACGAAATCCGGGAACCTGCCCGGTTACAATTCTGACTTGGCATTCACTTGGTCCGCGATGCCGAGGCGATCGAGCACGCCGCGCATATGAATGCCGCTCGCCATCCCGCGGCCCGGATCGGGATAGCCGATCGAACTGATATCGGGCTTGGGCGCTCCCTTGCGCACTGCGAGCGCGACACCCGACCGGGCGAGCGTGACGATCGTATCGGCGGCAAACTTGCCTTCTTTGGCGAGCGCCTCGATCGCTGACCGCTGGATGATCGCAATATCGGCAGCCTCGCCACCCTGAATCCGATTGCGGATCACCCCCGCCGGCTCAAGATCGAGGCTCACATTGTGCCTGCTTGTGCGTTCGAACGCGGGGATGAGTTCGATCAGCGCTGGCCTCATGACGTCGACGCCCAAGAGCTTCAACTCGGCCGCATTTGTCCCCGCGCGCAAATTCTCGGCATTGCAAACGCTGCGGCGACGGCAAGCGTCAGAGGTATCCGCTTGACTCTTCCTCCAGGAAAACCTTGTCTCAGGGGTAGTACGAACTTTGGGTGGGGCGAGTCCACATTCGATAGCATAGCGCGTGCGGGACGTTGCGTTCAGGGCTGCGCCGCGCGAAGATCAGTGAGGCTCGATCCTCTGAAACAGGTGCCTGGCTATGACGACTGCAGTGCTCGAACCCAGAACCCATCAATTCGACGTGGAGGACATCGAATACCTCCGTCACGGCGACAAGCCGCTGGTCGCGCGCGTATTCCGGCCGCGCGGGGAGGGGCCGTTTCCGGCGTTGATCGAATGCCACGGCGGCGCCTGGTGTCTGAGCGACCGCACCACCGAGCGCCTGCGCCATGAAGCCATGGCCAAGAACGGCATCGTCTCGATTGCGCTCGATTTCCGTTCGGGCAACGAGGACCCGTATCCGTCCTCCGTGCAGGACATCAACTACGCGGTGCGCTGGGCGAAGCTCAATGCGCGTGCGTTGAAGACCCGGGCCGAACTGGTGGGCCTGTCCGGTCAGTCGAGCGGTGGACATCTTGCCATGCTCGTTGCCATGCGGCCGCGGGATGCGCGCTACCTAGCGATCCCTCTGCCGGCAGGTTCCAGCGCGCAGGATGCGACAGTGGGCTGCATCCTGATGTCATGGCCGGTGATCAATCCGTTGAGCCGGTATAGGCACGCCAAGCGCGCGCTCGCCGGCGCGAATCCCCCGGAATGGCCGAAGTCCATCATTCCGCGCCAGGACGCCTATTGGCGCAGCGAGGCTAGCATGGCGGAAGGTAACCCCATGCTCGCACTCGAGCGTGGCGAGAAGGTCGAAACTCCGCCCGCGGTCTGGTTCCAGGGCCGCGGCGACGTGCTGCACGACTACAAGGACGCGGATGCCAGCTTCCCGGGGAACGAGCCCCA
>DATFQX010000249.1:0-6388 GCA_035263865.1 Xanthobacteraceae bacterium
GAGGTCTGCGAGATGGAATGAAAAGATGGACGAACGGTCTGCCCGGCGCAACCAAGAGACTGGGTGCCAAAATGGCCCTTCGAGGTCTTGCCGCTAGTCAGCCTCGGATGCGCGCGGATACCCATGATGGCCCGGAGCAAAATTGCTCCACTTCAGAGGCCTGATACATTGATGCAGCTCTCACGTTCGTCGATCTTGGAAGTCCATCTTGTACCGCACGGCCGGGCCATACATTTTGGCACCTTTTGCGACGTAGCCCGTCTTGGTGTCCCGACGCCAAAAGGAGAGAAGGAGGAACTCAAATGAAAAAGATAGTCCGCCTCGTCGCGCTCTGCGCGGCGCTCATCGTTTCGGGCTCGGCCTTCGCACAGCAGTACCCGAGCAAGCCCGTCAGGGTCGTCGTCCCGTTCCCGCCCGGCGGCGTGACCGACACCGCCGGACGGCTGATCGCGCAGAAGCTTTCCGAGCGACTGGGGCACCAGTTCTACATTGAGAACATCTCGGGCGCCGGCGGTAATATCGGCATGGCGAATGCGGCCCGCTCGCCGGGCGACGGCTATACCATCCTGCTGGCGTCGTCGAGCATCGTCGTCAATCCAAGCCTTTACAACAAGGTGCCCTACGACGTCGACAAGGACTTCATCCCGGTCACCAAGGCCGGCGCCACGCCGAATTCATGGGTCGTCAATTCAAATTTTCCTGTGCAAACGATGAAGGAGTTGATCGACCTAATCAAGCGCGAGCCCGGCAAGCACAGCGTCGGATCGCCCGGTACCGGCACGACACCGTCACTGTCGATCGAAATGCTCAAGCTCGCCCTTGGCCTCGATTTCGTCACCGTACCATTCCAGGGCGGCGGCCCCATGACGCAATCGCTGGTCGGTGGGCACACGCCGGTCGTCTGCGCCGCCCTTGGCAATTACGTCAACCTGATCAAGGAGGGCAAGCTGCGCGCGCTTGCAGTCACCGCCAAGAAGCGTTCGGCGGCGTTGCCCGATGTGCCGACTCTCGAAGACATCGGCATTACTGAGCAGGAGGCGGAAACCATGACTGGCGTGTTCGTGCCGGTGGGAACGCCGAAGGCGGTCGTCGAGCATCGTCGTCAATCCAAGCCTTTACAACTCCTTCATCGTTTGCACAGGAAAATTTGAATTGACAACCCATGAATTCGGCGTGGGCGCGACGAGGCGGACTATCTTTTTCATTTGAGTTCCTCCTTCGGACGGCTGATCGCGCAGAAGCTTTCCGAGCGACTGGGGCACCAGTTCTACATTGAGAACATCTCCGGCGGTCGACCTGCTGCAGCGCGAAATCTCGGCGATCGTGAACGCGCCCGACATCAAGGCAAAGCTGCTGCAGGCCGGCGTCGAGGCGGAAGGCAATTCCCCAGCCGATTTCGCGGCCTATGTGAACGCCGACATTGCCAAATGGAAGAAAGTGATCACCGACGCAAAGGTCCCGCTGATCGGAGGTTGATATAGTAGATTTGTGAGCACGTCGTTTGCTGTAGTGCATGGGTCTGCTCCTGGCACCTGCGTGATCCGGCTAAGTCCGTTTACGGAGGTCAAAGCGGTCATGCGGGTACACATCTTCAAAGGACCGCGTCTGACCAACTGAGACATAGGCGGCTCAGGCCTTTCGCGGCGCAAAACTAAACCATTGCACCCCATTTCGCTGGTCGCAGTTTCTTCTCAACCCACAGGACGCACGCGATTCTGCGTCATTGACTCGCGTGAAGCATCTGCCAGCTCGGCAATGCGATTGTCGGCACGGCGGAGCCGCCGACAGAGCTCGCGGTTGATATTCTGCATCACCATCACATACGCGTGGATGTCGGCCTTGTAGTATGTGTAGAGGTTTCGGGCCGTGAGCTCGTACAGCACGGTTGGGCTGTCCGCGACGACGGTGGCTGATCGATTCTGCATTTCGATGAGCGTCATTTCGCCGAAAAAATCACCAGGCCCGAGACCTGTCATGCGAAGCGCGCGCCCCGACTCCCCGAGCTTGCTCACCACGAGCTCGCCGGAGTGAACAATATACATTGAGCGCCCCGGTTCTCCTTCCGCTACGACAGTGACACCGACGTCGAAGCGGCGCTCGACCAGCATTGAGATCAGGAGATCGAGACTTGCGGCTGAGAGGCCACCGAAGAAAGGTGTAGCGACCAAGAACGCCTTCAGATCGGGCGAACTGACAGCCATCACCCAAATATACTCCCGCTCCCGGAACTTGACAGCGCCTGATCGCCTTCCGGGCATCCAAGAAGATCTGGCGTCCACGGCACGTATTTCGCTGCATCTGCTCACGTCCGGTTGTGGCACGAACGCGCCGAATCGGAATGTCCGCTCTAACGACCGCTACGGGGGGCAAAAGCGGACTCGATATTGTCACTTCGAACCCCAAGCGGTCTTCGGAAGCGCGGTCTTGTCACAGACCGCGCGATGGAGGCGTGGTATCATCCTTCATTGCATGAATGACCCCCAACCGGAGGTCACATGGCAAGCCACATCGGGCGACGAAAATTCTTAGCCACGCTCGGCGGCGCGGCGGCGGCATGGCCGTTCGCGGTGCGCGCGCAGCAGCCGGCGATGCCGATGATCGGCTTCCTCAGCGGGGTGTCGCCTGGGCCGTTCGCGCAGCGGCTCGCTGCCTTCCGCCAAGGCCTGAACGAAACCGGCTTCATCGAGGGCCGGAACGTGGCGATCGAATACCGCTGGGCGGAGGGCCAATATGATCGATTGCCGGCGCTCGCCACCGATCTGGTGGGGCGCCGGGTCGTGGTGATCGTTGCCTACACCAACGCCGCGGCACTCGCGGCCAAGGCGGCGACGACGACCATTCCCATCGTTTTTCTTGTCGGCGATGATCCCGTTAGGCTCGGTCTCGTCGCAAGCCTCGCTCGGCCGGGCGAGAACATCACCGGTGTGAGCTGGTTCGGTGCCGATTTGGAGACGAAGCAGCTCTCGCTGCTGCACGAACTCGTGCCCAATGCGGCTGTCATCGCTCTGCTCGTGGACCTGAATGCCCTGCCTGCCGCGCGGGTGAGCCAGGTGGAGGCGGCCGCGCGCGCTCTTGGGCTGCAGCTTGTTGTGCTGAATGCCCGCATCCCGAGTGACATCGACATTGCGTTTGCGAGCCTTGTGCGGGAGCGGGCCGGTGCGCTCGTCGTCGGCGGAGGCGCTTTTCTTCTCAGCCGGCGCGATCAAATCATTGCGCTCGCGGCGCGCCATGCCATTCCGGCGATTTATGGCTTTCGTGAGTATTCCGCGGATGGCGGCTTGATCAGTTACGGCAACCACATTCCGGACTCCTTTCGCCGGGCGGGCGTCTATACCGGGCGGATTCTCAAGGGCGACAAGCCGGCCGATCTGCCGGTCGAGCAGCCGACCAAATTCGAGCTGGTCATCAATCTCAAGACTGCCAAGGCGCTCGGGCTCGCGGTCCCAAGCTCGATGCAATGGCTCGCCGACGAGGTGATCGAATGAGACGCCGCGAGTTCATATCGTTGCTCGGCGGCGGGGCGGCGCGTCCACTGGGCGCTCGATGAGCGATTAAAAATGCCAACTGGACGGGTCAAATTCTTCAACACAGATCGCGGATTTGGCTTCATCCTGCCTGATGACGGCGGCCCAGATGTTTTTGTGCATGTCCACGATGTCGAAGCCGCCGGCATGAAGACATTGGTGGCGGGCCAAGTTCTCGCATACGAGACCGCCCCCGCGCGCGACGGCCGCTTAAAGGCCGTCAATCTTCGCTTGCTTTAAGACGAATACCTCACTCCCGCCGCCAGCTCTTCGCGAACGCTGCCATGGCCGCCTCGCGGTTCGCGGCGTAGCCGTGGGTCGGCGTGCGGTCCTCGTGGTGCCAGAAGGCCAGTGTCCACATCCACGCCGAGCCGACCGGCACCGCATTGGCCTTGAAGATGCGGCCGACAACCTCGCCATCGGCGAGCACGTCGTAATCATCGTCACTCCACTCTCCGGACGGACGAGAGGCCGATGCGCGTTTGAGGGTGAGGTAGTCCTTGTCCATTCGCGCGGCATCCAGCTCGTTGCGGAGCTTCAAGCATCGTTCTTGCCGGGAGCGCCCCCGGTCCCTCCGGAAGGACCGGGGGCATGCTCATAGCTACGCCTAACCGAATAGGCTCGCTGCCGCGATCACAAGTCCTGTTATGAACGCGGCCCCACATGAGAGCAGAAGCAAGCTTTCGCCCATGCAGTTCCCCTAGCCATGAGCCAAAACGAGTGTCCTCTCACGTCAGGCCTAATTCGGGCGCGGCCTCCTGGCCCCGAGCGAAAAATGCTGAGTGTTGTGCTGGCGCAACAGCAGCGCGGTTGGCCGCATCGCGAAAGAAGGAATGGTCAGCTATCGCCAATGTTTGCGGCTTGGGCTGTGACGGAAAAGCTACACCGCTCGGCTTTTCAAATTCCACATAAGCAGGTGTGCGCACGCGCCGCGAGCGGCCATGCGGCAACACCGCTGCCTAGAAGTGTGATGAATTCCCGCCGCCTCCTGCGCGGCGCGCCCCCGGCAGAGGTTGCGGCACCTAACTCTTACTCACGACCGTGCGGCCCAAACGAGCCGCGCGTCCAGTCGGCTACTCGATCACCTCGAGCTCTTTGAGGAGTTCTAGCCATTTCCCGGTCATGCTGAATTCGCGCGTGGAAAACCTGTGGCGTTGCCGCCCGGCCGCGCCAGGCAAACCGGTGTAGTGTCTCATCTTATGAACCATAAGGGTGTAGAGTTTGTTCTTCTTGCGCGCCCCGGCCGCAATCAATGGACCTTGGTGATCTCTTACCCTCGAAACGTTAATCCCACAGAGGTGCGGGTTGGCGGATCGCGAGATGAAGCGATTGCCGCTGCCGGTGCAAGGATAGACCGTTGGCTGAAAAGGCAGCGAGAGATAGAGAAGAAGGCTTCCTCACTGCCCCGTACCGACTGCTGATACGCCGCCGACTCTTCGTCGGCTGATGCACACCGGCACCTATGCTACGCGAGCCGAAGTCACCGTCGATGGCCGAGCGGCAAGCCAAGACCGTGTGCCTTTTGCCGGAGTGCTCCCGCTGTGCGCTTCATGACTCTCGCAATCTTCTTAACTGGCGACTTGCTTCGAGAGTGTGCCCTCAGCTCTCGGACATCCTCCTTTGACCAGGATCGGCGTTTAGTGTGCCGCGCTCGTTTGGTTGCCATCAAATCCCTCCTATCGACGACGCGCTAGCCATCTTCAAGCCGCTGAATGAGCTTGTAGATTCGAACCTATCCATCGTTTGCAAGCAAACCACGTACTTTGCGAATGTTGCTGCCTTGGTTGTCACCGAATACAGTGCTGCGCAACTGCGGGCGGGTTCTCACCGCGGGCGGCGCAGAACACCTGCCGACCGGGGTCTACTGGGGGCCACCTCGCGGCGCCGAGCGCATTCGTCCTGATACTCTTTCCAGTGAGTTAGCACCCACCGCGCGGCGACGCGGCGCTTTTCATCTTCTGGGCTATTGAGCCAAGGATACAGCGTGAGTGCGCGCAGCATCTCAAGCAGGTCGCCGTGGCGGCGGCGGTTGACGCCTAAGATATCGGCCGCTTCCCGAGCGTTCACGGCTTTAGGCCCTCTCTTCCCCGCATGTGAACTCGCGCCGTCTCATGTCGAACACCGGCTTCCCCTCCGCAATCGGTCTACGGCAAGAATTTGCTATGCGGCACGAAAAGCCCCGGCCTGGGCGCGCCACAGGCCAGGGCAGTTTCTCCCTCAGAGGCGACGAGCAGCCCGGTACGGGGCTTCGCACAAACTATATTCCAGGGCCGACCTTCGTCGCCGCCGCAACAACGCGGAAGCGGCGGGATTGTTCCATCCGACGAAAACGCCCCGCTGGCAGAGGGCTGTCGCGGCTCACACCACCGCGCTTGCCGCGCTCGGCGGTCAGTCCGGCAGCTTGAGCCGGTCGAATAGGCAGGGCTTCGGCGGCTCGGTCATGACGGCTACTCGATCACCTCGTCGGCGCGGCAGGTTATCTTTATGTGTTCGCGCCAGCTGGCAGCCGCACGGCGAACACCGAGCCCTTGCCGATCTCGCTCGTCACCGTCACGTCGCCGCCCATCAGACGCGCGAGCTTGCGGGTTATGGCAAGGCCGAGTCCGGTGCCGCCGAAGTGCTGAGCGGTCGTGGCATCGGCCTGGGTGAACTCCTCGAACAACTTGGCCTGCTGCTCCGCCGTCATGCCGATGCCGGTGTCGGCCACGGCAAGCTCGATCCACTCGCGTCCGTCTGCCACCCTGCGCGCCCGCAGCGTGACCTCGCCCTCCTTGGTGAACTTAAAGGCATTGCTCAACAGATTGAGCAGTATCTGCCGCAGCCGCATGGGGTCGACGGTGAGGGTGCCGAGGTTGTCTTGCGCT
>DATFQX010000250.1:0-3701 GCA_035263865.1 Xanthobacteraceae bacterium
GCGCGCCAAAGTGCCGAACCTGGACGAAGCTGCCTTCGCCGGGATTGCCGGCGAAGCCGAGAAGAACTGCCCGGTTTCCAAGGTTCTCAACTCCGAAGTAACCCTCGACGCAAAACTGATATGAACTGTCCGCCGGCGGACCTATGATGCTCACGTTGAGGTTGTGGGTCCTGACCGAAAGCGGCATGCGGGCCTTCGAAGCAGTAAGATTTGTTGGGCCTGCCCTATTTATGCGCCGCGTGATTTAATATGTTCAGCACTCAACCTTTTTTCCAATGACTGCTGCATGCACGTCGCCCAATGGCATAACGCGCCGCTCCGAGAAGCCGGCATTCGCCATCCATCCCCTGCAATCCGCCGCCGCGTATTCGGAACCGTTTGCGGTCTCGATCAACATGTTGAGGCTTGAGAGCAGCCCAGCCGGCTCACGGCGTGTGTCATCGATCAGCGGGTCATAGACAATGAGTGCCCCGCCCGGCGTCAGCGCCTGATAGGCCTTCTCCACCAGGGCGACTCGGCTGGAGACACCCCAGTTGTGAAGAATCCGCCCCATGATGAGGACATCGGCCTGCGGCAGCGGATCGGTAAAAAAGTCGCCGGGATAAAATGTCAGACGATCGGATAATTGCTGGGACGCCACGTAGCTCGTGAACGCAGGTCCGATCTCCGGCAGGTCAAAACCACCGCCGCGCAAATGCGGGTGGGCGCGCGCAATCTCGACCGGCATGCAGCCCTGTGCCGTCCCGATGTCGATGAAGGTTCGATAGCGCGACCATGGAAATTGCGCCGCCAGTGAACGCGCCGCAATCAGGCTGCTCGCCGACATGCCTTCGAGAAAAATCTGCTGCGTCCTCTCGTCGGCATAGAACTCCGAATAATCCTTGGTGCCGAGCGCGCTCTGAGACTCGCCGGTTATCAAGGCGCGGCAGAGCCGGTCCCAATTCTCGTAATGACGCTTGTCGAGATGTCGCAACAGCCCGCCAATATAGGTGGGCTTACCGCGAACGAGGTAGCAATCGCTTTCGGGCGTGTTGGCGTAGCGGCCCTTGCAGTCCCTGTCGAGCAACCCCAGGGCCACCAGCGCATCGAAGAAGTCGCGGGCACCGCGCGGATGAACGCCGGACCGCGCCTTCAGCGTCTCGAGGTCGAGCGGTCCTTCGGCGAGAATGCCGAACACGTCGAGCTCGGCGGCGACGAACAGCACCTTGGATTGCCGAAACAAATAGGCGGTGCTGACGATACGGTCCGGAAGAGTTTCGGTTGGCTGAGGCACGTCGTTTTCCCACCGTGAGGGTTTTGCGTTCAGCGCCACGCTGCCCAAACGCGGCCTCAGAACGTGCTGGATGCGGTTATTGCGGCTCGATTTTGTGGTCGCGGGCGACCGCAGACCATCTTTGCCGCTGTGCGTCCATGACCCTCTCGAATTCCGCAGGCGTCGTCCCTCTCGCGATAAGACCTACCGTCGTGAGGCGCTCCTGGACGTCGGGCTCCCGCAGAATGTACCGCACGTCCGATGCAATCTGTTCGCGCAGTGCCATCGGCATGTCCTTCGGGCCGAACAGGCCCAGGAAGCCACCAAACGTGAATTCCGGATATCCGGCCTCCTTTACTGTCGGAATATCTGGAGCTGCGGGCGTACGTTGCTCATTCGTGACAGCAAGGATCTTGATTTTGCCCGCCTGCGCGGCGCCGAGCACGGAAGCCACAGGCATCACGGCGATATGGATGCGCCCCTCCGAGAGGTCCGCCATCGCGTTCGTCGGATTGTTGTAGGCTACGAATGTTGTTTCAATGCCGGCGCGCTTCTGGAAAGCCAAATAAGCGAGATATGGCGCTCCCGGCACCGCATAGAAATTGAGGCTGGTCGGCTTCTGACGCGCGAGTCTCACGAAATCTGACAGCGCGCCGACGCCCAGCGCAGGAGCTGTGACGACCGCGAGAAAGTCCTCGACAGCAAGCGAAACCGGCCGAACATCGCCGACCGGGTCGTACGGCACCTTTGTATGCAACAACGGCACGACAGTAAACGTGCTGTGGGTCGTGAACAGCAGTGAGTGTCCGTCGTGCATCTCGAGAAATGCTCGGGTGGCCAGCATGGTATCTGCGCCGGGCCGATTTTCGACAACGACGGCTTGCTTCCAGCGTTTGCCGAGCCCATCGGCAAGCATGCGTGCCGCCGCATCGGGCGACCCCATGCCGGGGCTGAACGGGATGACCACGTGAACGGTGCGCGCGGGCCAGGTGTCAGCGCGCGTGGACTGCGGCACCAGGCCGAAGGCTGCACACGCCAGCAGTGCGGTGCAAAGGCGCGGCAATAGAGCTTTTTTCACGGAAAACCTCCGAGGACGGGAGCGACATTCAAGAAGGCAGGCCGACCTGGTCAGCCGCAGCGACAGATCAGATTCCGTGTGTCTGCCGAATCAGGTCGGCAGCCTGCTCTCCGATCACGACGCAAGTCGCCATAGTGTTCCCGGTCGTGATGCGCGGCATGATCGAGGCGTCGGCGATGCGCAGGCAGTCGATGCCGTAGACGCGGAGCTGACTGTCAACGACGGACATTTCATCGCGGCCCATTTTGGCCGTGCAGGCTTGATGCCAAAAGGCGGATACTGCGTTTCTCGCGAAACTCTCGAGCTCGCCCGCTTTTAGATTGCCCGGCATAACCTCACATTTCGCGAACCGGCTCATGGCGCTTGAGTTGCCGATCTCGCGACAGAGCTCTATCGCACGGATTAGTGCCTTCATGTCGGCAGAGCTGGCCAAGGTGTTGGCCACGATTTCGATGGCGTCAGTCGGATTTGGCCCAGCGACGCGCAGGTGCCCTCGGCTGCACGGGCGAACCAGACCCGCCAACATTGACCATGAGTCCACCGGTGGCGAAAAGTGGGCGGTCTCCGGAGTATAGAAAGGAACCTCTGCCAAGATCGGCTGCAAATCGGGCGTGTCAAGGGATGGATCACTCTTCCAAAAGAAAGTGGCCTCACCACCGCTGTTCCGCATTGGAAGCGGTGTCTTATATTGCCAGACGCATGGAACGATTACGTGATCGCGCAAATTCCGCCCGACACCAGGAAGATCCTGAACGACATCGATTCCGGCATGGTTCAATTCACTCTCATCGCCGACGCCCGATTGCATGAGCAGCTTGGGCGTATTGATCGCGCCGAGCGAAAGCACAATTTCGCGGCGAGCGGCAATCCGATGCGACCGCCCGCCGCGAAGGAATTCTACTTCTGCCGCCCGCCTGCCATGGAATACAATGCGCGCTACGAGCGTGTGAGCGAGCACAGTGAGATTGTGGCGGTCCATGTAGGGATAGGCATAGCTGCGAAACACCGACAAGCGGCGGCCGTCGCGAATGCGGACGTTGGTAATCGCCGCGCCGCCCTCGGCCTCCATCATTTCACCATTCTGGTCATCGAAGATCGGAATCCCAAGCGACCAGGCCGCCTCCAGCATGGCTGGAGCTATGGGGTTGGGATCGCGCGCCGGTTCCACATGGACGGGCCCACCCTTGCCGCGTCGCTGTGGATCTGGTGTTCCCTGCCAATCCTCCAGGCGACGGTATAGGCCGAGGACCGATTCATAGCGCCATCGCGGATCGCCTGACTCTTCTGCAAAGTACTCCCAGTCATTCTTGTGTCCGCGCGACCATATCATCGCATTGATGCTTGAACTGCCGCCGAGCACCTTGCCGGCGG
>DATFQX010000251.1:0-8551 GCA_035263865.1 Xanthobacteraceae bacterium
GCTGGACCTCTTCATGTCACCTACCTTGTGAGCGAATCAATCAACACAGTACTTTGTTGGCCGCACTTGCCGCGCGTCAAGTGGCAGTCCCAGTCATCGGACACACTTATTCCCCAGCGGCGAAAGGGAAAAACGCGCGTCCGATGAGCGTGGCCTGCGCCCGGAAGGTGGGCCAGACTTCGTTCGCAGTCCCAGGCCGATTCGTTCGTATTTGCTGGCGAGGTTTATCATCTCATCGGCCTTCATCAGCATTGTCCCTACAACCCAAAGGCCGGTCTCTTTTGTACTCAAATCTGACTGTCGTTGCGCATAGACCGGGGCAAACCCGTACCTACGGAGCGTGTCAGCGGCCCGCGCAGAGTGAATAGAACGGCGAACATCGCGCGGGCGCTTCGTTGGCGGGCGCTTCGTTGGGTGTGGCTCCTTGCTAGGGCGTTGGAGTCTGAGTTGCCGCGCTCGTTCGTGAATATCCGGGCCGGAGCGGTGAAGTGTGTCCCGGATTAGCTGCATGGGATCGGGGCGCGTGTACATGGTGCGAAGGGTGCGGTCCTCGCCCAGAGTCCAACGTGGGGTCCAACGCCGGGGCATTTTGGGCAATCCTGATTGAGCCGTAGGGCGGTCACAACAAATTATATAGTGACCACAACGCGGGTTAGACAAGCGACCGCTTCTTAACGTGCCACTAGCTTCTGACCGCAAACTCGGGCTGCTAGCGCCCTGAAATCCGCTAAGTTCCGCTCGCTCGCCTCGAACACATCCTGGCTCAACGTGCCGCGAAACAGTTCGTAACGCAGCCACAGTTGGTAAGTGCCGACTACATCAGTCTCGCAGTACTCTGCGATCTCCTTGATTTTGCTTCGCCGTTAGCCCCTCAAGAAAATCTGAGGTCTGTGCCAAGCCGATAGGGTTGACATACACAATACTGACGGCGAACCCATCCGGTTATCGGCTCCGGCTCACTTAAGCAGCCTCCACGCTGGATCAGAGCAGCGGCACAACGCGGCGTCGGGCATGTGCGATGAGGATCACGCATCAGGCAGCAAATGGGCACGAAGGGTTATTCTGCTGCTGCGGATCACCATGTCAGCAATCAGAGCGATTGTGTTGCAAAAGTCACCGCCGAGCGGCTGTAGAATAAAAATATGCAACAATCGAATCGGAGCGAATGGATTCTTGAATCAACGTTGCGCATTGACGCCTCATCTTGAATCAATCTCACCCGCTCGGACGGCCAAAATAGTTTTGCAACACAATCAGAGCAGAAGTGGCCATGCGCGCCTGCCTGGCTTCGATTGCCTACGAGCGCGGACGGTGAAAATAGGCGATGAAGATCGTCGATATGTGAACTACCTCACACTCCAGGGCTGACATCGATGGCAAGCCTGCCGCACGAGCACCATGGGTGCGGAGGGGGCGAGCCATGGAATTGCATCAGGTCCGGTATTTTCTGGCGCTCTGTGAGGAGCGCAGTTTCACGCGGGCCGCCAGACGCTGCGGAATCTCCCAGCCTTCTTTGACAGCGGCGATTATGCGGCTGGAGCAGGCGCTGGGCAGCGCGCTTTTCGAACGCAAACCGGCGGTTACGCTCACCGTGCTCGGCCACGCGGTCCACCCCTACCTCCAGCGCATCGTGGAAAACGCGGATCTTGCGCGCAACACCGCGCAAGGCCCCGCAGCGCGGGGGTAAGACGGCCGACGGCGACCGCGCGGGGCACGCTGATTGACGCTGCATTCAGCTTATGAGCGGGTGCGCGCCAAGGAGCAGACGGCGTCGGCTCAGACCACGGACGCGATCCGCTGAGTAACACATAGGCCCCGCAACTTCTGCCGCTGGCCCAGCGCGCCGCGCAGAGGCGTCACTTTTTATTGCGATGCGCGCCACTGACCCACGCCAACACCTGCTATACTTCGTCCCTGATCCTTGGCCTTGGGGTAAGCCCCATGAGGCGGCGGGAATTCATCGCACTTCTCAGCAGCTCGGCAGTAGCGTGGCCGCTCTCGGCGCGCGCGCAGCAGCCGGCGATGCCGGTCGTCGGATTTGTCAATGCCGGATCAGCCGATGCGCCCCTTGCCGCCGCGTTCCGCAAGGGCCTCAACGAAGCCGGCTACTTCGAGGGCCAGAACGTAACGGTGGAGTATCACTGGCTAGAGGGCAAATTCGAGCGCCTTCCGGCGCTCATGGCCGACCTCGTGCGTCGGCGCGTGGCCGTTATTGCCACGCCCGCCGGCAACGCTGCTGCGCTTGCCGCCAAAGCTGCGACCGCGACGATCCCGATTGTCTTCGGCGTCGGCGAAGACCCCGTCAAGCTTGGTCTCGTCCCCAGCCTCGCCCGGCCGGGCGGAAACCTGACCGGCATCAATTTTTTCGCAACCGTGTTGGGTGCGAAGCGACTGGCACTTCTGAACGAGTTGGTGCCCAAGGCCGTTCGCATTGCCGTGCTCGTCAATCCGGCCAATATTGGAAGTACCGAAAGCATACGAGAGATACCGGAAGCCGCCGGTGCAATGGGACTGCAAATTCAGGTCCTCAACGCCAGCACCAGTCGCGAGATCGAGGCGGCTTTCGCCACCCTCGTGCGCGACCGCGCCGATGCCCTGTACATCACTGGTGATGTGTTCTTTACGAGCCGACGCGTCCAATTTGTCACGCTTGCGGCGCATCACAGGATTCCCGCGAGCTATGCCAGTCGCGAGGCTGTCGAAATCGGCGGGCTGATGGGTTACACAGCCGATCGAGCGGACATGTTTCGTCAGGTCGGCGTTTATACCGGCAACATCCTGAAGGGCGCGAAGCCCGCCGACCTGCCGGTCTTGCAGTCGATCAAATTCGAGTTCGTCATCAATCTGCAAACGGCCAGGGCACTCGGCATCGAAGTGCCTTTGCATCTCCAGCAACTCGCCGACGAGGTGATCGAGTGAAGCGCCGCGAGTTCATATCGCTGCTCGGCGGCGCGGCCGCCGCGTGGCCGCTCGCGGCGCGCGCGCAACAACCCGAGCGGATGCGGCGCATCGGCGTGCTGATGGCGACAGCCGAGAATGATTCGGAAACGCAGCACCGCCTCTCAGCGTTGCGCGACGGCCTCCAGAAGCTTGGATGGGCGGAAGGTCGCAATATTCGCACCGAGTATCGCTGGGGCGAGAACGACCTCGACCGCATGCGGGTTGGCGCGGAGGAACTCACTGATGGGGCAAGGTGGTCAAGTTCTCTGGCGCGAAGCCGGAGTGACCTCGCGAAGCTCCATAAAGTTCGTTCGGCGAATGCCTCTCGACGTGCCGCCAACGCTGCTCGCCCGCGCCGACGAGGTGATCGAGTGATCTAAGACAGAGGGAGGTTCACATGAAACTTCCCCGCCGAAATTTTCTGCATCTGGCCGCGGGTGCTGCCGCGCTGCCGGCTGTGTCGCGCATCGCGCGAGCGCAAGCCTATCCGTCGCGGCCGGTGCGCATCATTGTCGGTTATCCCCCCGGCGGCACTGCTGACGTTGTCGCGCGCCTGATCGGCCAACAGCTCTCCGAGCGCCTCGGCCAACCTTTCGTCGTCGAGAATCGGGCGGGCGCCGGCACCAATATCGCTACCGAGATAGTCGTGAAGTCGGCGGCTTGAGGAGGAAGCCGAAAAATGGGGCAAGGTGATCCGCGCGGCCAACATCAAGGCGGACTGAACCGTCGCTTCACCGGCATTTCGAGAGGGATGTTATGAAACTTCCCCGCCGAAATTTTCTCCATCTCGCAGCGGGCGCTGCCGCGCTGCCCGCGGTCTCGCGCATCGCTTCGGCGCAGACCTACCCGTCGCGGAGCGCAGGATCAATCCGATCGGTTGCTAGCAATGGCGGCCGACCTGGTCCAGCGTCAGGTTGCCGTTATCGCGACACCGGGGAGCCCCAAAGCGACAGTCGCGGCAAAGGCCGCGACTCGAGAAATCCCGATCGTGTTCGGAGTTGGTACCGACCCGGTCAAGCTCGGTTTGGTCACCAGTCTCAATCGGCCCGGAGGCAACGTCACCGGCGTGAGCTACTTTACCAACGAGCTGGGGCCAAAGCGGCTCGGACTGCTGTTGGAATTGATGGCTGGCAGTGCCGATGTTGTCATGCTGGCTAATCCGAAGAGCGCCACAACCGACTCGGCCGTGCAGGACGTTAAGGCTGCCGCCACCGAGGGAGGCCGGCAGCTTTCTGTATTGCTGGTGAGCAACAACGGCGAGCTGGACGCGGCGTTTGCGACGATTGTGCAAAAGCGCGCCCCTGCGCTCGTGATCAACGCGGACGAGTTGTTCTTCAGCCGGCGGGTTCAATTGGTCACGCTGGCGACGCGCCATGCCATTCCCGCGATCTATACTTCGCGCGAGTACGTCGAAGTCGGCGGCCTGATGAGCTACGGAGCCAACATTCCCGACATTTGGCGTCAGATCGGCAGCTATACCGGCCGCATCCTCAAAGGTGCCAAGCCTACCGATCTACCGGTGGTGCGGCCCACCAGGTTCGAGTTCGTCATCAATCTGCAGACCGCCAAAGCGCTCGGCCTCGACGTGCCGCCGACGCTGCTCGCCCGCGCCGACGAGGTGATCGAATGATGAGGCGACGCGAGTTCGTCACACTGCTCGGCGCGGCGGCAGCGTGGCCGCTAGCGGCACGCGCGCAGCAGCCAGCGAGGCCGGTGGTTGGGTTTATCCGAGACGGGTCGGCCGAGGCCAACGCGCGGAATGCGGCCGCGTTTCGTAAAGGCCTCAACGAAACCGGCTACGTTGAAGGCCAGAACGTGACGGTCGAGTACCACTGGCTGGAGGGTCAATACGATCGCCTGCCAGCACTG
The DNA here is from genome assembly GCA_035263865.1 of Xanthobacteraceae bacterium. Taxonomy (GTDB): domain Bacteria; phylum Pseudomonadota; class Alphaproteobacteria; order Rhizobiales; family Xanthobacteraceae; genus VAZQ01. The sequence continues at coordinate 4,810 of DATFQX010000251.1, forward strand.
TTGGGAGACCTGGTGCGCCGACAAGTGGCAGTGATCGCCACGCCCGGCACCACACTCGCGCTCGCGGCCAAAGCGGCGACAGCAAGCATCCCGATCGTCTTCGGTGTCGGCGAAGACCCGGTCCAGCTTGGTCTTGTCGCCAGCCTTGCTCGGCCGGGCGGTAACGCGACTGGCATTAATTTTTTCGCGAATGAGGTGGTGGCCAAGCGACTGCGCCTCCTGCATGAGCTGGTGCCCAAGGTTGCTCGTGTTGCCGTCTTCATCAATCCGGGCAATCCTTCAGTCGCCGCGACAACGATACGGGATGTGCAGGAAGCCGCCCCCACCATCGGGCTGAAAACCCAGATATTCAACACCGGGACAATCGGCGACATCAACGCGGCCTTTGCCACCTTTGAGCGCGAGCGCCCCGATGCCCTTTTCGTTGCGGGCGATGCATTTTTAGGTAGTCGCGCCGCGCAATTGGTCACCCTAACTGCGCGCGACAGGATGCCGGCGACCTATGCGATCCGCGATCTTGTCACTGCTGGCGGACTGATGAGCTACGGAACCGACATTACGGACATGTTCCATCAAGTCGGCGTTTATACCGGCAAAATCCTCAAAGGCGCGAAGCCCGCCGACCTGCCGACACTGCAGTCGACCAGATTTGAATTCGTCATCAACATTCAAACGGCGCGAGCGCTGGGCATCGAGGTGCCGCCAGGGCTGCTTGCCATCGCCGACGAGGTAATTGAGTGAGACGCCGCGACGTTATTACGCTTCTCGGCGTCGCGGCGGCGTGGCCGCTCGCGGCGCACGCGCAGACCTATCCGTCGCGTCCGATTACGCTAATCGTACCGCTTCCTCCCGGGGTCGGTACTGACGCGATTGCGCGAACGATCGCTGAATATATGAAGGGTTCGCTTGGGCAGCCGATCGTCGTCGAGAACTCTACTGGAGCCGGTGGGACGGTCGCCACAGCCCGCGCCATGCGCGCCACGCCCGACGGTTACACGCTCAGCATTGGCAATCTCGGCACGCACGTGGTGAGTCCCGCGACTTATCCCAACATCCAATATCATCCATTGAATGATTTCGAGCCGGTAGCCATGCTCGCGACCACCGCTTATTGGCTCGTCGCAAGAAAGGACCTGCCGCCGAAAGACGTTAAGGAGCTGATCGCGTGGCTTAAGGCAAATCCTGACAAAGTATCAGCAGCCATGGTTGGGAGCGGCGGAATCGACCAGGTCGTTGGGACGTTCTTCCAGCAGAAAACTGGCACCCGATTTCAATTCATACCCTACCGCGGCGGCCCACCGATCCTTCAAGATCTGATTGCGGGGCACATCGACATGTATCTCGGTGCGGCGACCGCTACATTCGGGCAAGTTCGCAGCGGCCAGCTCAAAGCCTACGCTGTCTTCGCCCGCAGCCGCTGGTTTGCGGCTCCGGACGTGCCGTCGACCGCCGAGGTTGGTCTGTCTGACCTGACGATTCCGTTTTGGATGGGTATGTGGGCACCCAAGGGCACGCCGAAGGACGTGATCGGCAAAATCAACGCTGCGGTCGTAGCCGCCTTGACCGATGACGCGGTTCGCCAACGACTTCGCGATCAAGGCGTTGAACCCCCGTCGCCGGAACAACAGACGCCAGAAGCGTTTGCCATTTTCCATAAGGCCGAAGTCGAGAAATGGTGGCCGTTCATCAAATCGGCTAGCATTAGGGCGCAATGAGCTATTGTTTGGCCGATTCACTGCGGTAAATGGCGTATCACGACTAACACGAAACCGTGATTTACGGCCGCGGTCCGGCTGGCTGAGCCGGCTTCGCCCACCGCCAGGGCGCTTGGCGTGACAATTCCGTCCGGCGTCCTCGCGATCGCCGACGAGGTGATCGAATGAGGAGCCGCGAGTTCATCACGCTGCTCGGCGGCGCGGCCGCCGCGTGCCCGCTCTCGGCGCGCGCGCAGCCGGCGAAAGCGGCGTGAGCGGAGCCCGACGCGAATCGCCTCGGCTCCGCATCGATCCCGGCAGTATCCGGTGCGCGTCCGCGGCTAATCGACGACGGCAACCATCTGGATTTCGATCAGCTGCTCCGGCTCGCCAAGCTCGAGCACGGCGACGTTGGTCGAGGTCGGCTTGTGATTGAACGGTGCAAAATAGGAGTTGATTACCGCGCTGGCCTTGCCGATGTCGCCCATGCGTGGCCGTGCACGAAACACAAAGTAGTGCACGACGTCCTTGAACGAAGCGCCCGAGGCATCCAGCGTCTTCTTGATTCCTTCCATCGCTGCGCGGGTCTGCGCTTCCAGATCGTTGACCATGTATTGCTGGATCTGATCGCGCTTGTGCGGATGATCATGATAGACCGGCAGCGCCGTCGTGCCGGCGAGCCAAAGAAGCTTACCGCTCTTGATTTTGATGGCCGGTACGAATGGCATGAAGACGGTCTTGTCGTAATCGGGATGGTGAATGACCTCCATGTGCTGATTTTGCGCCTGCGCCGCCGCGGGACCAACCAGTGCGGGCACAATGGCGATAACGCTCAGTGCGAGCGTGGCGCGCAGGGATAGTGTCCTGATCATAAGCTGCCTCCGAATGCAACGGGTTGACGATCGCTCCATCATATTCTTTCGATTGTGTGTGCACGACCCATTCGCGACGACGTGGGGCGATGCGGCACGGACAGCGCGCCTGCGGCGTAATTAGGTCGCGGGCGACGCCTTCTCTCGCGCGCTCTCCCCGATTCTTGTTCTGCCCCCCGTTGATGCCCGCTGACTGATTCCTGCGGATTCGCTATGCTCGGATTCTGCTTGGCTGTGGGGACCGAATGCAGTTGGCTCGATCCAACCGGCGCGAGTTCATCACGCTGCTCGGCGGCGCGGCGGCGTGGCCGCTCGCGGCGCGTGCCGGGAAACCCACTGCTTGGCCAGACGTGGAGGTTGCCGGACATCCACAAGGTGAACCGAGGAGGACAAGATTATGCAGACCGCTCGTGACATGACTGCTTCGCTGCCTGATCGGCCGATGCTGCACGCACTGGGCAAGTGCTGGTGGCTGCTACTGCTGCGCGGCATCGCAGCTGTTCTTTTCGGCGTGCTCGCGTTCATCTGGCCCGGACTGACGCTGGTGACGCTGGTGCTGCTCTATGGCGCGTTCGCGTTGGTCGACGGCGTGATCTCGCTGGTTGCCGCCTTCACTGGAAGCGCCAAGCCGGTCCCGACGTGGTGGCTGGTCGTGGTCGGCCTGCTCGGCATCGCTGCTGGCATCGTCACCTTCGCATGGCCCGGCATCACCGCGATCCTGCTAGTGCTGTTCATCGGCGCCTGGGCGCTGGTGCACGGTATTTTCGAGATCATCGGCGCGATCCAGCTGCGCAAGGAGATCGATAACGAGTGGATGCTGATCCTCGGCGGCGCTCTATCCGTGCTGTTTGGCTTGATCGTGCTGATCTCACCCGGGGCCGGCGCGCTTGGGCTGATCTGGGTAATCGGAAGCTATTCGATTGTCTTCGGCATCCTGTTCATCGCGCTCGCACTGCGGCTCAGGAAGCACAGCCACCCGGCCGGATCGCCCGCAGCGGCATGATGGACCGAGGGAGAGATCGTCGGCGCGTTCGACCGCAACGGCCGCAACGCGGGGGAGTTTCACTGGGTCCACAATTTGGCGGTCGATTCAAATGGTAACATCTACACGACCGAGGTGGACACCGGTAAGCGAGCGCAGAAGTTCCGTTACGTAGGACCGGCTGTGCGGTGATC
>DATFQX010000252.1:0-3778 GCA_035263865.1 Xanthobacteraceae bacterium
TCTCGTTCCATCGCCGTTCCAGCTCGCTCGCCGCCAGCCGATTGCGAGCGTCTACCGCATCGTACTGTTCGAAGGCCTTTCTGGCCTCATACACCAGTTGCTCAAGCTTGCGGGACAGGGCGGCACGTTGAGCGGCGCCGCCGGCGCTCAGTTCTTCCAGCGCTTGCAGACTGGCTTCCACCCCTAAAGGCGCGATCACCTTTAGGAGTTCTTGACCTACCCGGCGGTCTACCGCGCTGCCACCAAAGCCGATGCAATACTGCCCGCCACCATCATAGTCGCCCTTACAAAGGTAGCGTGCATTGGTGCCGCGACCGCCCCAATACCGTACATGTAGTTTGCGCCCACACTGCACGTCATTCAGCATACCGATCGCAATTTGTTGTAGTAGCGTACCCGTGGCACCCGCTGCACGGTCAACGCGTCCGCGTCTATGGCCGACAGGGACGTGCCGGTCGTCAGATCCTTTACATCGAGGTGCGGCCTGGGCTCTCGCGCGAGGTCCCGGCGTGGATGTGCGATGTTGCAGTGTGCGCGGCGATGTCGTCCGGCAGCCCGAGGCTCGCGATTGCCGCGTTGACGGAGCTTCGGGCCATGCTCGACAGTCATTCGCCCGGCCGACCCGCCGACGGATCATTGACCTCCTCGATGACAATGGAGGGTTCAGATGAAACGTCGTTCCAGCAATCAACTCGTGCTCGATCTCGTCCGCAGCGGAAGCCAACTTCGGTTGGCGGTGGCACCGCAGGAGCTGCTGCAGGCGTTAGGCGACCTGCTTCTCGAAGCCCTCGGCAGACAAAACAATGCGATGCCGGCCGAGCGCGAGGCATGTGATGCATCCCAAGATCACGCGTGAGCACCTTGACCGCGGCGCCGTTGTCTACATCCGCCAGTCGACCCCGGGGCAGGTTGCTGAGCATCGGGAGAGCCAGCGGCGTCAATACGCGCTGGCCGATTCGGCGCGCGCATATGGATTCGCCGCCGTCACAGTGATTGATGACGATCTCGGTCGCTCCGGGTCCGGATTGGTGGAGCGCCCTGGTTTCCAGAAGTTGGTGGCCTCGGTCTGTTCGGGCTCGGTCGGCGCGGTGTTTTGCATCGAGGCGTCCCGCCTTGCCCGGAACGGCCGCGACTGGCACCACCTGATCGATTTGTGCGCCCTCGTCGGGACGCTGGTGATCGATCCAGACGGCACATACGATCCGCGATTGGTCAACGACCGGCTCCTTTTGGGGCTGAAGGGCACCATGTCTGAATATGAATTGAACCTCCTGCGGCAGCGCGGGCTTGCGGCACGGGATTCCAAGGCGCTGCGGGGCGAACTGCAGTTCGTCCTCCCGCCCGGCTATTGGTGGAATGAGATCGGGCAGATCGAGATGGACCCAGACGAGCGGGTCAGCGGGGTCATCCGGCTCTTGTTCGACAAGTTCCAGGAGCTCGGCAGCGCTCGGCAGGTCCTGCTTTGGGCGCAGGATGCAGCGCTGCAACTGCCGGTCACGCGACGCAATCTCAGCGTCTGCAGGATTGCGTGGCGGCCGGCAGCTTATCACACCGTGCTGCAGATCCTCCGGCATCCGATCTATGCCGGCGCCTATGTGTTCGGCCGGACAACGCAACGCACGCGCATCGTCGACGGACGCGCCCGCAGGAGCACCGGCCATTCGAAGCCAATGGCTGCATGGAACGTTCTGCTGCGCGATCACCACCCCGGCTACATCAGCTGGGAACAGTACGAGGCGAACCAGAAACTAATCTCGGAGAATGCTCATATGCTACCCCGAACCGATCGCAAATCAGCGCGCGGCGGTCGGGCATTGCTGACGGGCCTTGTGCGCTGCGCCCGTTGCGGCCGCACGATGCGGGTGTGCTATGGCACGCAATCCGGCCATGCTCATCGCTACCAATGCCGCGGCGACGACAGTCACATCGGCAGCGGATGGCTGTGCACTGGCATCGGCGGTGTCCGGATTGATCGTGCTGTTACTGCGCAGATCGTCGAGGCCGTCTCGGAACACGCCATCGAAGCCGCGATCCAGGCTGCCAATCAATCGGTGAAGGCCGACAATGAGATCCGACAGGCGCTCTGCCGGGAGCTTGAGGAAGCACGTTATGAAGCTGCCCTGGCCGCCCGTCGCTACGAGGTCGTCGACCCGGCTAAGCGTCTGGTGGCGCGCGAACTCGAAACCCGCTGGAACACAGCGTTGGAGTGTGTCGCCGATCTCGAGGACCGCATCGCCCGGCACGATGCCGCTGTCGCGCTGCGCCCGAAGGTTGATCGAGCAGCGCTGATAGCGCTCGCCCGCGACCTGCCGACCACCTGGAACGCTCCGGGCACCGACGCCCGAACCAAGCAGCGGATTACCCACATCCTGATCCGGGAAGTCGTGCTCAACCGCGATGACGCGACCAACCAGGCGATTGTGACGATCCATTGGAACGGCGGTCGTCACACTGAGCTGCGCGTCTCGCGCGTCCGCACTGGGCGATACCCGGCGGATCGCCACCCCAGCCCAGTCGAGGTCATTCGCAGGCTTGGCGGCCAATGGCCCGACCGGGAGGTGGCGGTGACGATGAACCGGATGCGATGCAAACCTGCCGACGGGCAAGCCTGGACCACCCTTCGTGTGCGCGATCTTCGAGAGCGGCTCGGCATCGCACCCTTCGACCCGACGTTACCGCGGGCCAAAACGGTCAGCGCCGACGAGGCGGCGATGCGGCTGGGCATCTGCCTTCGTTCAGTTCACAAGCTCATCCGCAAGGGTGTGCTTCCTGCAACTCAGCTCATGCATTCCGCGCCGTGGCAGATACCTGTTGCGGCGCTCGACAGCGAGGCCGTCAAGATAGGCGTCCGCGAAATCGTCGGCCGCCGCCCGAAGTTTTACAAGCGCTTTCAAGAGGATAAAACCCTCCGGCTCCCCGGATTCTGAACGGAAAGATGCACTATGTCAGGTGGCTTCCGCAATGACCACAGCGCAAAAGCCCCGCCAAGAGCAGCTCTCGACCTGATACCGCTCCCGGTGACCGCGGTGCCTTTGTCGGTCGCATTGTTGGTAATCTACGCTGGTTCTCTCGAACTCGCTCCAGGTGATATAACCTTCGTGCTGATCTTCGAGCAGCACGTCTCATACCGAGTGCGGGCGCCGCAAACCGCGCTTAACGCGCTCGCGCCCGCCCTCGACCGCACCTTGCTCATCGTGCGGCCAAAGGCATAGGCACAAGGGCGCGGTAAGCACGACTGAGGTGGCGCCCACAAGACTTGCGCCGTTTTACGCTTCCTGACCCGATTTCACTTTGTCTCGATGGCCGATGAGTTCATGCTTTTGCCCGGGAGAAACGCTCGGCGATTTAGCCGCCTGCGCCGGCGGGCCAAAAAAGAAATGTCCCGAAGCGTCCGTAAAGGGAGGACAAAAGTGGCAAAAACTGTCGCTGATCAGTTCGCGGAGACGCTCGCAACGGCCGGCATCAAGCGGATTTACGGCATTGTCGGGGACAGCCTGAACGGGCTGACCGACGCCATCCGCCGCCAAGGCAAGATCGAGTGGGTGCATGTTCGGCACGAGGAGGTTGCTGCCTTTGCGGCGGGCGCGGAGGCGCATCTGACGGGTGAGCTTGCGGTCTGCGCCGGCAGTTGCTGGCCAGGTAATCTGCACCTGATCAATGGTCTCTTCGACTGCCAACCGGTCGCGAGTACCGGTGCTCGGCATAACGGCGCAGATCCCTTCGGCCGAAATCGGCGGCGGCTATTTTCAGGAGAACCATCCGCAGAACCTGCTCCGCG
>DATFQX010000253.1:0-3160 GCA_035263865.1 Xanthobacteraceae bacterium
ATCGCGAGATACATCAGCGAGGACACGATGGCGAGGATGGTGATTCCGGTCATCACGATGTTCATCTTGAAAATCTGCGCGCCGTACTGGATGAGATAGCCGAGCCCCAGATTGGCCGACTGAAACTCGCCGACGACGACACCTACCAGCGACAGCCCCGCATTGACCTTGAGCGCGGCCACCAAGGTCGGCACGCTGCCGGGCAACACGACCTTTCGCAGAATCTGTCCCTTGGTGGCGCCGAACGTCTGCGCCAGCTTGATCTTGTTGGGATCGATGCCTTGGAAACCCGAGTAGATCATCAGGATGGTGATGAACACGGAAATTGCAAGCGACATGCCGTAGATCGACAAGGTGGCGCCGAGCCAGATGTAGAAGATCGGCACGAACGCCGTCTTCGGCATAGCATTGGCGACGACGAGGTAGGGATCGAGCACCTTATAAAGCGTGTTCCACCACCACAGCGCCGCGGCAAGCGCGGTGCCCAGCACCATGGCGCCGGTGAATCCGAGCACGGTCGCAAGCACCGTCGCCCAGGCGTGGGTAAGAATGCTCGCCTGCTGCGGCGTCGCCTTGAGCAGTTCGACGAAAGTCGGCCACAGCGCGGAGGGATAGCTCGTCAGCACCGGATTGACGATGAGCGCCTTCGGCAGCACCTCCCACAGCACCAGAAACACGACGAGGACCGCGAGCTGCGTTAAGCGCACGATGAGGTGGCCGCGCCGCTCGCGCGCGAGCCAGGCAATATATTGCGGGCTCGGGGAGGCGACCGTCAGCGCTTCAACCTTCGACATGGACTTCGAGCTCCTGCCACAGCGTGTTGAAATAGCCGTTGAATTCGGTCGCGTTGCGCGCCGCCAAGGGCGACAGGCGCGCCCCGTGAGCTGCCGCAAAGCGGATCGCATGATCGGACTTCACTCGTCCGGGCCGGCGCGAGAGCACGATTACCCGCTCCGCCATGCTCACCGCCTCGCCAATGTCGTGGGTCACCAGGATTGCGGTCTTCTTCTCCCGGCGCAGGATCACGGCGACTTCGTCGGAGAGCGCCAGCCGCGTTTGTGAATCGAGCGCCGCGAACGGCTCGTCGAGCAGCACGACGTCAGGCTCCGTACACAGCGTGCGCGCGAGCGCCACGCGTTGGCGCATGCCGCCCGAGAGCTGCCGCGGCAGGTGGTGCAGGAACTGGCCGAGCCCGTAACGGGTAAGCAGCGCGGTTGCGCGCTCGCGTGCCTTGGCCATGTCGGCGCCTTGGATTTCCGCGCCCAGCACCGCGTTCTCGAGGATGGTGCGCCATTCGAATAGGTAATCCTGCTGCAGCATGTAGCCGACCTTGCGGCTCGGCCCGGTCACCGGCTTACCGTCGACCAGTACCGTGCCCTCGGTCGGCATGAGGATGCCAGAGATCAGCGACAAGAGTGTGCTCTTGCCGCAGCCGCTCTGCCCGATGATGGCAACGAATTCGCCCGGCGCAATCGAGATCGAGACGTCCTTGAGCGCCTCGGTTTCGCCCTCGAGACCGAAATACCGCAGGTTGACGTTGCGCAGCTCGACCTTCGGCGCGGCGGCGCCTGACGGTGCCGCCACGGATCACTTCGCCTTGTTGAAGAACTCGGTGACGACCAGGTCGGCAAACTTCACGCGCTTGTTCGACTCGAGCACGTGGCCTTGCACTAGAATGTCTTGGAATTTTTCCATCGCTGCCGGCTCAATCACAGGCGAGGTCTTCCAGATCTTGAGCCGGCGATAGCGTTCACCGGCGTGGGCGAGAACGTCCGGCTTCACCGCCGGGAAGAACTGGGAAATCGTGCTCACCAGCTCCGCGATCGGCGCTTGCGCCGTCCATGCCATGCCTTTGGCGATCCCGTTGGTCCAGTTCTGCAGCGTCTCCTTGTTCTCGCGGATGTATTTGTCAGTCGCCATGAAGGTCGTGTAGTCGGCAAAGCCTACGGTCTCGCCGATCGACGCCAGGAAATGCGCCTTGCCGTCGAGCTCGAGCTGCGAGGCGTCCGGCTCGATGAAGATCGCGTATTGGTTCTGCCCCGCCAGCCACGAGCCCACGCGCGCCGGGATGCCGACATTGTTCATGAGCTTGACGTCGGTTTGCGGGTCGAGCCCGTTCTGGCGCAGCGCCGCCTCGAGAAAAAGGAGCGGCGTGCTGCCGGGCCGGAAGCCCAGGATCTCCTTGCCCTTGAGCGTCTTCCAGTCGAATTTGTCGACCTTCTCGCGCCCGATCAACATGAAGCCGTCCGTCGAGGTCAGCCCGCAGAAGATCGGGATCTTGACGGGCGAGTCGCTGCTCTGGACGTAGATCGCCGATTCCGGGCCGATGAGCGCGATGTCGGCCTGGTTGGACAACATGACCGCCACCGACTTGTCGCCGCCTTGTGCGGTCGCGAGCGTGACGTCGAGCCCGAGCTCATCGAAGTAGCCCTTGGCGATTGCCACATAGGCCGGCGCGTAGAGCATCGAGCGCACGACCTCGTTGTAGCGAACTTTGACGCGCGGTTTCGATTGCGGAAAGGCAGCCAGCGGAGCAGCGGCGGATAGTAGCGTTGCAATACCAGTCTGGAGCGTACGGCGGCGGTTGAGCATGACGGACACCACGTCGCGATGAGAACCGGCAATCGGGATTTAAGCACCGATCTGCGCAAAAGGCCACCGATGCTCCGCGCGGGAGGCTTACATCGACTCTCCGCGAGTCCCAGTCAGAATGTCGTCCAGTCGCCCGAGCGCTCGAAGGCGGCGGCGGCGCGGTAGATCGTCTCCTCGCCGTAGTGGCGGCCCACTAGCATGAGCCCGATGGGTCGGCTGTCCTCCATCCCGCATGGTACGCTGATCGCCGGATGCCCGGTGACGTTGAACGGGCACGTGTTGCGGGTCGGCTCCCAGCTTCGCTGCGTGATCTCCTGGGGCGTTGCGTCCTTGCCGGGAATTGGCGTCGCCTTCATCGGCACCGTCGGCAGCAGCAGAAGGTCGTGCGTCGCAAGCACAGCGTCGTAACCCGCACGCACGCGCCGGCGCAAGTTCTGCGCCTTGGCGTAGAAGTGACCGCCATAGCGGTCGAGTGTGTACTTGCTGAAGATCGAGGCGATCTTCAGCGTATCGGCGAATTCGTCAGCACGCTCGCGCCAGCCCATCGCGTGGTCGAGCAGGCTGGTGA
>DATFQX010000254.1:0-3434 GCA_035263865.1 Xanthobacteraceae bacterium
CGCACCAAACTTTGCGCGCTCGCCCGATGGCCTTGTAGCAGCAGCGCGCGGGCGAGGGCGAATTTACCCTTGGTCGTTGTGGGAGGTTCTTTGCCGAAGAATGCACGCACGAAGGCGGGATCAAGGCGATCCGCCCACAGCGTCGCCTCGGCGCGGCGGCGTAGCAGGGCGATCGATGGCCAAGTCGGATTCTCGGTAATGAACGCCATGTAGCGGCTGACATCAATGCTCTGGGTGTCATCGCTGCGCAGGATGGTCCATTCCACGAGCTTACGGGCAACAGGGTCTACAATCGTCGTCTGTAGGTCGGCGGCTTGTGTCGTCTTGCCCCTGCGCACCGCCGTGACCGCTTCTCGCAAAGCAGCGATATCGGTTGCGGAGGCGAAATCGCTTGCGGCGAGTGTGAAACGCGCCGCAGGGGCCGCAGAATGTGCAGCTGCGGGGGCTGACGAGGGGTCCTTCGCGGAGGAGCGCTCGGGCCGCGGTTTCGGCAGCGGTATGCTGTCCGCGACTGCCGGCACGACGAGGAGGGCCACGCTTGTAACGAGGCCGGCTAGAAGTCGAATGCGCATATGAATGATCAAGGTCACTTCCGCTTATCGTTTGCGGGCATATGAATACTTATTTGATAGAACCTTGATGAAGGGCTAAGCTGCGGACCATCAACCCGGACCGCGGCGAAAAGGCGGCAGGGAGGGGGTCGGATTTTCTTCACGTCCGGGCGTCCGGTAACAAAAGTTTGGCCTTCCGCTGCGGAGCTGTGGAGGTTGCAATTGGTCGGTGCAATAGGGCATCGGCTCGCTGTCCCTTGACGACTCAGAGGATTGCATCATGACCGCCAGAACGAGCTTTCGCGGCTCGTTTACCGCGTTGGTGACCCCCTTCGGTAACGGCGCGCTCGACGAGAAGGTTTTTCGCGGCCTTGTGGATTGGCAGATCGCGGAGGGCACTGCCGGCCTGGTGCCGGTAGGTACCACGGGAGAGAGTCCGACGCTCTCGCACGAGGAACACGGGCAGGCTGTTGAATGGTGCATTGAGCAGGCGAAGGGGCGCGTTCCGGTTATTGCAGGGGCCGGGTCGAATTCTACGGCAGAGGCGATCGAGCTCGCCCGACATGCAGAGAAAATGGGTGCGAATGCGGTGCTGGTGGTCACGCCCTATTATAACAAGCCAACGCAGGAGGGCCTCTACCAGCATTTTAAAGCGATCAACGATGCAGTTGGGATTCCTATCCTCATCTACAATATCCCAGCGCGCTCAGTGATCGACATGTCGGTCGAGACGATGAAACGGCTGTTCGAGCTCGACAACATCGCAGGTGTGAAGGACGCGACGGCAAATGTGGCGCGCGTCTCTCAGCAGCGCGCGGCCATGGGGGAGGGGTTTAATCAGCTGTCGGGGGAAGACGCTACCGCGCTGGGCTTCATGGCCCATGGCGGGCACGGGTGCATCTCCGTTACCTCGAATGTGGCGCCGCGGCTTTGCGCTGAGTTTCAAGATGCCTGCTTGAGAGGCGATTACAGAGCGGCGCTTAAGGTCCAGGACAAGTTGATGCCGTTGCACACGGCCTTGTTCCTGGAGACCAGCCCAGCCCCGGCGAAATACGCCCTGTCAGTTCTGGGAAAATGCGCGGATACGGTCCGCCTGCCGATGGTGAGATTGGCGGAGAAGACGAAAGCCGCCGTGCGCGAGGCGATGGTCCACGCCGGGTTGATCAACTAGGTCGTAGGGCTAGTCCAAAGGGCGATTAGGTCAACGACCGCCAGGCCGCCGACCTAGTATCTCGCTATGCATTAGCGGGTCCGGCGGCGGTAGAACCTTCCCCGGCGTTACAATGCATAGCTGACATCGACGACCCGTCGCCACACTCGCGCCCGCGCAGGATGACCGGTCGGGGAGTGACACCAGCCAGCCGCCGACCACCTGAACTCAGGAGCGACATATGCTCGACGAATTCAAGAAATTTGCACTGCGGGGAAACGCCGTCGATCTTGCCATCGGCGTCATCATCGGGGCCGCATTTGGCGCGATCGTCAACTCCTTGGTCGGGGATATCTTGTCGCCCATCATCGGCGCCGTGACCGGAGGCTTCGATTTCTCGAACTACTTCATCCCGCTTTCTTCGAAGGTCACGGCGGATTCGCTGGTTGAAGCCAAAAAACAAGGGGCGGTTCTGGCGTGGGGCAATTTCCTCACCGTCGTCATCAACTTCATCATCATAGCTTGGATTTTGTTCCTCGTCGTCAGATTGATGAACCAACTCATACACTCCGAGCCGCAGGCGCCTGCATTGACCAGGCAGGAGATGTTGCTCACGGAAATCCGCGACCTGCTCAAGCGCAGGCAGGAGTGATCGCGTCCGGGCGGCCAAATTCCCATGCGGAGGCAGTTCAAAAACGTGGGCCCCTGCGGCAGATGCGGGGTTCCAGGGGAGGCGATTGGGAGTGCGCCGTTCCTCCGTTATCGGTTTCGCGCCGGTACGCGCACGCCTCACGGTGCTGGAGGGCTTGCGGCACAATGAAAACGGACAGCAAGATACGTGTGGTCGCCCAGAACCGGAAGGCGCGCTTCAACTACCAGATCGGTGAGACCTTCGACGCCGGCATCGCCCTTACCGGCACCGAGGTGAAATCGCTGCGTGCAGGCAAGGCGACGATCGCCGAAGCCTACGCCGATACACGCGGCGGCGAGATCTGGCTCATCAACTCCAATATTTCGGAATACTTGCAGGGGGGCCGTTTCAATCATGCGCCAAAGCGCGTGCGCAAGCTCCTGCTTCACCGCCGCCAAATCAACAAGCTTGTAGGCGCCGTCGAGCGCGAGGGCATGACGCTGGTGCCGCTTAAGCTGTATTTCAACGAGAAAGGCCGCGCCAAGCTCGAGCTTGCGCTCGCGCGTGGCAAGAAGCTGCACGATAAGCGGGAAACCGAAAAAAAGCGCAGCTGGGAGCGGGAGCGCGGACGGCTGTTGCGCGCCAAGGGTTAGCCATAACCAAGCGTCTTCAGCGCCACGTGGGCAGTTTGGCCATAGCTAGTCTCGGATGCGCTGCGGCGCAGCTGCGCCAAAGCAAGGCCCCGGAGCGAACCCCGGGGCCTGTCGTCAGCAATACTCTGTGGTGTGATTACCAGAACTTGTAGTTCATGCCGGCGCGCCAGACGTAATCCTTGACCTTGACGTCTCGCGGCTCGATGCCCGCCGCGCCGAACGGCGGGCTGGTGAACGTTTGGAAAGTGCCGAAGTCGGCGTAGAGGAATTCGCTCTTGACCGACCAGCCGTAGCCCAGCGCGTATTCGATGCCGCCACCGACGGTCCAACCGCTGCGCGTGCTGCTCTCTTGGTGGCCGGTCGCAATCGGGTTGGTGGTTAGCCATTCGGAGGCGTCGATTTTTGCCCAGGCGCCGCCGCCGGTCACGTACACAAGCGTCTTGTCCCCA
>DATFQX010000255.1:0-4365 GCA_035263865.1 Xanthobacteraceae bacterium
CACCTGGCGGGAGTTCGCCGCCGCTCTCGCGCGGATATCCCGAAGTGAGGATCACCGGAAGAAGCGGCCAGCGCATCTTCACCTCGCGCGCTAGATCAATGCCGTCCATGACGCCCCGAAGACGGACGTCCGCGAAGATCACGGCGACTTCACGCCCGCCGATCAGCAGGGTCGCCAGCGCTGCTTCTGCGCTTTCGCACTCGATGTTGGCAAGTTCCCCGGTGGGCGGCGTTAAGATACAGCTACTCGCGCGAACTGCCAGGTAATTCCAAAAATTCGACTACTTTCTGGGGGAGGCTCAAAGACGTTGTTTCCTAGCAACCTCGAATCGTGGAGAGGAAACATGCTTGGAATCGGCAGTGGATCGTTTGATCCCGAGACCCTCGTAGTCTTGGAAACCGCCTTTGATGAAGCGTGGATAACTCTCAAGACTAACGGCAGCAGCAATATCAGACCCAACGAGCTCGCGCGACGAATCTGCCATCTCGCGATGGAAGGAGAGCGTGATCCCGTGCGACTGCATGACCGGGCACTTGGGGAGTTGATCCCGGCAACGATCTGGCGCGAATTGAGCTAGCAACGACCGCGTTTTCGGGGTGGAAAGGGGCAGGGCCGCGCGAGGCCAAAGGGCCCTTGCGCCCCGGGGTGTTTTCGTGCCCGCAGGAACCCGGTACGCGCGTCGGTGCAGAAGAGCGCCCATGGCGGGCAACACAAGAACGGGGTAGCTACGCCGCAGTGGGAAGGGCCGCGCTCGTTGCGCGGCCCCGCGCGCGGGGAGGAGACGGCCCTCAAGGCGCAAAGCGAACGCCGCCATCGCCGCCTCGCGGGTCGTCTTGCCGCCGCTCGCGTCGTTGGCGATCGAGCTGCTTCTCGGCTGCTTGGCGGGCTGCCCGCTCCTCAGCTAGCTCGTGCCGCAAGTGTTCAATGGTCGTGCTCTGTCTAGCAATGTCTTCACGAAGGCGGGTCGTTTCCGCGTCGCGCTGCGGGGGTTCAAAGGTAAGGAGCTCCACCATTGCAATGCCTCTCTTTCAAAGATGCGCCTTGTTGAAAATTTCGCAAGTCCGGCACGCACACCGCAACGGAAATTCGGTTGCGGGCCGAGCGGCGCGCCGGCGAGCTGCTGGCGGAGATGAAAGCGCGTGACGTGAATGGACCACAGCGGTCGGGGACGCATTCGCGGAACGGATGTTACGGAATACTTGGCTGTTAATTCGGCTCACTGCGGCTTGATGTCCGCGAACTTCACCACCTTGCCCCACTTCTCGGTTTCTTCGGCGATCAGCTCGGCGAAGTCAGCGGGCGAACCCGCAAGCACCGTGCCGCCGAGGTCAGCGAGCCGCGCCTTGATCTTGGGATCGGCGAGGCCAGCGTTAATTGCCTTGTTGAGCTTGTCGACGATCGCTGCTGGCGTGCCCTTAGGTGCGCCGAGGCCAAGCCAGAGGCTCGTCTCATAGCCCGGCACGAACTCACCGACGGTCGGGATGTCCGGCAGCGCCTCCGAGCGCGTCGCGGTCGTTACCGCCAGTGCGCGCAGCCTACCAGCGTTGACATGCCCAATCGTTGCGACAGTGGTGGCGAACATGATCTGCACCTGCCCACCGAGCAGATCATTGTACGCCGGCCCGCCTCCGCGGTAGGGCACGTGAATCATGTCGACGCCGGCCATCATCTTGAACAGCTCGCCAGAGACATGAGACGGCGTCCCACTGCCGGCCGATGCCAAGCTGATCTTGCCCGGATTGGCTTTCGCGTAGGCAATGAGTTCGGGAACGGTCTTGGCCGGAACCGATGGATGTACCGCTATGACGTAGGGCTCCCGGTTAATGCCGGCGACCGGCGCGATGTCGCGGATGAAATTGAAACTAAGCTTGTCATAGAGCGTGGCGTTGATGGCGTTCCAACCGCCGACCATGAGCAGCGTATAGCCGTCCGGCGATGCGCGCACGACCGCATCGGTCCCGATATTGCCGCCGCCGCCCGGTCGGTTCTCGATAACAAATTGCTGACCGAGCCGCTCCGACAACCATTGACCGATCAGACGCGCGACGACGTCGGTCGAACCGGCCGGAGCGAACGGCACGATGATGCGCACCGGCCGCCCCGGATAGGCCTGCGCCCGCGCGAAGACCACTTCCCACCGCGTGGCGCTGGAATGCCACGCCCCTCCAGCCCCGCAGCGATGGCCCGCAGTGACTCACAACCGGCCGCCCGTAGCTCTTGAATGGCGGGGGCAAGGGCGAGCTAAGTTTTTATTCAAGAATGCAATGGAGCGATTTCGCCCGCGTTTGCAGCATGTATGCTCATCCCCTTCCGTTCCAGTTCTGTTTACCTCCCTGGTGTCGGGGATGAACGAATGCGAGCACTTGGTCCAAGCTGATCGGCACATAGCCGAATGCAAAGCCCGCATTGAGCGCCAACGTCAGGTCATCCAGCAGGCAGAGCAAAGAGGTCAAAACACGCTGTGGGCCAAGGGGACGCTGAAGACCTGGGAGGAAAGCCTCCGCGTCTTCGAGAAGCACCGCCAAATGATCGTTGATCGGCTGAAAGATGTGGAGCGGTGACGACAATGCAAGAACCGCTGTCATCCTGGTCGCTGCGGTCCTCAATGAGCGCTCGGTTTTGAGTAAGAGGCGGAGAGAGCCATGGTCGTCATGCTCTACATCTTCGCGGCATTGGAGTTCATCGGCGGCGTCGGTGTCGTTGCTTGGTCGAGAGGTGCAATCCCTGAGGTACTCGGAATCCTCCTCGTCGGTTTTTCAATAATCACCGTAGCACTTGCGAGAATACTTGCAGAGCTCGCATGGAGCCGAAACTTGCTTGAGAGGCAGGTCGTATGGAGCCGAAAGCTGCTTGAGACCCAGATGGCACAGTTTCAGGAGCAGCACCCGCAAACTGCTGCGCAAGCAGACACACCCGGCACCTATCGCGGATACAGCTATCTTGTCGGCGAAAATGGGGTAGTGCTCAAGCTAAGAGATGGTGGGTTAAGACACTTCTCAAGTGAAGAGGAGGCCGTTGCTTACGTCGATTCGATTACGCGCGGGGATTGAGCCGCCGCCTAACTCCAGAGCACCTGGCCCACCAAAATTATGAGCAGTGCCATGCCGCTGCCCACGAAAATGTCGGCATCGCAAACTGATTTTTGGCTTGGCGGATCACCCAGCCGGGTGGCGGTCACCTATTTCGCCAGAGCGTTACGGCGCGGTCGCAAAGTCGCGACGGGTCCCGCTCGCCCTTCCTCGCTGCAATCACAATTAGCTTGGCGATGACGATGGCTGCCGGATCGTCTCGATCAACCAAATCGAGCTTGCGTAGCGCGGCATCGAAAGCCGCAGTCAGCGCCGCAATTTCTGCCGCTCCGAATAGGGGGCCGTGTTCTCCTTCGAGGATTGCTCGGATCGGCACGATCAACGCCTCCTCAGCGCGCCGTGAGCGGCCACGCCGACGCGCCGCCGAGCAGCGTGATGAACTCGCGCCGTCTCATCATTCAATCACCTCGTCAGCGCGGGCGATGAGCGTGGCGGCCACATCGATATCAAGCTCCTTCGCGGTCCTGAGATTGATGACTAGCTCGTATTTGGTGGGCGCCTGCACCGGCAGGTCGCCGGGCTTCTCGCCCCTGAGGATGCGATCGACGTAGGAGGCCGCCTGCCGGTACTGCTCGGCTAGATCGACCCCGTAGGAGATCAGACCGCCGTCAGCCACGAAATGTCGGTATCCGTAGGCCGCGGGCACGCGGCGTCGGGCAACCATCGCGATAATCAGCTTACGACTACCGTCGGTGACGGGATTTGGTAGCACGACCAGGGCGCTGTTCGGCTCGCGCGCAAACTCATCAATGATCCGCTCGAGGTCGACGGCATCTCGAGCGGGAGCCGACGTCACCTGCATCATGAGGGAGGGGGCCGCCGTTTCGATTGCGCGCAATATTCCCGCCTGCGGGGCCTGGTCCGGATTGAAAATGACCGCCACGCGCGTGATGCGAGGCGCGAGCTCCTTGAACACGTCCAGCAATTTCCCGAACACAGAAGATTCGGCCGGAGTGAAGCCGGTGATGTTGCCGCCCGGGCGCGCCAAGCTGGCAACGAAGCCGGCCTCGACGGGATCGACAATCCGAGTAAAAACGATCGGGATGCTGCGGGTCTCCTGTTGCATGGGCTGCAACGCCAGTGCAGTGCTGACCAGGATTGCATCCGGATTGAGGCCCACGAGCTCCTTGGCATGGGCGCGGATGCGAGCGGGGTCGGCTCCGCTCCACCGTTGGTCGATACGGACGCTGCGGCCATCGTTCCAGCCGAGCTTTTGCAGCGCCTCGCGGAAAGCCTTGAGATTGGCCTCCTCCTGAACATTTTCGGCGAACGGGTT
>DATFQX010000256.1:0-16588 GCA_035263865.1 Xanthobacteraceae bacterium
GGCGTTGGTGTTCGCGCGCGCGGCCTCGATCACCTTGAGACCGTAGTCGGAGGCGCCCTTCGTCGCCGCTGCGTAGGTGTCCTCGAGCACATCGGTTGCCTCCTCGGCGGCCGACTTCATCTTTTCGTAGGTTTCCTTCGCCTGCGAGACGCTCTTCTCGGCGATTTCGCGGAAGGCGGCGGGGATTTCCATTTTGGGAATCTCGAAGTTGGGCAGTTCGAATTTGCACGGACCTGCCCCGGCGCTGGTCCGTGTCTTATGGACAGCGGCTCGGTGGCCGCCGTCCTCAAGACCGCAAACGCCACCGCCGTCTGGAGCAACGATATAGTATCGCTTTTGGTGCAATGCAACAGAAATATTGCGCCGCACAATAAGTCTCGTTCGGATCAGCTCTTTTTCCGGCGAAACGCTGATCTAGCGCCGTCCGCTCAGCGGGGCGGCTCCGGGTCCTTTGTGGCCTTACTCGTGCTCTCGCCCAGGTCCTTGGCCTGCTCCGTGAGTGCCTGCATTTGCCGCCGGATGTAGTCCGCCTGAAGCACGTCCTGCATGTCCTTCGCCCACACCAGATCTTGCGCAAACTCAAAAGCGCTCGCGATGTTATCCTCGGCAAAAGCCATTGCCTTTTCAGTGGCATCCCTAGCGCCTTTGCGGGCGGTCTCGGCGTGACCTTCGAATGCGCTCATGGCTTGATGCGCCGCCGAAATGAAGCCGTCGAAGGCCTGCCTCGCCTGCTCGACACTTTTTTCGGCAAGCGCCCGCATTTCAGGGGGAACCTCGAAACGATCGCTGACGGCCATGGTCATTTCCTCTTGTGGATCGGGGTTGCTACGCCTCACGCGAGGCGCGAACTGCTGAAGTAATAACGTCGCTGGTACCCGTCGGCTCCTGCGCGCGACAAAAAGGCCGCAGCTTTATCGAGCTGGCTGCCGCGACTGTAACAGGAATTGGAAAAAACCCCATGCGTATCGTCGACATCCGTGAATGCGCCGCCCCGGTGAAGTCCGACATGCGCAATTCGAGCTTCGATTTCTCCGAGATGACGACCTCGGTCGTGGCGGTCATCACGGACGTCGTGCGCGAGCACAGGCCGGTCGTCGGTTTCGCCTTCAACTCGACCGGGCGTTACGCTTGCGGTGCGGCCATGCGCGCGCGGTTCATCCCGCGTATCCTCAATGCCGATCCGCTATTACTGCTCGACGAGAACCAGGAGAATTTCGATCCGGCAAAAATTCTCGCCGTCATGATGCAACGGGAAAAATCGGGCGGGCACAGCGAGCGCTCGATCGGCATCGGGACGATCGAGGTCGCGGTCTGGGATGCAGTCGCCAAGATTGCCGGAAAACCGCTCCATCGCCTGTTGGCCGAGCGGTACAACGGCGGCAAGATTGCGAGCAAGGTCTTCTGTTATGTTGGCGGTGGCTGGTATGCACCGGGCCAGACCGTAAAAGATCTGCAAGACGAGATGCGCCGACATCTCGACAGCGGCTATACCATGGTGAAGATGAAGGTTGGAGGTCTGCCACTCGCCGAAGACGTGCGGCGGGTGGAAGCAGTCAAAGCGATGCTGCCGGCGCATGTGCAGCTGGCAGTCGATGCCAACTCAAAATTCGCCCGCGACGAGGCATTCGCCTACGCGCAGGCGCTGGCGCCATTCCGGCTGCGCTGGTTCGAAGAGCCTTGCGATCCGCTCGATTTTGCACTGCTCGCGGAAATTGCCGCCCGCTATGCGCCGCCGCTGGCGACCGGCGAAAATCTCTTTTCGATGCAAGACGTGGAAAATCTCGTGCGCTTCGGCGGCTTGCATCCGCAGCGCAACGATGTGATCCAGGTCGATCCGCCGCAGGCTTACGGCATCGTGCAATATGCACGCACGGTCGCCATGCTCGAAAGCCGCGGCTGGCCGCGCCGCACCTTGTTCCCGCACGGCGGCAATCAAATGGCTCTCGCCATCGCAGCCGGGTTCGGACTTGGCGGGGCGGAATCTTACCCCGGCGTATTCGGCGCCTTCGGCGGGTTTGCGGACGACGCGGAATTGGATGGAGGCTACCTCACGCTTTCCGACAGGCCAGGCATCGGATTTGAGGGTCAATCTGCGCTCTATTCCATCATGCTTGCGCTTGCGGCCTAAGACCCCGGCGAGGATAAAGCCGGGTGAGATGAGTAGGGTTCCAGTGCCGCATGACTTGCGTCATGCACAAGGCAACCGGATCGGCTATCCTGCACGGCAGGCCGTAACAGCGTTGCACGACCTCGGCCAAGGCGAGGTGATGGAGGAGAGATGATGCAGCGCGGGAGATGCAAACTCGTTCGCTGCATGCTGGCGCTGACAGCGTTGCTTGCGCTCCAGTTGCCCACATTTGCCGCGGAGCAAGTCGATCTCCTGCTGGTCCTGTCGTCGGATGTCTCGCGCAGCGTCGACCATCCGAAATTCCTGCTGCAGCGCGAAGGCTACGCGACTGCGATCTCGGACCCGCACGTGCTCGAGGCGATAAAATCCGGCCCGCATCAGCGCATCGCGGTTTGCTTTGTCGAATGGTCGGGGTTCGGCGCACAGAAACTCCTGATCGACTGGACGATCATCGACGGCCCCGAGCCAGCGCGTAAATTTGGCGACCAGCTCCTGGAATTGCCGCGTGCGTTCGCCGACCGTACCTCGATCAGCGGCGGCATCGAGTTCGCGGCTGCTCAGCTGGAGCGTGCGCCGTTCGAAACTGCGCGGCGTACTATCGACGTCTCCGGCGACGGCACCAACAATGCAGGCCACGACGTGAAACTTGCCCGCGACGAAGCCGTCGCGAAGGGGATTGTCATCAACGGGCTTGTCATCCTAAGCGATCGGCCGGTGCCGTGGAATGCCGAGCACACCAACCCGCCTGGTGGCCTCGAAAAATATTACCAAGACAACGTCATTGGCGGTCCTGGCGCGTTCGTCCTCGTCGCCGAGAACTTCAACACGTTCGGCCGCGCTATCATCAAGAAACTCATCGCCGAGATCGCCCTGCTGTCGGGGGCGTCTCCTCGCACGCTGCGCTGAGAGATTGCAGGCTTCGCATCCGCAGGCTAGAAAATTACGCCGCCGCCGTCGTGGATTGCTCTGCGCTGCGTCGGCCCGTTTTCAAAGCAGGACAATGCATGCAAAAAGTCTATCCCGATCCCCGCGCCGCGCTTGCTGGGCTTCTGAAGGACGGCATGACGATCATGGCCGGTGGATTCGGGCTTTGCGGGATTCCCGAGCAGCTCATTCTGGCGATCCGCGACTCGGGCGTGAAGAACCTCACCGTCGTCTCCAACAATTGCGGTATCGACGGGGTCGGCCTCGGCATTCTGCTCGACAGCAGGCAGATAAAGAAGATGATCTCGTCCTATGTTGGCGAGAACAAGACGTTTGCGCAGCAATATCTCGCGGGTGAACTCGAGATTGAGTTCAATCCGCAGGGCACGTTGGCCGAGCGTATCCGCGCGGGTGGCGCCGGCATTCCGGCATTCTTCACGCGAACGGGGGCCGGGACTCAGATAGCGGAGGGCAAGGAGCAGCGCGAGTTCGACGGCGGGCGCTATGTCATGGAGCGCGGGCTCATCGCAGATCTCTCGATTGTGCATGCCTGGATGGGCGACACCGAGGGCAACCTCGTCTATCGCAAGACCGCGCGCAACTTCAATCCGATGATGGCCACCGCCGGCAAAATCACCGTCGCCGAAGTCGAGCATCTTGTGCAGCCAGGGGACATCAGTCCCGACCATATCATTACGTCAGGGATCTACGTGAAGCGCTTGGTACATGTGCCCAACGCAGTCAAGCACATCGAGCAGCGAACCGTACGTAAACGCGACGCGGCCCCGGCGGGTACCGGAGAGGAAGTGTAATGGCCTGGACACGCGAGCAGATGGCCGAACGCGCCGCCAAGGAGCTGCGCGATGGCTTCTACGTCAATCTCGGTATCGGCATCCCGACGCTGGTTTCGAATTACATCCCGTCGGGGGTGAGCGTGCAGCTGCAAAGCGAAAATGGCATGCTGGGCTTCGGTCCATTCCCGTACGAAGGCGAGGAGGATCCCGATCTCATCAATGCCGGCAAACAGACGGTCACCGAGATCCCAACGACCAGCTATTTCTCGTCCGCCGACAGCTTCGCCATGATCCGCGGCGGCCATATCGATCTATCGATCCTGGGCGCGATGCAGGTCGCCGAGAACGGTGATCTCGCCAACTGGATGATTCCGGGCAAGATGGTCAAGGGTATGGGCGGCGCCATGGACCTCGTCGCCGGCGTCAAGAAGGTCGTAGTGGTGATGGAGCATTCGGCCAAGAACGAACCCAAGCTCCTCAAGCGCTGTACCCTGCCGCTGACGGGGGCTGGCGTGGTCGACATGGTGATTACGGACCTCGGGGTCTTTACTGTTGATAAGAAGGGGGGCGGGGGGATGACCTTGATCGAGCTTGCACCGGGCGCCACACTCGACGAAATTCGCGCCAAGACTCAAGCCAGCTACCACATCGCCAACGTGCTGTAGCAGCGAGAGAAAACGTCGCTAAGGCGGCAGAAACGAAGACCGTGATCAGCGCCGACCCCGGTCACGAAAGCGTCACAGAGCAATCGCAGGTTCCTAAGCAACAGCTTGCAAGTTTCACTTCGATCTCCTCGGTTATGGCACGCTTCATCGTCGAACAGTGAGGAAGACGCGTCGTGACCGCAGCCGTTGGCATCAAGCGCCTTGGATTGGCTCTTGCGGCCGTGACGGTCGCCATGATCGCCGCGCTGGTGCTCTTGCCGTTTCTGATGCCGGCCGACGCTGTACGCAAAGCGGTGCAGGCCGAAATCCGCGCAGTCACAGGGCTCGATCCGGTGCTGCGGGGCGAAGCGTCGGTATCGCTGTTCCCGGCCGGCGCGGTTAGCTTCGACGATCTCATCCTCGGCGACAACCGCACCGGCGCACCCGCACTCGCGGCCGAGCATATGGTCGCACGTTTGCGCTTTTTTCCGCTTTTGGTCGGGCGCATCGAAATTGCCGACGTGTCGCTGGTGCGCCCGACGATCGCCGTCGTTTTCAACACGGACCGCAGTTCGAACTGGTCGGGGCACATCCAGACCTTGGCGCAAAACCTCAAAGCGGGCGCCGGACGATCGGCGTCGTTTTCCGAGATCCGGATCGCCGACGGAACTGTCATCCTGCGCGACGAGGCCTACGAAATCGTGGAGACGATCTCGAATTTGGAAATGGCCCTTGCTTGGCCCTCGATCTCCCGAAGCTTCGCCGCTACCGGCCGATTCGCGTGGCATGACGAGCCGATCGACGCCACAATCAGCCTCACCGATTTCGCTGCCGCGCTAGAGGGCGAGCGATCCGGCCTCAAGATCCGCCTTGCCGCAGCGCCTCTCCGCGTCGCATTCGATGGCTACATCAGCTACCGGCCCACGCTCAAGATGGAAGGTACTCTCGCCGCCGATACAGCATCCCTGCGCGACACGCTACGCTGGGCCGGACAGCAGCATCCGCCGGGTGGGGGCTTCGGCCGTTTTGCGCTCAAGGCGCAAACCAACGTGGTCGGCGGGACTGTCGCGCTTTCAAGCGTTAATATCGAGCTCGACGGGAATTCGGGCGAAGGCGTGCTGACCTTCGATGGACGGCAATCCTGGCAAGGAACGCTGGCCGCCGAGGGACTCGACCTGACGCCCTATGTCTCTACGGTGCGCTTTCTGGCAGGCGGAGAGCGCGGATGGGATAGCAAACCGATAGCACTCGATCTCCTCGAGGGCGTCCAGCTAGATCTCAGGCTGTCAGCGGCTCGCGTCAATCTCGCAAATGCCAAACTCGGGCGCACTGCAGTGGCAGCCAATCTGCGCGATGGCAAACTCACGGTCGCAGTGGGAGAGTCGCAGGCCTTCGGCGGCATGGTCAGGGGAACGTTCGGGCTCGCCAAATCGGCGGCTGGGGCCGATTTCAACGCGCAACTGCAATTCTCGGATGTAGATCTGGAGCAGTGCCTCGGTGAGATGTTCGGGATTCGCCGGCTTGAGGGCAGAGGCAACCTCGCGGTGGCGATCGACAGCTCCGGTCGCAGCGTCTACGACTTGACCAAAGCGTTGAACGGCACGGCCGGCCTCACCAGCCGCAAAGGCGCGATCGCGGGCTTTAATGTCGAACAACTGCTCAAGCGCATCGAGCGCCGACCGCTCTCGGGCAGCGGCGAGTTCCGCACCGGCAAAACGCCCTACGAAACACTCAGCGTCAATCTGCGCATCAGGCAAGGCGTAGCGAATGTCGAAGACGTGCGCATGGAGGGCGCCAGCGTAGGTCTTGCGCTGGCGGGCTCGGCATCCATTCCCGACCGCGACCTTGATCTGCGCGGGACCGCGAGCCTCCTCACAGTTTCCACGGCGGCCGCTGGTAGCCCGGCATTCGAGCTACCCTTCATGGTGCAGGGATCCTGGGATGATCCAATCATATTGCCGGACCCGCAAAGTCGACTCGAGCGCTCGGGCGCAGCACAGCCTATTTTGGACGCTGTGCGCAGCCGCGCGCTGCGCGAGCCGGTACGCTCCGTGATCGAGCGGCTGACCGGAGCGCCGCCTGCGCAGAATCCGGCAGCAACAGCTCCGGCGCTGGCAGGCAGTTCCGCACCGGCCGAAGGCGCCGGCGGTGAAGCAACACCCGAGGATGTCGGGCCCGTGCAAGGCACTCGTTAATCGCCGGCACTCCGCGTGTATGAGGAATCCCAATCAGCGCGCAGCAAGACCTGCTACGCCGCCACGCCCGACATCATGAAATTTCGTGAGCAATGAGGCGCAGACGATGCCGACGGCGACAAGGGCGATCAGGATCGTGCAGGCGGCGTTGATCTCCGGCTTCACGCCGAGGCGAACCTCCGAATAGATGCGGATCGGCAGTGTCGTCGCGCCGGGCCCCGTGGTGAAGCTCGCGACCACCAGATCGTCGAGCGACAAGGTGAAGGCAAGCATCCAACCGGAGGCGAGCGCTGGCGCGATGAGCGGTAACGTCACCGTCAAGAAAGTTTTCACCGGGGGACAGCCGAGATTCATCGCTGCTTCTTCGAGCGTCGTATCGAATGTCAGCAGCCGCGACTGCACGACGACCGTCACGAAGCAGGTGATCAAGGTGGTATGCGCGATGGCGATGGTCCAGAAGCCACGGTCGATGTCGATCGCCACGAACAACAACAACAGGGCGAGCCCAATGATGACCTCCGGCATGACCAGCGGCGCGTAGATCATCCCAGAAAACAGCACACGGCCGCGAAAGCGGTCGAAACGCACCAGTGCGATGGCCGCAAGCGTCCCGAGCACGGTTGCCGCGCTCGCCGACAAGAAGGCGATGCGCAGCGTCACCCAAGCGGATTCGAGCATGGCGCGATCGTCGATGAGCTCGGCATACCAGCGCGTCGACCAGCCGCCCCACACCGTGACGAGGCGCGAGGCGTTAAATGAATAGATCACCAGGATAACGATCGGCAGATAAAGGAAGGCAAGCCCCAGAGCGAGCGAACCGATGTTGAACCAGGATGCCTTGCGCATGCTCAGGTTCTTCTCGCGAGGTCACGCGTCTGCATCTGCTCGTAGATCACGATCGGCACAACCACCAGGCAGAGCAGTACGACGGCAACCGCAGAGGCGACGGGCCAATCCCTGTTGGCGAAAAACTCGGCCCACAGTGTTTGCCCGATCATCATGGTCTGCGAACTGCCGAGGAGATCCGGGATCACGAACTCGCCGACGATCGGAATGAAGCAAAGCAAAGCTCCCGCGATCACCCCCGGACGCGACAGCGGCAGCGTCACCAGCCAGAACGCCTTCCAATTCGGGCAGCCGAGATCAGCGGCGGCCTCAAGCAGCGTTTCGTCCATTTTTTCCAGCGTGGCGTAAATGGGCAACACCATGAACGGCAGGTACGAGTAGACGATGCCGATGTAGACAGCCGTGTCCGTCGAGAGCCATGCCGGCGGCTCGTCGACGATGCGTAGTGCCAGCAGCAGCTGATTGAGCAAGCCGTCGCGCTGGAGAATGTTGATCCACGCATAGATGCGGATCAGGAACGAGGTCCAGAACGGCAGTACCACCAATACGAACACTACCGGCTGCCAGTGGCGGGGAGCGCGCGCCATGCCGTAAGCGATGGGAAAGCCTATTAGCAGCAGCAGCAGCGTCGATCCGCCGGCAATTTCAAGACTCTTCAGATAAGAGGCGAGGTAGAGCCAGTCAGAGCCGAGCAAAGCGTAATTTTCGAACGACAGCATAGAGACGGCTTGGGCGAGGGCATTCCAACCGGCGCCGGGATCGAAGACCGGCGTGTAAGGCGGTTGGGCGATCGCCGTATGCGAGAGGCTGATCTTGAGCACGATCAGGAACGGGACGAGGAAGAAAGTGGCCAGCCACAGATAAGGAACGAGCACGATCAGCCGCTCGCCCCAAGACCGCTGCGTTATTGCCCTGGTCACCGCACCAGCCTATCGCGTCAGCACCATGGCAGCCTCGGAGGCCCACGTAAGCCACACGCGATCATCCCAGTTAATCGGCCGCTCGATGAGCCGTGTTACGTTGGCGACAGCGGTCTTAATGAGCATTCCGTTGTCGAGCCGTACCTTGTAGATCGAGAGGTCGCCGAGGTAGCCGATGTCCGTTACCTGACCTGCCACGCAGTTCTCCTCCTCGACGAGGGGTCGCTCATGAGCGATGCGCACCTTCTCGGGTCGCAACGCCACCCACACGATGTCACCCGCTTTTGCATCAGCCAGTGAAAGCGCACGCAGCCGCCCGACGCCGCTTGCGACCACCGTTCCCGATGCCCCTACCTCGAGGACGCTGCCTTCAATGAGGTTGACGTCACCGATGAAATCCGCGACCCAGCGCGAGGTCGGCCGCTCATAAATCTCTTGTGGAGTCGCGACTTGAATGAGACGGCCGCGATCCATAACCGCGATCCTGCCCGCGACCGTCATCGCCTCCTGCTGATCGTGAGTGACAATGACAAAGGTGAGACCGAGGCTTTCCTGCAGCTGCATCAATTCGAACTGCGTGTCGCTTCGCAGCTTCTTGTCAAGCGCGGCAAGCGGCTCATCGAGCAGCAGGACGCGCGGGCGTTTCACCAATGAACGGGCGAGCGCGACGCGCTGACGTTGCCCGCCCGACAGCTGCTGCGGCTTGCGCTTGGCGAATTCCTCGAGCCGAACCAACGCCAGCATCCCATCGACCCGCGCCGCGATCTCAGCTTTGGGAAGCCCTTCCTGCTTGAGCCCGAACGCGACATTTCCCTCGACCGTGAGATGGGGAAACAGCGCGTAGCTCTGGAACATCATGTTGATCGGCCGCCGGTAGGGCGGAACGGTCGCCAGATCCGCTCCGTCGAGCAGAATGCGCCCCTCGTCCGGCATCTCCAATCCGGCGAGGAGGCGCAGCAACGTGGTTTTGCCGCAGCCCGAGGGGCCGAGGAGCGCGAAAAATTCCCCCGAAAATATGTCGAGCGAAACTCGCTCAACTGCAATCGCGGTGTCGAATCGCTTGCTCACGCCATCGAACCGTACTAGCGGCCGGGCGACAGGATCCGCCCAGTGCGCCAACGTTCGGCGCGCACCCCGGCGCTGCGGCTGGTTGTTCGTACGACCCCCATACTCCATGCAGCCAAGCTAACGGCACACTGCGCGCGGCTCAACGTCTGCAGGTCGCTTCACATGATCAAGCTCGGCTCAGCGTACGCGCAACCGCTTCGCGCCAGCCCAACCACTTGCGCTCGCGCGTGGCGGCATCCATTCGTGGCTCGAAACGGTGCTCGCGCTTCCACATCGTGGCAAAGCTTGGCAGGTCCGGGCACAATCCGGCAGCACGGCCCGCCAGGTAGGCAGCGCCGAGCGCAGTGGTCTCCATCACCAGGGGGCGCTCGACCGGAATGCCCAGAATGTCGGCGACCGATTGCATGGCCATGTCGCTCGCCGCCATACCTCCGTCAACCCGCAAGACCGAGCTCGCGCCGACCGCCGGCCAGTCGGCATGCATGGCCTCGAGTAGGTCGCGGGTCTGATAGCCGACCGCCTCGAGGATCGCGCGCGCGAGTTCGGGCGCGCCGGACTTGCGGGTGAGTCCGTAGAGGGCGCCTCGCGCTTGCGTATCCCACCAGGGCGCGCCGAGCCCCACAAAGGCCGGCACCAGGTAAAGCTCCTCCGCTGGGTCGGCCTGTGCAGCCAGCGCGTTCACGTCCGCAGCTGTCGCGATCAGCTTGAGCGCGTCGCGCAGCCATTGCACCGCCGCCCCGGCGATAAAGATCGCGCCTTCGAGGGCGTAGGTGCGTTTGCCCTCGAGCTGGTAGGCGATCGTAGTGAGAAGACGGTTTTTGGATAGAACCGGCTGATCGCCGGTATTGAGCAGCGCGAAGCAACCGGTGCCGTAGGTCGACTTCAGCATGCCGGGCGCAAAGCAGCTCTGGCCCACTGTCGCTGCCTGCTGGTCTCCTGCAATGCCCAGGATGCGAATTTGGCCACCGAACAAATCGGTGGTTCCGAAGTTGCTCGCGCAATCGCCAATCGGGGGCAGCAAGGCTGGTGGCACGCCGAATAATTCGCAAAGCTCGGCATCCCAGCTCCCTGCGCGGAGGTCCATCAGCAGGGTGCGCGCAGCATTGGTAGCGTCGGTCGCATGCATCTTGCCGCCGGTGAGCCGCCACAACAGGAAACTGTCGACCGTGCCGAACGCAAGGCGGCCATCCTGCGCGGCGGCCCGCGCCCCCTCCACGTGATCGAGCAGCCAGCCGATCTTGGTTGCCGAGAAATAAGGGTCGAGGAGGAGGCCGGTGCGTGCCGCGATCGCCTCCTCGTGCCCGCGCGTCTGCAGTGCCGCGCAAGCATCCGCGGTGCGCCGATCCTGCCACACGATGGCATTGTGGATGGGGCGACCCGTAGCGCGCTCCCAAACAATCGTCGTCTCGCGCTGATTGGCGATGCCGAGGGCACCGACTTGTCTCGCTTCGACTCCGGCCCGCGCGATCGCGGTGCGCACGGTCGCAAGCGTCGTCGACCAGATCTCCTCGGGGTTGTGTTCGACCAAGCCCGGAGCCGGATAAAGCTGGGAAAATTCCTGCTGTGCGCTAGCGATCGGCGTGAGCGCGACGTCGAACAGGATTGCGCGCGTAGAGGTCGTGCCCTGATCGATGGCGAGAAGATAATCGGGCAATTCGCTCCCCTGCGGCGTCCCCTGACCATCGCGTGCATGCGCCGACGATCACGTACCATATCGGCAGCGCATCGGTCGACGGTGCAGCCAACTTCTATGGGGCTGCGGTCCCACAAACACAAGAATGTGTCATGCACCACCGACCATGCCGGCCATGATATTGGCCAAGCGCGCGCGTTCTTCCGACGAAAAATGCAACCCCAGCTTTGTGCGCCGCCAGAGCACATCGTCCGCGGTCTGCGCCCATTCCCGCTCGACGAGATACCGCACCTCGGCGGCCGTGAGGTCCGCGCCGATGCAGGGCCCGAGCTCCTCAAAGCTCCGTGCGGGCCCGAGGACACGATCGACGCGCGTGCCATAGGCGCGAACCAGGCGCATCACGTGCGCCTCGCCCAGGAACGGCCGCGATCTCCGCGTCATCGCCGCCAGCGCCTCGATGCCGTCATGAGGGAAATCGCCGCCAGGCAGATGCGACTCCTTGGTCCAGGCCGGTCCGGCCCCGATGAGGTGCGCAAGGCGGTCGACCGCCTGTTCGGCAAGGCGGCGGAAAGTGGTGATCTTGCCTCCGTAAACGGTCAGCAGCGGTGCCTGGCCGTGCTGTTGGTCGAGCGCCAGGACATAATCGCGGCTCACGTCCTGCGCCTTGCTGGAGCCATCGTCGTAGAGCGAGCGAACGCCGGCGAATGACCAAACCACGTCGGCGGAATTCAAACTCGCGCGAAAATGCTCATTTGCGACGCTGCAGAGGTGGGCGATTTCGTCGGCGGCAGGCGCGATACCGCTCGGGTCTCCGACAAAAGCTTTGTCCGTGGTTCCGATCAATGTGAAATCCCGCCCAAACGGCAGCGCGAATACGACCCGCCGGTCGCGCGTCTGGACAATGTAACCGCGATCGTGGTCGAACAGGCGCCGCACCACGATGTGACTGCCCTTGTCGAGTCGCGCCGGCACGGCAGCACTCTCGCGCAGCACACCGTTCACGAACAGCTTCAGCCACGGGCCCGTGGCATTCACGAGGACCCGGGCGGTCACGAGATCGCGCCGGCCTCGCACGTCGAGCATCAGGCGCCATTCGGCGCCGCGCTCCACGCCGATACAACGCGTGCGGGTCCGAATCAGAGCGCCGCGTTCAGCGGCGTCGAGCGCGGTGAGCGTCACGAGACGCGAGTCGTCAGCAAAGCAATCCGAATATTCGAAGCCGCGTTCGGGGCGCCGCCTAAGCGGCGCCCCGAGCGGGTCATGTGCGAGATCGACGACGCGGGCCGGAGGAAGGATTTGTCGCCCGCCAAGATGATCATAGACGAATAGGCCCAGCCGCAGCATCCAGACTGGACGCAGGCCCGGGTCGGCCGGCAGCACGAAGCGCATGGGCCGAATCAAATGCGGCGCCATGCGCAGCATCACTTCCCGCTCGAGAAGTGCCTCGCGGACCAGCCGCAGCCATCCCTCCTCGAGGTATCGCAGCCCGCCATGGACCAGCTTGGTCGAGGCGGACGACGTCCCCGACGCGAGATCGTTCTGCTCGACCAGCAGAACGCGCAAGCTTCGCCCTGCGGCGTCGCGGGCAATGCCGGTGCCGTTAATGCCGCCACCGATAACGGCGAGATCGAAATCGGCCATACTCGGTCCGTTCAGCACGCGCCACGAGCATGACGTGCCGGACAGGCGGGCTCAAGATATGGGACCCGCGCTCCGCCTTGCATCGGTCGATGCATGGCCGATGATGCAATCGCGTTTGCAAATAATGGGAGAGGACGATGGAGTATCGTGACCGCCACGTGGTCGTCACCGGCGGAACCGGCGCGCTGGGTACCGCTACGGTCGCTGCGCTCACCGAGGCCGGCGCCATCTGTCACGTGCCCTACATCGACCGAGCCGAAGCCGAGCGCTTCGCCTTTCGCAAACATGCCCAGGTGGAACTTGTCGCCGATATCGATCTCACTCAGGAATCCGCGGTCGCCAAGCTCTACGGCACCGTGCCGAAACTCTGGGCTTCAATTCACATCGCGGGCGGTTTTGCCATGGCCTCAGTCGCCGCGACGGCGAAATCGGATTTGATGAAGCAGGTCGACATGAACTTCGTCACGGCGTTCCTTTGCTGCCGGGCCGCTGTCATCGCCATGACAGCCACCGGCGCGGGCGGGCGCATCCTCAATGTGGCGACGCGTCCTGCGCTGGAATGGCGCGCGGGCGCCGGAATGGCCGCCTATACCGCTAGCAAGGCGGCGGTCGCAGCGCTCACCGTGGCCTTGGCCGAAGAGGTCGTGAATTCGGACATTCTGGTGAATGCGATCGCGCCTTCGACCATGGATACCCCTGCCAATCGGCAGGCCATGCCCGACGCCGACCCTGCCGCCTGGGCCAAAGTCGAGGATGTGGCCGCGACGATCTTGTTCCTGGCTTCGCCGGAGAATCGCGTCACCCGCGGTGCCGTCGTGCCGGTGTACGGGCGGAGCTAACGCGAGCATGCGGTCGGCCATTATGGCGAACTACTCCGCCGCTGGGACAGCATCACGCGCAGGCGCACGGAGGAGCCGCGTCACGGCGGTCGCAGCAACGATGGCATGTTGCTGTGCGTACGCTTCGTGGTTCTGCTCGATGTCCTCAAGATCGTAAAGATAATTGACCATCAGCCCATACGATTGCTGCAGCGCTCGTTCCGAGGTATCGCCGAGGAAGTTGAGCCGCTCGAGCCGCGCGCCGTTGCCGAGGTGGAAGCGAGCGACCGAATCAAGCGGCGTGCCGCGGGAGGAGCGCGCGCGCAGATAATACCAGGCAGCCGCGCGCAACAGTGGCTCTTGAACCATCCCGGCGGCCGCCTCGTCCCGCCACCACTCGGGACGGTCGAGCGCTGTAAGCGCCGTGCGATCCTCCGCCCAGAGCACAACCGATCCTGCATTGGCGCGCTCGCGCTTGAGCCAGTCGGCGAAGTTCGGGGCCGGCGACAGCGTAATGAAGGTCGCCAGACGCGGGATTTCACGGCTGACCTCCTCGACGACCTGCTTGATGAGAAAGTGACCAAAGGATACCCCAGCAAGTCCGCGCTGGCAGTTGGAGATCGAATAGAACACCGCCGTCGTCGCTCGCTCGGGTTCGATCCGTTCGCGCTTTGCCGACAGAATCGGATCGATCGCCGCCGGAATGCCGCGGGTAAGCGCGACTTCGACGAAGATCAGCGGTTCATCGGCCAGCGCCGGATGAAAGAACGCGTAGCAACGTCGATCAGGCGAATCGATGCGCGCGCGCAGGTCGTTCCAGTCGCGGATCGTATGCACGGCCTCGTAGCGGATGATCTTCTCCAACAAGTTTGCCGGGGTCGACCAGTCGATGCTCCTGAGCACGAGGAAGCCGCGGTTGAACCAGGATGAGAACAGGTGGAGGAAGTCGTCGTCGATCACCGCGAGATCGTCGCGATGGTCCATCGCGTCCATCAGTTGCTCGCGCATGCGTACCAGCGCCGCAGTTCCGCCGGGTGCGAGATTGAGGCGCCGAAAAAGCTCGAGCCGCCTTGGTTCAGAGGCCCGGTGGACATTCGAGGCCGCGGCGTCAGAGGGGGCGGTGAGATAGGCACTGGCCGCGGCGCTCAGTCGGCTAGGGTCTGCGCCGAAGCGCCTGGCGAGCGCCTCGAAGAAGGCGATTCGCGAGCCGGTTTTCAGTTCCCCGTAGCGCGAGAGGATTTCGCGCGCGAGCGCGACCCCCGATGCTTCGCCACGCCCCGAGAGTAGATCCTCGCATAGCTGGGCGAGGCTCTCGGACCGCTGCTCGGCAACTCCGCGCCGGTCGCGGGTGCGGTCGATGAGCGCACGGCCTCGCTCGGCGATCGACTGCAACATGTCGCTGAAGGAAGAGGTGCTCACGGGCTCATCTCTTGCCGGTTTGGGGTGATAGATAAGGTTGCCGGGAGAAATTCACAAATCATGCCAATTTGTGCGAGTCATCTCTGACCATTGATTTTCGAGACTTTTTCGGGTTGTTTGGCAAACCTTTGGGCCGGTTTGCGAACAAATTTTCTCGTTTTGGTCATGGCGGCCTCGGCAAGACGACGCTGATCCGCTGCCTTAGTGTAGCGCACGAGCTCAGCTAGGCTCGCGTGCCCCGTTATGGCGCCGATTTCGTGGGCAGTGCAGCCCGCCTCGGCCAATCTGCGCGCCGCAGCCTTCCGCAGGCCATGTGCAGAGCAGTGCGGCAACCCCGCCTCGTTGCACCGGTCCCTGAACCAGTGGCTAAACGCCGAAGCCCCGAACGGGCTCTCGTATCGCGTCGTCAGGAATGTGAGGTGACCACTGGGGGTCGCGGCAATGATGGCTGCAAGCTCCGGGTGCACCGGGATGGTGAGCTCGGCGCCAGTCTTCTCCTGCTTGACGTATAGAAGTCCGTCGCGAACGTGCTGTGCCCCCGTGCGGAGAACATCGCTGCGGCGCTGGCCGGTATAGAGCAGCAGCGCCAGCGCCAGACGGGCGCTTGATCCTACCGCGTGACACCGCTCGAATTGTTCGATCTCGACGTCTGTCCAACTATGGAAGCCCGAACTCTTGACGCGCACCGCCCGCACGTCGCGGGTCGGGTCGTCGGCCCGCATACCGACGTCGACCGCGTGCTTCATCATGACCCTCAGCGCCGTGCGCAGTCCGTTGGCCGCGCCGGGCTTGTCGGCACACGCCGCCATCAGCCTGACGACGTGCTCGCGCCGCAGGTCTGCAACGCGCTTGTTGCCATGTTCCTTGCACAGCCGCTCGATTGTTAGGCGATATGCCCGCTGCGTTGACTGCCGCAGCGTCCGAAATTCGGGCGAGGCGAAATAGCTCAGAGCCAGCGTCCACATGGTGCCCGGCCGCGCTCTGTCGGCACCGACGGGCACCGGCTGACCGGCCAATCGATAAAAACGAAGCTGAGGCCCGCAAATTCTGGACCGAAGTGTCCAGGGGCGGAGTCGAATTCGAGGACACTCACCCCACCACCGTGCTCGACACCTTCCTCAAATCCGTCTTTGAGGAAAAGAAAAAGTGGGACCACAAAAAAAATTTCCATGCCGGGATGAGCCGGCATAAACAACCATGAACCAGGATAAACCAAGGCAAACTTTCAGGCTAATGCGGTCTCGATAGTGAGAGAGCGCCGGGAGAGTACCTCTGTGCTGAAATCGGCGGGTCCACAAGCTGGCCGTTGCATTAACGTAGGGATGTACAGGTGTGATCACATCTGATCCGTTCGCCGCCGATAAATTTTTTCCTAAAGGAGGTAACCCAAAAACAGGTCACCCTACTTCCGCGCCAGCCTCCTCATTGCCAGAAATCGTTTCAGACTAAATTTCCGGGGATGGGGTCTGGATGAAAATTTGAAATTGAAAAGTCCCCCCTACCGGGGGCCCTCCGCGCACGCCAGCCTCGCGGCTCGTGCCGCCGCCTCATGCCGCAC
>DATFQX010000257.1:0-3382 GCA_035263865.1 Xanthobacteraceae bacterium
GCCGCGGCGGTCACCGAGGAGAAGTAGGCGCCGATGAGGGCTTGGACCTTCTCCTGCGTGATGAGACGCTCGGTTTCGCTTTGGCCCACCTCCGGCTTGCCCTGATGATCGACCACGACAAGGGTGACTTTGGCGCCACCGAGACCCGGCAAGCCCTTATTCCTGGCGAGAGCCAACGGGAGATCGGCGCCCTCGTTGACGATCTCGGCGGCCGTCTTGATCGCCGCGACGGCGTCGATGCCGATCTGCGCGGTCGGGCCCGACAGCGGATCGAGCACGCCAATCTTGACCTCTTGCTGTGCCTGCGCGGATGCTGCGCCGCTCAACATTGCGACGCACGCGAGAGTGACAATTCTGAACCTCATTGCAGTGCTCCGTTCGCTTTCGTATTCGTACCGCTAGTTCGTAGTCGTACCGGATCTCTCCTCCGTTCATTCCCCCGCAAGCGGGAATCCAGGGTCCCAGTCTGCGGCCTCTGGGTCCCCGCTTTCGCGGGGACGAACGGAGAATCTCTCTGGGTTCGAATGCAAAACCGCACGACAATGATAGAGTTGCTGAGTACGTCTGCTTCCAAAGCTCGCCATCGCAGGTGCGACCAATGCCCGCAAATGCCAGGGTCGCTCGTCTGATTGGAGCGCTTTTTGCATGTGCTCGTCAATCGGTTCAGCTGTTTTGAGGGGCGCTAGCATCGATGTCTAGAGAGCTCATCCTGCAAGCCATCATCAGTGGGCTGCTGATGGGGTTGATCTACGCGCTTGTGGCGGTCGGCCTGACGCTGATTTTCGGCCTCATGGAGATTGTCAATTTCGCGCATGGTGAGTTTCTCATGCTCGCCATGTTCACGGCATTCTGGTTCTGGGCGCTTGCCGGCCTCGATCCCGTGGTGTCGCTGCCGTTCGTGGTCGTTCTCCTCGCCCTTGCCGGCATATTGGCGCACTTCGGCATCATCCGGCGGCTGTTGAAGGCACCCATGCTCGCCCAGGTCTGCGGCACGTTCGGCCTTGGTGTCGCGCTGCGTGCCGCCGCGCAATTTCTTTGGACGCCCGACTTTCGTACCGTCACCAATCCGGCCATCGCCGGGCGCGTGCAGATCGGCTCGATCTTCATCGGCCAGCCGCAGCTGATCACCGGCGGCGTCTGCCTGTTGTCGTTCGCCGCGCTGTGGTGGTTCGTCACGCGCACCGAAACGGGTCTCGGCCTGCAGGCGACCGCGCAGGATCGGCAGGCCGCGGCCGTGATGGGGATTCCCACCGAGCGCATGTTCGCGTTGGGATGGGCGATCGGTTTGGGCTGTGTCGGGATCGCCGGCACGATGCTCTCGACCTTCTATTACATATTTCCCGACGTGGGCACGAACTTCGCCTTGCTGGCATTCGTTGCGGTCGCGCTCGGCGGCTTCGGCAGCATCGCTGGCAGTCTTCTCGCCGGCCTCTTGATCGGACTTGTCGAGTCGCTTGGCGGGCTCTTGCTCGACCCGTCCTACAAGACGCTGATCGTGTTCGCACTCTATCTTGCGGTGGTCATTTTCAGGCCGCAGGGCCTGTTCGGCCGGTTCTAGCCATGTCGAGCAGCCGGACGGACATGCTCAAGAGCGCGCTGGCCGAAAACCTTTGGCCACGGCCGCCGCTCTGGGTCGGCGCATTCGGTGCGGCGGCGCTCGCGCTGTTGCTCGCCTATCCTTTCATCTTCACCACACCGTTTGCCCATCATTTGATGATTCTCATCTTGTTGTATGCCTTGATGGCCCAGTCGTGGAACGTGGTGGCGGGATTCTCGGGCCAGATCAGCCTCGGCCAGGCGATCTTTTTCGGAATCGGCGCGTACTCCTCGACCGTTCTGTTCGCGAAATATGGCATCACGCCCTGGGCGGGATTGATGGTCGGCATGCTGCTGTCGGCATTGGCCGCCGTTGCCATCGGCGTTCCGACCTTGCGCCTGCGCGGACACTATTTCGCGATCGCCACGCTGCTCATCGGCTCGAGCGTGCAGATCGTCTTCCAGCGATGGGACTGGGTAGGCGCAGCGTCCGGGCTGTACGTGCCGATCGAACGCGCCTCGCCCTGGTTCTATCTGCAATTCCATACGAGCAAGGTGCCGTACTATTACCTCGCGCTGGGTGCGGTGGCGGCCGGCTATTTTGCGGTGTGGAAGCTGCGCCGCAGCCGCCTCGGCTTTCGCCTGCAGGCAATGCGGGATGACCCGGATGCAGCCGCAAGCCTTGGCATTGCGATCGCGCGCCACAAGGTGCTGGCCTTCATGATCTCCGCCGCGATGATGTCGGTCGCGGGCACGTTCTATGCGCAATATGTGCTGGTGCTCGACCCGGAACGGCTGTTCTCGGCGGAGATTTCGATCATCGTCCTGCTCATGACCGTGCTCGGCGGGAGCGGCACGTTGTGGGGACCGGCGTTGGGCGCAGCCATCCTGGTCCCCTTGTCGGAGTACAGCCGGATCTGGTTCGGCGGCACCGGACGCACGATCGATCTCATCCTCTACGGCATCTTGATCCTGCTCGTGTGCATGTGGCGTCCGAGCGGCATTCTCAGCCTCTTGGAAGAGCGCATTCGCCGGCGCGCGGAAATACCATGAGCCCACTGCTGGACGTCCAAGGCCTGACCAAGCGCTTCGGCGGGCTGACCGCCAATGCCAACATCGCCTTCGATGTGAACGAGGGCGAGATCGTCGGCATCATCGGTCCGAACGGCGCCGGCAAGTCGACGCTGTTCGACCTGATCACCGGCTTCCAGCCACCCAATGCCGGTCGCGCCCTTCTGGATGGCCGCGACATCACCGGCCTGCGGCCCGACCGCATCGGCCGCTTGGGGCTCGCTCGCACGTTTCAGAAGCTCAAACCCTTTGTCGATCTCACGGTCACCGAAAACGTCATGGTCGGCGCGCTCGCTCACACCCCCGTCTTGAAAACCGCGCGCGAGCAGGCGCTGGAGTCGCTCGCCTTCGTGGACTTGCTGGACAAGCGCAATCATTTTGCGCGCGAGCTCTCAACCGGGCAACGCAAGCGGCTCGAGCTCGCGCGCGCCCTTGCCATGAGCCCGCGGCTCATCCTCATGGACGAGGTGACGGGCGGCGTCGACCAGCGCTCCGTCGCCAGCTTGGTCGCGCTCGTGCGCGAGCTCAAGCAGCGGGGCGTAACCATCGTGATGATCGAGCACAACATGCAGGTGATCATGCGCCTGGCCGATCGCATCCTCGCCCTGCACGCGGGCCGACGCATCGCCTTCGGCGCGCCGGACGAGGTGCGCAGCGACGCCGCCGTCGTCGACGCCTATCTCGGGACCATCGACCATGCTGCTTGAGGTCCGCGATCTCGAAGTCGCCTACGGCGACTATCAGGTGGTGTGGGGCGTGTCGCTCTCGGTTGGGG
>DATFQX010000258.1:0-2075 GCA_035263865.1 Xanthobacteraceae bacterium
CGACCAATCCGTCCCGGAAGCGGAAAAGAGAGAGGACCTGGCGCAGCTCGAAGCGGCGCTCAAAGACGCAAAGCCCGTTCAGTTCAAGCAAAACATTGCGCTGGTGCTAAAATATTTCGACAAGCTCGCGCCCATTATGCAGGAACAGGATTTGAAGCTGCGACCTGCGGATTAGAAAATTCAAACCGGAAACAGACGAACACGTGACCCGCGAGGCCGCGATGGCGGCGTTCGCGAAAAGGTGGAGGCGCGAGTGGACCTCGCGTGCCAGTGAGCGGGTGCGTGCTGTCCACCATGCCTGGGAGCCGCGGCTTTCTTTCTGTGGATCGTCGGTCATCCGGCAGCCCGGCGGCGTGCCCGGGCTGCTGGGGCGTGCTTCGCGCATTCAAGATGTATGCGCCCAACATGATGGCGGTGCAGGCGTGGCAGTTTTCGGTAAATCTCCAGCTCGCGGCCACTGCCATCCTCCTAATTGGACTTCGCTCCTCGTCGTAGATCCGCTTCGATCATGAGTTTCGACCCACCACCGAAGCGCACGCGGTAGACCTGAAGGTTTTCGAGCACACGTTGTACGTAGTTGCGCGTCTCGGAAAATGGAATTCGCTCGACCCAGTCGATCGGGTCAATTTTGGGGTCGCGGGGATCGCCATACTTGGCGATCCAGTCTTTGACCCGCCCACGTCCGGCATTGTAGCCGGCGACAGAAAGGATGTAGGAGCCGCGATAATACTTGATTAGGTCGCCGAGTTCAGCTGCTCCTAGTTGCACATTATAAGTTTGGTCGTCTAAAAGGCGCTTCTCGTCGTAGCGCACACCAAATTTGTTGGCGACGTAGCGGCCGGCAGCGGGCGTCATCTGCATTAACCCTACGGCACGCGCGCTTGAAATAGCGCGCGGATTGAAGCTGCTCTCCTGACGGGCGATGGCATAGACGATCCCCGGCTCAACCTCAGGCCCGATCGCCCGATAGTGCGGGATTCCGACGGTGGGGAATGCGAAGTGCTCAAGCGGAAGCCCGCGTCCGAGTGCC
Source organism: Xanthobacteraceae bacterium (assembly GCA_035263865.1). Classification (GTDB taxonomy): domain Bacteria; phylum Pseudomonadota; class Alphaproteobacteria; order Rhizobiales; family Xanthobacteraceae; genus VAZQ01. The sequence continues at coordinate 1,031 of DATFQX010000258.1, forward strand.
GCCTTACCGAGCAACGCCATGGCGCGCGCGTCTTGGTGGCGGGCGGCGACTTCGCCGACCGCTGCGAGTGTCGCCACGTCCCCGGACCGTTCGCCAAGCTCGGCGAGGCCGGCGGCAATGAGATCGCGCTCGCCAACATCATAGAGGATCTCGATCGCGCGCACGACGTCCGCTCGGGCCGAGGCGCGGTCGGGCGGCGACCGCATCACAATGTCCTTGAGCCCGAGCCGGGCCCGTGCCAGCTGGCCGTAATAGGCGGTCGAGTAGCGCGCCGCCATCTCGTAAAGCGCACGAGCGTCGTTGGTCTTGCCGAGCGCGTCCGCGGCGCGGCCCTGCCAATAGTAGGCGCGTGCGAGCGTGATCGGATTGCTCGTGCCTTGGCCGACCTTGGCGAAGTGTGCAAATGCGGTGCTGGCATCATTGAGGAATCGCAGCGCAATCCAGCCGGAGGTGAACTGGTGCTCAACTCGATAGTTCTGCCGGCTCGGCACGGCGGCGGCGCTCGCGACGCGATACGCGGTCTTGGCGTCGCCGAGGTCGAGCAGCGTTCGGGAGACAAACCGCCGCTCGATCCACCACTGGTCGCGGTCGAGCGCTTGCGTCGGATCGTCGGGGACCGACAGGATCAGTTCGGCCGCTTCCGTCGCCTTCCCCTCGCGACGCAGCCATTGGGCGCGGCTGAAGATATAGCCGATGTCGCCGCGCGCTTCCGCCGGTACCCCATCCAGCTGCGCCTTCGCGTCGGCCGCTTTTTTGATGACCGCGATACGGGCAATGGCGATAACAGGCGCGTTGCCGGCGGCGCGATTGGCCGAGCGCATGGCCGCGTCGACGTCCTCCGCATAGAGCCGCATGTCCATGCGCGTCTTGTGGTCGGTGTCGGTGATCAGGTCTCGGAAAACATCCAGAATCTGGGCTTCGAGGTCGCCCGAGAAGTTGTCGTAACGCCAAGCCTTGCGAACGAGATTCTGCGCGTCGGCTCGGTCCCCTTCCAACAGCAGCGCGCGAGCCAGCGCAAACTTGCCCTGGGCTGTGAGCGGCTGGT
>DATFQX010000259.1:0-5273 GCA_035263865.1 Xanthobacteraceae bacterium
CCATGCGGCTTTGGGTCGGCCTACAATCCATTAGATTGCAGCACGAGCCTCGGCCATCATTTCTTTTAAGTTTTGAGTAGAAGTCGCGATGCCATTTATCGTGGCCTATCCCGTAGTATCCTTCTTGCGCCGCCGCGCTTATACAAAGAAACACGGAGACCGCGCCGCCGATGAGCGTGATGAACTCGCGCCGCTTCATTCGATCACCTCGTCGGCGCGGGCGAGCAGCGTCGGCGGAACGTCGATGCCGAGTGCTCTGGCGGTTTTCAGATTGATGACCAGCTCGTACTGGGTCGGCGCCTGCACCGGCAGATTGGCCGGCTTCTCGCCCTTGAGAATGCGATCAACGTAACCAGCGGCGCGCCGGTACTCCGTGATGGGATCTGAACCATAGGAGATGAGGGCTCCCCTGGAGACGAAGGCACGCGTAGCGTAGACCGCAGGGAGATGGAAGCGGATCGTGAGCCCGATGATCAGGTCACGAATAATTGGCGCCACGGACGATGGCGGGCCAACCACAATCAGTCCAGCATTTGAGTCTCGCGCGAAATCCGTGATGCCGCGCTCGATCTCATCAGCCTGGCGTACGCCGATAGGAGTCAACTCCACTCTGAACGACGCTGCCGCTGTCTGGATCGCGCCAAAGCCGCCTGATCCTGCGGATACGAAGGGATCGCGAACGACGGCCACGCGTGTAACGCCGGGCGCTACCTCTTTGAGCAATTCCAGCAATTTCGCGTTCAACGTGAATTCATACGAGGTAAAACCGGTAGCATTACCGCCAGGTCGCGCTAGGCTGGTGACCAAGCCGCCGCCTACCGGATCGATTGTCGTTACGAATACGATGGGCACTGTTCGGCTTACTTGCTGCAAATAGCCGACGATCGAGTTTGCAGTAGCCAGGATGACATCTGGCGCTAACCCGACCAGCTCAGTTGCGTATTGGTGATACCGCTCGGTATCGCCTGCACCCCAACGGGTATCGATCCGCAGGTTGACTCCGACTTCCCAGCCCAGCTGCTGCAATCCCTGTGCGAACGCTGCGCTTCCGGCTTGTCCGACCGGATCCTCTGCACTCGTGTTCATGAACACGCCGATGCGCCGCATGCGCTCGGGCTGCTGCGCGCGCGCCGAGAGCGGCCACGCCGCCGCGCCGCTGAGCAGCGTGGCTAAGAATTCTCTTCGTCCGATGTAGCTTGCCATGTGACCCTCCGGTTGGGGGTCATTCATGCAATTGAGGGATGATACCACGTTTCCATCGCCCAGCGCGCAGCCGTTCATAGAGGCCAATAGCGAGGATCTCGGGCTCCTTCCGCGGCAGCAAGTCAGTGACGCCGTGCAGCGCGGCGGGAACTTAGCCCAACAGTATGGGTTAAGGTCGCGCACGTGTCCCGCCGACCTTGTGGAGGCGAAAGTGGAGTTATTTCGCGCCCGTCGCGACCAGGGCGAGCGTCCAGAAGCGCTCGAGTCGATCGAGGATATCTGGACGCCGGCCGCGCATATGGCGACCGTCGGCATTTTCGTTCTGTTGCTGGTCGTGTGCCTGTATTTCTCCCGCTCGATCCTAGTGCCGGTGGTGGCGGCGTCGATCATTGGCACGACGCTCGCGCCGATCGTCAAAGCTGGCGCGCGGCATCGTGTCTCCCCGTGGGCGACGGCCATCGCGCTCGGCGCGCTGCTCCTCGCTGTGGCCGGGACCGCCGTGACGATGCTCGCCAAGCCGGTCAGTGAGTGGATCGCCAAGGCGCCGGAGATCGGTGCGACGATCAAGGAGAAGCTTTACGTGTTCGATCGCCCATTGGCGGCGTTGCGCGAGTTGCAGGACGTTTTGTTGCCGTCGCCGGGAACCACCGTCGCCGTCGAGTCATCGCAATTAGCCATCGTCACTCCGGTCCTTGCTTTCGTCACACCGGCAGTAGCTGAGATCAGCCTCTTCTTCGTGGCGCTGATCTTCTTTCTCGCCACGCAAATAGATTTTCGCAGGTACGTGGTATCGTTCTTCAGCGGCCGCGACGCCAAGCTCCGCTTCATCCGCATCACCAACGATATCGAGGATCATCTCGCGTCTTACGTTGCGACCGTGACGATCATCAATTTTTGCCTGGGCGTGGTGGTTGCCTTCGGCGCGTGGTTTTTCGGCTTTCCCAGTCCGATCACCCTGGGACTAATGGCGATGGTGCTCAATTACATTCCGTATATCGGTCCGGCCTGCATGACGGTAATCCTTCTGGGCGTTGGACTGGTGACTTTCCCATCGCTGGGCTACGCGCTCGTGCCACCGGCCACATTCGTCGGCCTGGTAACGCTCGAAGGCCAGTTCATCACGCCGACCGTGCTAGGCCATCGCCTCACGCTCAATCCGCTCCTGGTTCTGCTGGCGATCGCGTTCTGGGCCTGGATGTGGGGCCCGATAGGGGCTTTTCTCGCCGTGCCGCTGACGGTGGTGATCATGGTCACGATGGCGCACTTATTTCCGCCGGATGAGAGTAAACTGCCGGGCTGACGAGTGCGCGCGACGGGGCAGGGGAACTTTTTCCCTATATCGTCTTCCAGCTGAAACCGCTGTCGCGCTCCAATTCGCTCTCGATGCAGTAATCCTTGAAGCCCTCCGGCCGTCGAAAGCGAACCACATTATCGATGGGCTGCGGACCGGCACACCATTTGTCTACGAGTTGGCCGGCGCGATCACGCCAATGCGGCACATCCGCTCGCCTTAGTGCGGCGCGCGCCGCGAGCAGCTACGCCGCTGCGCCGCCGAACAGGGTGATGAAGGTGCGGCGTTTCATTCGATTACCTCGTCGGCGCGGGCGAGCATTTTAATCATCTCGTCGGCGTGAACTGCTATTCCGGTTTGATACCCGCCGCCGCGACAACCTCTGGCCAGCGTTGCAATTCGCTTTTGAGAAAGGCGTCAAACTGCTCTGGCGTGCCGCCGACGATGTCAGCAGCCTGCGTTTCGGTGATGGCGGAGCGCACCGCCGGAACCTGCAAGACTTGATTGAAGATGGTATTGATGCGCGTAGTAAGCGCTGGATCCATACCAGCTGGTGCCACAATGCCGTGCCAGACCTTGACGTCGAAGCCGGGAATTGTCCGCCCCACCGGCGGTGTGTCCGCCAACTGCGCCATCGGCTGCATTGAGATGCCCGCAAGTGCGCGAACCTTACCCTCCCTGATCTGACCGAGCGAGGTCGAGACGGTGATGATTGCGGTATCGGCTTCGTCTTTCAACAGCGAGGTCAGCATTTCAGCACCCGAACGATAGGCGACGTTGACTTGCTCGATTCCGGCCTGGCTGTTGAGATAGGCCATGAACAGATGCGTCCAGTTGCCAATCCCCGCGGACGCGTAATTGAACTTGCCCGGTTGCTGTTTCGCCGCAGCGATAAAGTCAGCGAGGGTTTTGTAGGGCAATGTCGGGCGGATCAAAACAACTGCTGGCAGGTTCGCCGCGTGGATGATCGGTGTGAAAGCGGTATGCGGATCATACGGCAGCTTGCTAGTGAGTTTGTGTGATATGGCGTTAGGGCCGACCTCGGCGAGGAACAACGTGTACCCGTCTGGCTTCTCGCGTGTCATGGCAGCTGCGGCAATTGTGCCGCCGGCACCAGGCCGGTTCTCCACGATCAGAGGCTGACCGTTGGCGAATTGGGCAAAGCCATTTGATAGATTGCGCGACAGCGTATCCGCCGCTCCGCCCGCGCCGACCGGCACCAGCAGCCTGACCGGGCGGTCGGGCCATTGGCTCACCGGCTGGGCCAGCGTGGGAGTGTGGAGAAGTGTCGTAATTGCGATCACAGAAATGACCCGCGCGTATGGCATAGAAGTTCCCTCAGTTCCCAACATGTACCCACCAGTTGGCTCGACGGATTGGCACGAGTAGACCCGCCTTCCCTCCGAAGCGATCACGAGCAGACATCCGCCAGCTTACTCGATCACCTCGTCGGTGCGCGCGAGCAGCGCGATCGGCGGGTCGAGACCAAGCGCCTTCGCGGTCTTGAGATTGATGACCAGCTCGAATTTGGTGGCCTGCTGGACCGGCAGATCGCCAGGCTTGTCGCCCCTGAGGATGCGATCGACGTACGACGCGGCGCGCCGGTAGAGCTCGATGTTCTCGATGCCGTAGGACGCAAGTCCACCCCCGATCGGGTAGTAACGGTAAGCATAAACGTTGGGAAGCCGGTGCCGCATTGCCAACGAAATAACGAGGTCGCGATGCACCACCATCAGCGGGCTTGGCAGCGGGATGAGCCCACCGTTGGGCTCTCGCGCGAATTGCTCGATTGCACGCTCGATTTCGGCAACGCTGCGCACCACAGAGATGGACACGTGTACGCCAAGTGATTGGGCCGCAGCCTCGATCGGGGGCAGGTATTCCCTCGCTTCGGGATTCGTAGGGTCGTAAACGATGGCCACACGAGCAACCTGCGGAGCGATCTGCTTGAGCAGTTCCAGCCACTTCGCACCGATCGCATACTCGAATTGAGCGAAACCAGTGATATTCCCGCCCGGCCGTGCCAAGCTTGGCAACGAACCCCCCGCCAACCGGATCGGCGACTTGCGCAAATACGATGGGCACGCTGCGCGTTTCCCGCAGCAGCGGCGCCAATGAGGGTGCCGTACCCGCAAAAATGACCTCTGGCTTGAGTTTCACCAAATCGGCGGCGTAGGCCTGCGCTCGCTCTGGGTCACCGGCGAACCAGCGATATTCAATCTGGACCTCGCGGCCCTCGGTCCAGCCGAGCTTCCCGAGGCCTTCCCAAAACGCGGCAATGCGGGCCTGTCCTTCCGGATCGCGTTCCGCAAGATTCATCAACACACCGATCCGCCGTATCCGATCGGGCTGTTGCGCGCGCGCCGCGAGCGGCCACGCGGCTGCACCGCCGAGCAGCGATATGAACTCGCGTCGTTTCACTCAATCACCTCGTCGGCGGTCATTTGCATGATCAGTGGCACTGTCAGGCCGAGCGTCTTCGCCGTCTTGAGGTTGATGGCCAGCTCGAATTTCACTGTTTGCTGGACCGGCAAGTCGGCTGGCTTTTCGCCTTTGAGAATTCGCCCCGCGGAGCTGCCAACGAGTCGAAAGGCGTCGGTAATGCTCGCGCCATAACTGATCAGCCCACCGACGTCGGCAAACTCGCGCAGATAATAAATTGCCGGAAGCGCGTGGCGCGCTGCCAGCCCAACGAGTTGATCGCGCCGACTCAAAAAGAGTGAATCGGCACCTATGATAATGGCATTAACACGTTGTTGGAGGAAGCTCGCGAAGGCGG
>DATFQX010000260.1:0-2321 GCA_035263865.1 Xanthobacteraceae bacterium
GGTGAAGACAACAGGGATCGTCGTCGTAGCCGCTTTTGCAGCAAGCGCCGCCGGGGTGCTAGTCGCGGCAATCACGTTCACCTTGCGCTCGACCAAATCGGCGACAAGTGAAGGTAGCCGGTCATTTCGGCCCTCTGCCCAATGAACTTGTATGGCCACGTTGTGTCCTTGGACGTAACCGGTTTCGTCCAGCCCTTTGAGAAAGCCCGCAAAGACTCGCTCGTAACCTTGGGGAGAACCGGCGCTGACGAAACCAATCACGGGCATCGTCGGCTGTTGCGCGCGCGCCGCGAGCGGCAACGCCACCGCTGTGCCGCCGAGCGTGGCTAAGAATTTTCGCCGTTCGATCTGGCTTGCCACCTGACCCTCCGGTTGGGGGTCATTCATGCCATGGAGGGATGATACCACGCTTCTATCGCGCGGTCTGTGACTAAGGGCTATAGGCAGGTTCTATGGATGCTCCCGAAGACCGCTCGAAGTCTCTCAACGAGCATATGGCGTCCGGTTTTGCCCCAAGAGCAGACGTCGTTGCTGCGCGCCGGCACGTCCGCTTCGTGCCAATAGCGGTTGTGAGCAATTGCAGCAAGCTAGGCCATTATTCGATCACCTCATCGGCACGGGCGAGCAGGGTGGGCGATACATCGAGTCCGAGCGCCTTGGCACGCCCTCCCTCTCCGCGCGAGGCGTATGATTTTGTCCATCATGCGCCACAACTTCGAAATCGGTGCTTGCTGAATCAGGGCGGGTTTAAAACCCGCCCCTACGAGTCAACATCATCGAATCGGTGCTAATCGCCCGCCACGATCTTGTTGTCCTTGACCACCTTGGCCCAGCGCGTGATCTCGCTGTCGATGAAGGTGCCGAATGCCTCGGGGGTCGACACGCGAAGGATCACGCCCTGCTCGGACAAGCTCCGCTGCACCGCCGGCTCCTGCAAGGCCTTGCTCATGGCGGCGTGCACGCGCGCGATGATCTCGCTGGGCGTCTTGGCCGGAGCCAGAATGCCCCACCAGGACTCGGCATCGACGGGGATGCCCGATTCTCTCAACGTCGGAGTATCCGGCAGTTGCGGAAAGCGGTTGGCAGAGGTCACAGCCAGCGGCCGCAACGCGCTGGCCTTGATATGCGGCGACATCAGAGCGACCGATCCGATCGCCACCTGAACATGACCGGCGAGCGCGTCGCTCGTCAGCGGCCCGCCGCCTTTATACGGGACGTTGGTCATCACAACTTTGAGCTCATTGCTGATCTGGCTCATGGTGAGATGGGCGAGGCTGCCCGCGCCGATGGTGCCGTAACCGACTGCACCTTCCTTCTTCCTCGCTGCCGCGATCACATCGTCAAGCCGTTTGTATTCGCTCGCGGGATGGGCGGTGATGACCATGGGAGAGGTGCCGATCAACATGATCGGGGCGAGATCCTTGCGGGTATCGAATGGCAGATTGGGAAGGATGCTTGGGTTCACCACATGGCTGTCGAACACCAGGAGGAATGTCGCGCCGTCGGGCGCAGCGGTGGCTGCCGCCTGGGTGCCGATCGCGCCCGCTGCGCCACTGCGATTCTCGATGATGATGGTGGTCTTCAGCTCAGTCTGGAGCAGCGGCTGAACGCGCCGCGCAATCTGATCGGTGGTCCCGCCGGGCGGAAATGGCACGATGAAGCGGACGGGATTCGGCGGCCAGGTTTGGCTGTTGCCGCAAACTGTAGCACCCAACGTGCCGCATAGCCCAAGGACGAAAACCGCAACAGCTTTCAGCGCTTGGTGCATCATGTCTTCTCCAAGATTGCGCAGCTGGATGAGCGCGTAGCCCGGATGAGCGCAGCGACATCCAGGTCCTGCCTATGACCCCGCATGTCGCTGCGCTCATGCGGGCTACACATGGACCTACCCCGCCGCTTTCAAACCGTCGATCTCGATCGCGCCCGCTTTGATCCGCGGAATGAGCTCGCGGCCGAACTCGATCGTGTCGTTGAACGGGTCGAAGCCGCGAATGAGAAACGAATCGACGCCCAGTCGGTAGTATTCGAGGATCGCATCGGCGACTTGCTCGGGCGTTCCGACGAGACAGGACGTGTTGCCAAGGGCACCGGTCGCGCGTGCGATCGGCATCCACAGGCGCTCGTCATGGACGTCGGCCTCCATGGCAAAGTCCATCAGGCGCTTGCCCGCATTGTCGACGGGTCCAGTCGCCTCTTCCTGCCGGCTCCAACCTTTCTTGCCCGTCATCGCTGCGAGGATACGGTTTGCCTTATCCCAAGCCGCGCCTTCGGTGGCTGCAATGATGGGACGAACCGAGATGTTGAATCCCGGCACGCGTCCG
>DATFQX010000261.1:0-44825 GCA_035263865.1 Xanthobacteraceae bacterium
GGCGTTGGTCCAACGGGACAAGAGTACCTGCAAGGCGACGGCAACCGCTAAACCGGCGCCAAGCTTAGAGACCATCAGAGCGCTATTGAACTCGCCGAGGGTGGTGAGCGTCAGGCGCTGGTCCGTGATCACCTGGATGGCGCCCAAAATCATTAGCCAGCCGGTCGCGCCGAGGAAGCCGCCGATGACTGGGTAAGGAATAAATCGAATGGCGCGCCCCGTCCTGGACAATCCAAGAGAGCAGAGCACAATGCCAGTGGCTGCAGTAACCAGCGCGATCACAATCAAGACCGGCGGCAGTAAATTGGTATTTCCTTCGACCATGAGTTGCGCGGCCATGGCCGCGGCAAGCGTGGCCGTCACGGCGGAAGTGGATGTATCGGGCCCAGCGATTGCGAACGGAAGCGAACTGCGCAACGCAATGACCGCTGCCGCAATGGCCGCCGACAAGAAGGTCACAGCGACGCCGTAGGATAGCCAGGGCTTCAGCGGACCCGAAAAAATGAGCGCTGCGTAGCTCAGGCAATACGCCACCGAAAGAATGCTACAGATTGCCCCCGCCAACAGGTCCCGAACACCTGCGCGCAATCTCCGTCGGTTGAAGGCGCGGCCGTCTACAACGTCAGTACTCATGCAATGCACTGTGGCCGAGCGGCGACCGGCGCTTCGCTCACCCCAGGAAAATTAGACGGCGCCGTCGCAGTGGCTGAAGTCAAGTCTGAAAGATAATCACAGAGTTCGAAGTTGCGGTATTGTCGCCGTCCGTCTTGGTTAACGTCTTGGTCGGCTGCACTACCGGAAGGTCTCCTGGCTTGGTCCCCTTGAGACTCCGACCGATATCTGCTCGGGCGGACACGCCCACCTCCGACGATCCCAAGGCCTTCGTGAAGCCGGCTACGTCGAGGGCCAGAATGTGGCGATCGAGTATCGCTGGGCGCAGGATCAAGCCGACCGACTGCCCGACCTGGCAGCCGATCTGGTACGCCGTCAGGTGACGGTGATCGCTGCGCATGACACCTCAGTTTTCGCGGGCGGCGGCGACCCGGTTAAGCTCGGCCTCGTCGCCAGTCTCAACCGGCCCGGCGGCAATGTCACCGGTGTCACGTTTGTCACTGCCGAACTTGGGGCAAAGCAACTTGGATTGTTGCATGAGTTGCAGCCGGGAGCCGTGTGCGCGTTGGCGTGCTGGTCGATCCCAACTTCGCCCCCACACAGTCCTTTGTCTCGGACGTTCAGGCTGCGGCCTTGTCCATCGGGAAGCAAATCGAAGTCCTCGAGGCCCCCACCGGCCGTGACATTGACACGGCCTTTGCGAGGCTTGCCCAAAAGCCGATTGATGCGCTGTTGCGTACAAATGGTTACGCTGGCGACCTACCATAGGGTGCCTGCGATCGATCCCTTGTGTGCCTTTGCCGAAGCCGGCGGCCTGATGAGCTACGGAACAAACATCACTGACGCATATCGCCAGGCCGGTGTGTACACCGGACGGATTTTGAAGGGCGAGAAGCCCGCCGATCTACCGGTCATACAGTCGAGCAAGTTCGAGTTCGTGATCAACCTCAACACCCCAGGGCATTCGGTCTTAGCTTCCCGCCAGGTCTGCTCGCTATCGCTGACGAGGTGATCGAATGATGTGACACCAACAAGCAGATTGATTTGGTGAAGAGCTTCGCCGATCAGGCCGTCATCGCAATCGAGAACACCCGGCTGCTCAAAGAGCTGCGCGAATCGCTGCAGCAGCAGACCGCCGCCGCCAACGTGCTGCAAGTTATCAGCAGCTCGCCGGGTGAACTGGAGCCGGTGTTCGAGACCATACTGGCAAATGCGACGCGGCTCTGCGAGGCCAAGTTCGGCACTCTGCAACTGCGCGAAAACGATGCCTTCCGGGTTGCTGCAATGCATAACCCGCCGCCCGTCTTCGCCGAGGCCAGAAGGCGCAACCCTTTGATCTATCCCAACCCGCCCAACGCCATTGGCCGCGTGATGGCTACCGCTTCGGTTACGCGATCGCTTCGGTGTGGCATCGCCAATATTAATCTTAGCTCGCTTCCCTTTCTTTCGGGCGCCAGCGCGCAGCATTAGGGAGGGAAACATACCCATCAGCGCCGCCGATCCTGACCGCTTGCGACGGTAGCGGCGCGCTCGGCTGCTACCGCGTTCCTGTGAATGCGCGAATCTGCAGGTTGCCCGGCGTCAATCGCGACCTCCACGTCGAGCACGCCGATCAGCTTCATGCTCTGATCAAACACTGAGACGTTGGTGGTGCCGACCTTCTTGCCCTGAATGTAGAGCCACGCGATCCGACATTCTTCTTCATCCTGAGGATTTAACATCGTTCGATCGCGACAATTCTTTGGATCTCCGCGATCTGCGAGTGCAGCGTCATTCACAAAAGCCCGCGGCGGGAGTGAACCCAGCCGGCCGCTGCTCAGCGCATCGGAGTTGACCAGGTATAGCCGGTCCCGAAGGGCGTGCCCGGAAATGGATTGGGCCGGCAAAAGCCGCCGAGGCCCAGGACCGTTTGATAGCACTGGTTGAACGAGGAATAGCTGCAGTTGTCGACGCCGCGCTTGGGATAGCTCGCGCACCAGCTTCTGCTGGCAGCGGCCGCCTGGACCCCTTGCGCGCTCGACCGGCGCTTGGCGTCAGCGTCGGTGAGCAGCAAACCTATGATTGCAATGCTGAGCAAAACAAGACCGATCGCGCACATGCTGTTCTCCCTATGTCGCTTTAACGCTAAGGCGTCGGCGCCTCGCGTGGGCATTTTTGTCTCCGCCGGCGTCCGCTGCAGCCTCGCGGACATCATCCGCATTAATTGCGGACATCATCCGTAGTTAGGGCGGACGTCATCCCACGTTAAGTATAACGGTTTTTTTCACCAAAACGTCGCCCTCGCACGTCGTAGAACGCATAGCGGCGCCGCAAATTGATGCTTGTGCACCTGCAGCAAATTGGGCACATCAGCCGCTTTGATGTCGCGGCTTGAAAGTTCGCGGCGCCCGCGGAGACGGGAATGAGGCTTGGCTACTTCACCATGCCGGTGCACCCCATGCACCGCGACTGGGTCGAGACGCTCAAGGAAGACCGGGCGGCCGTCGTCCTTGCCGACCAGTTCGGCTTCTACGACGCGTTCATGGGCGAGCATCTCACCGACGCCTGCGAGACCATCACCAACAGCATGATGTTCCAGGCCTCGCTCATTCCGGCGACCAAAAACATCAAGCTCGCGACCGGCACCACGAATCTCACCCAGATGCATCCCGTGTTGGTCGCGGTGCAGGCGGCAATGTTCGATCATCTGGCCGAAGGCCGTTTCATCCTCGGCGTGAGCCCCGGCGCGCTCACCTCCGACGCGGAGGCGCTCGCCATCCTCGACGAGGACCGCAACAAGATTTTTGCCGAGGCGATCGACGTCATCCTCGCCATCTGGGAGCGAGATCCGCCCTACGACATCGACTTTCCCGGCAACCGCTACAAAGTCTCGACCGCGCGCACCATGACGCTCGATCTCGGCATCGGCTACATGGCAAAACCCTTTCAAAAACCGCGGCCGGAGATCGTCGGCACCGTGGTGGCGCCGTTCTCCCCCGGCGTGGTGCAGATGGGTAAGCGCGACTTCCATCCGCTGTCGGCCAATTTTCTCCTCTCCAAGCATCTCAAGTCGCACTGGGAGAATTACTGCAAGGGCAAGGCCGAGGCCGGCGCCGAGGCGGACGTCGCGGACTGGCGTGTCGCGCGCGCGGTCTGCGTCCTCGATGACGACAAAGCGGCGGCGCGCTACGGCCGCGACGACCCCAACAGCCCGTACCGGTTCTATTACGAGCAGATGCGCGCCAAGATGAAGCGCGGCAAGCGGCTCTATGTGTTCAAGTCGTACAAGGAACAGGCGGACGAAGAGATTACCCTCGACTATGTCATGGATCACTGCGTGATCCACGGCAGCGTCAACAGTGTCGTCGACCAAGTCCTCGCGCTCCGCGAAGAAATCGGGGACTTCGGCGAGCTCGTTTACGCCGGCATGGACTGGGTCGAGCCCGCGCTCAACAAGCGCTCCATGCAACTGATGGCCGAAGAAGTCATGCCGCGGGTCAACGCCGCCATCGGTAAATCCGCCGCTGCGGCTGTTGCGCCAAGTTCCCGGCCTCACGCTAAGGAGCCGCGCGCAGCGCGGCGTCTCGAAGCGTGAGTGCCACGCGCCGCCTCGGCGTTCGAGGCGGCGCCCTCATGGTTGGGCACCCGGCCTCGCCCTTCGAGACACTCGCTTCGCTCGTTCCTCAGGATGAGGGCGGAAGTCACGCTCCTTATCGGGATGGGGCCGGCACTCCCCGTTCCTCCTCCATCTCCGCCATCGCGACCCACCGCTGCTCCTGCATGCTGCGATGGCAGGCTTCGGCAAACGCGACGTCACGCATGCCGGCCGAAAAGTCGCACGCCATCGGCGCGTCGGCTTCGACATGGCGCAGGAACGCCTCCCAGCCCAAGCGATATGGATTGCGATAGCAGGAAAGTGGCGGCGCTTCGCTCCATCCGCTGCGGCAATCGGCGCCGATGTCGTGCATCACGCTGAAATGCGCGATTGTTGGCGTCGCCGCCGCGGATTGCACGTAGCAGCGATGCACGCCGGCGACCGCCGAGCTTTTCGTGCCGTCGACCTGCAGCGTGAGCAGGTCATCGCACCGCACGCGCGTCGCCCATGAGCTCGCGATGCTGCCGAAAATGCCGCCTTCGACCTCGACCAGCGTCGCCGCCGAATCCTCGACTGTCACGCGATAGGGCTCGCCGCGTTCGTCGACGCGCTCGGGCGTGGCCGTCCACGCGCTCGACGCCACCCGCGCGATGCGGCCGATGAGAGTTTCGATCACGTAGCGCCAGTGCGGGTACATGTCGAGCAGGATGCCGCCGCCATTGGCGCGATAATTCCAGCTCGGCCGTTGGCAGCGCTGCTCGGTTCCGTCGAACACCCACCAGCCGAATTTGAGCCGGAACGAAACGATGCGGCCGAGCTCGCCGCGGCTTGTAAGGGCGGCGAGTTTCTGCAAGCCCGGCAGATGCAGCTTGTCCTCGACCACGCCGTGCTTGACGCCGCGCGCTTGCGCCTGCCGCAGCAGCGCGCGCGCCGCTTCGACGGTGGGCGCCACCGGTTTTTCGCAATAGACGTGTTTGCCGGCGGCGATCGCGCGTTCAAGAACGGCGGCGCGCTGGTGCGTCGCCGCCGCATCGAAGAAGATCGCGTAAGCGGCATTACCGAGCGCGGCGTCGAGATCGGTGGTCCAATCCGCGAGCTTGTGAGCGCGCGCGACCGCGGCAAGGCGATCGGCGGCGCGGCCGACGAGCAGCAAGCGCGGAACGAGGCGCTCGTCGCCGAGCGCGAGCCCGCCCTCTTCGATGATCGGGACTAAGGCATTCGCCAGATGCTGGGTCGAGCCGATGCGGCCGGTTGCGCCGTGGACAATGATGCCGATCGTTTTGGTCGCCATCGTTCAAACCCGGTGCTGCCGTGGGTGAGCGGACAATGTCTCTATAGTAAGTTCGGCGAAATGAATTGAGCTCAGGGGACAAGCTCGATCTGCTCCCTCCCCCGCGCGCGGGGGAGGGGTGGGGAGGGGGTGACCTGACGAGCTCTGTCATATTGCATGTTGCGTGCCCCTCCCTGTCCCTCCCCGCAGGCGGGGGAGGGGACGATGTGGCAGCGTCCTTCGTGAAAATCCGCGACACGACTATGCTATGCGGATTGCGCCCGTGTCCACGTTCGGGAGAGCAGGGTGCCGCGCCACATCGTCTGCCTGAGCTTCGACTTCGACACGCAATCTGGGTTCATCGCCCGCGGTATGACCGGCCCGACTGCGCTCTCGCGCGGCGAGTTCGGGCTTGTCGGCGCCCAACGTATTCTCGCGTTGCTCAAGTCGCACGGTATCCGCGCCACTTGGTTCGTTCCGGGCTTCACCATCGAGAGCCATCCGCGTGCCTGCGAAGCAGTCGTGCGGGACGGCCATGAAGTCGCGCATCACAGCTGGGCGCATATCCCCCCGGCGCAGCAGAGCCGCGCCGAGGAGGAGGCCGATCTCGTCCGCGCCAACGATGCCGTTGCCGCGCTGACCGGCCGCAAGGCGCGCGGCTATCGCTCCCCGGCATGGGACCTGAGCGAGAACACCGTCGATCTTCTGCTCGCCCATGGCTTTCTCTACGACTCGAGCCTGATGGGCGCCGACTATTGGCCCTATCGGGTGCGCCGCGGCGATCGGGCCGAGCTCGGGAAACCATACCGCTACGGCGAGCCGACGGATCTGATCGAGATGCCGATCAGCTGGTCGCTCGACGATTACCCGCATTTCGAATTCGTGCGCACGCCGGCGACGGTGCTTCCGGGGCTGCAGTCGGCGCGTACGGTGATGGAGAACTGGCTCGACGAATTCCGCTACATGCAGCAGAGCGTCGACTGGGGCGTGCTCACCTACACCATGCACCCTTACGTCATCGGCCGCGGCTACCGCATGCTGGCGCTCGAAGGCCTGCTCAAAGGTCTGACCGCGGCCGGTGCGGTGTTCATGACCATGGAGGCGGCTGCCGCCGAGGCCCGGGCGCTGATGTTCGCGCCGTAGCCGTTGTCACCCTCGCCCCGCGAAGCGGGGAGAGGGTGGCGAAGCGAAGGACGGGTGAGGGGCAAAGCCTTACAGGGCGAAGGCCATATAGGCGTCCGCAAGCGGCGACCTCAACCAGACGAAGCGAGAATCGGCGGAATAGAGCCGTTTTCGTAAATCTCCAGAAAATCTCCAGAAAAATTCCCGGCAAATTCAAGCACTTCTTCAAGCAGCCCATTCCCGCCACGGCTAGAGAGCCAGGGCGCTGCGCCCCGTGTCCGCTGCCGGGTCGCGCAGCAGTTCGACCCATCTGCCCTGACCCATCTGCCTGGAGGCCTCAACTATGTTCGAGAACGACAACCCGATCTACCTCTGGTCATTCGAGCTACACCAGCAGGCCTCCATTGCCCGCAATCTCGCCATCCAGGCCTTCCTGCGCGCCGCCGGCCGCGCGGCTGCGGAATGGTTGCGGGCGCTCTCCGTGCGGGGCACGCGGTTGGTGCGTCACCTCGCTGCCGAACGGCGCCGGCGCAAGGCTATTCGCGAGCTCCAGCGGCTCGATGACCGTATGCTGGACGACATCGGGGTTCGGCGCGGCGACATCGAAGAATTCGCGGTCCGCAACACGGTGGCCGCCGCGCTCTTCTGGCTGCCGATTGCCGGTGCAATGGCTGCGGACCGCGTGCCCTTGGACTGTCTGGCAGCCGACCTCAGGCTCACCACACTGATCGAGGCGCATGGCGAGGCTCAGGACGTCGCTGCCGAGACGCTGCGAGAAGCGTTTTTCACCGTGATGGAAGCGCGCAAAGCCTGCAATCAGGGGCAGGTCGAAGCGGCGTTGAAACTTTACAATAGCATTCCGCTCCGCCCCGTCATCTCCGAGGCAGCTACAGACTGAACACCACGTAGTCGTTCGCACATGGCGGGCCGTTGGCCACGTGCATCGTGCGCGCATCGAGGTCGATGAGCACGGCGCCGACCGTCATCGCGCGTCTCTCCGCCGGCTGGCGCTGATCGGGGTGGCGGCAGATCGCGTAAGGCGCGCCGAAATGGTCGGCGGCGGCAGCGCGCATATGCGCAAAGGACAGCGCCCCGCGATGCGGCTCCAGCAGCGCGCGCATGCGATCGGCGCGGTAGAGCGTGTTGGGCGAAATCCTCTCCAACAGCGATTCTCCGTGTCCTGCCGTCAGGAAATGGTTGGAATGAGTCACGATGCCGTCTTGCGGATAAATCCGGCTCACATGGTCGGGGCTCGACTCGATGTCGACGATCTCTGCGCCCGCCGCGCCGATCACGAAATTGGCCGAGCAGGTGCGAGGCGTATCCGTCACAGGCCGGTTCGCGTCCTCGAAGCGCTCCGCATCCAGCACCTCCCGGCAGCGTACGTGAAACGGGTTTTGGTACGGATTGCGGCCATCGTTGCTCGAGGCGAGGCCATTCTCGACAAGGCCGACGCCGCATTCGTTGACGCCCATTTTTCCGCCGGCAATCCCAGCCTCGGTGAGGCACACGAAGCTCGGTTGCGCCTTGCGCCGTGCACCTAGCACGAAGGTGCGCCCATGCACGCCTTCGAGCCAGTCCCAGTTCTGGCCAAGCCAGGTGTGGCGATCCGCGGTCACCTCGGGCAGCAGGCCGAACGTGGTGCAGCCGTCGGGCGCGACCTCCGCGAGTTCTGCCACCCGCTCCGACCTCGCCTCTTGCCCGAACAGCGTGAACGCAAGCTCGTAGCGCGCATTGAGGAGCGCGATGGTGTCCTCGGTTTGGCCGGATCCGTCGGCAATTCCTTGCATCTCCTCGGCATAGGCGCCGTTGTGTGCGGCGATCGCCCTACGCCACCGCACCGCCTCGGCAAATGCGGCGTCCCGGTGAAGGCCCGAGGCGGCGAAGCGGCGAAGATACGTCGCGACATTGTCGGCGATCTCTCGTGCAAATCGTCGGCCATGGGCGAGACCGCACGCGTGGGCATCACCCTCGGTCGTAAGTAGTGGGATGTGTGTCATGGCTTCTTCGCTTGCCGCAAATCCTTCACGCGCACGGCCTTGCCCTGGGAGCGCGGTATCTCGCCCGGCGCCTTGAGCACGACGTCGCACGTGACGCCGACCATTGCCTTGAGGTGGTGGCACACGTCACCCGCGATTTTGGCGGTGAAAGGCTCGTCGCGCGAGGCAGCGGGCGCTAGCTCGACCTCGACCGTCATGGCATCCATGGGCCCCTCGCGGGTGAGCACGAGCTGATAGTGCGGCGCGAGGCCCGGAAATCCGACCAGGACCGCCTCGACCTGCGAAGGATAAACGTTGACCCCGCGAATGATCAGCATGTCATCGCTGCGCCCGGTTATGCGCAACATTCGGCGATGGGTGCGCCCGCACGCACACGGCTCATCGATCAACCGCGTGATGTCGCGCGTGCGGTAGCGTAGCATCGGCAGTGCTTCTTTGGTGAGCGTGGTGAGGACGAGCTCCCCGGCTTCCCCCAACGGCACCGGCTTGGCCGTCCCCGGATCAATGACCTCGCAGAGGAAATGATCTTCCCAGATGTGAAGTCCGTGCTGCGCCTGATGGCATTCGCTGGCGACGCCCGGCCCGATGATCTCCGACAAGCCATAAATATCCATGGCCTTGATGGCGAATTTGTCCTCGAGCTCGCGGCGCATCCCCTCGCTCCAGGGCTCGGCGCCGAAGCACCCATAGCGCAGCGGCAGCTTGCGCAAGTCGACGCTCATGGCGGTCGCGACCTCGGCGATGTTGAGCGCATAGGACGGCGTCGCTCCCAAAATGTGCGCGCCCAAATCCTGCATCAGCATCACCTGGCGCTCGGTGGCTCCGCCGGAGACCGGCACGGTGGTAAGCCCCAGCCGCTCGGCGCCGTAGTGAAAGCCGAGCCCGCCGGTGAACAGTCCGTAGCCGTAGGCATTGTGGAACACGTCGCCGGGCTTGCCGCCCATGCAGGCGATCGATCGCGCCATCAGATCCGACCACAGCTCGAGATCGCCTCGAGTATAGCCGACGACAGTGGGCTTGCCGGTCGTTCCCGAGGAGGCGTGCAGCCGCAGTACGTCTTCGCGCGGCACTGCGAACAGGCCGAAGGGAAAATTGTCGCGCAGCTCCGATTTGACGGTGAAGGGAAACCTGACGATGTCAGCCAGCGTCCTGAGATCGTCCGGCTTGACGCCCGCGGCATCGACCTTGCGACGAAACGGCGTGACCTTGGCGTAGGCGCGAGCGATCGTCTCTTTGAGCCGACGCAACTGCAATGCCTCGAGCTCTGCGCGCTGCATCGTCTCGGCCGCGCGATCGAACATGAATGTCTCGCGGCGCATCGCGCTCGTCATGCGCTACCCTGCTGCGCGGCGAACCGTGCCGCCTTCGCCTTGAGCCGCTCGAAGGTTTTGGCTTTCTCAACCACGAACCGCGTATGGGTGCCGGCGCCGACGTCCTCGAGTTCGTCCTTGACCGCGACCTCGAACGATACCTTTCGGCGGTCCACCGCAATGACGCGCACCGTGATCTCGACCGTCATCCCCATCAAGGTCGGCGCCAGATGCTTCACGGCCACTTCCATTCCGACTGAATCCTCGCCCGCATCCGCGTGCTCCAGGATCAGGTCCCGGCAGGTATATTCGATGTCGCGGATCATCGCCGGCGTAGCATAGGTGCGCGCCTCCTCGCCCATGAAGCTAATGGCGCGCTCAGGGCCGATCGTGATGCGGTTGACGCGGGAGGCGCCCGGCCAAAGGCTTGGCTTCATAGGTCTGCTCCCCTGGAAATATGACTAGAGGGATTGAAATCGGTTGTCGCCGTTCGCGCAACCCGCGGCAAGGGGCAGAGAATGACTCGTTTCAAGCGAGCTAGCACCGCCCGTGCAGCCAAACGCCATTCATTCCCGCGCAAGCGGGAATCCAGGGGCCACGGACTGTGGCACTGGGTCTCCGCTTTCGCGAGGACGAGCGGGAGAGATATTGTCGCGAACGAGTACGAGTTCTGAGGATAATTCCAACGGAGCATTGAGCTGTACGCGGTGGAACATTAGATTTTCGACCGCATTGACTCGTGTCCAACCGCTCCGTATCGCCCATGATCAGCCCCACCACGCTCGCGCCTTACGCGCACCACACCTTGTCCGAGGCCGTCATTCCCGAGCTGCCGGGCTATTACCGCGGCAAGGTGCGCGAGAATTATGATCTGCGGAACGGGGCGCGCATCCTCATCGCCACGGATCGGGTGAGCGCCTTCGACCGCAACCTCGCGGTGATTCCGCTCAAGGGTCAAGTGCTGACGCAGACCGCGCGCTTCTGGTTCGAGGCGACGCAAGCGATCTGCCCCAACCACGTCATTGAGCATCCCGATCCCAACGTGCTGGTGAGCAAGCGCCTGAGCATGATGCCGGTCGAGATCGTGGTGCGCGACTATCTCGCCGGCACCACTTCCACCTCGATCCTGCAGATGTACAAAACCGGCGCGCGCGAGATGTACGGCCACCGTTTCCCGGACGGGCTGCGCGACAACCAGAAGCTCCCGCACACCATCATCACGCCCACGACCAAGGCGGAGCAGGGCGCGCACGATGCGCCGCTGAGCGCCGAAGAAATCGTCGCGCGCAAGCTCCTCACCGAGAGACAGTGGCGCGAGGTTTCGGAAAAGGCGCTGGCCCTGTTCGCCTGCGGCCGCGAGATAGCCGCGCGGCACGGGCTGATCCTGGTCGATACCAAATATGAGTTCGGGTTCGACGCCAGGGCATCCATCGTTCTCGCCGACGAGATCCACACGCCCGACAGCAGCCGCTATTGGCTCGCCGAGACCTACCCCGCGCGCCTTGCCGCTGGCGCGCCGCCCGATACGCTCGACAAGGATTTCATCCGGCGCTGGGTGGCGGCGCGTTGCGATCCCTACGTCGATCCAATCCCCGAAATTCCGCAGGACGTGATCTTGCAGGCGGCGGCGACATACGTCGACGTCTATGAAAAGGTCACGGGGCGGAAATTTGCGCTGCCCGACCTCGCCGTCTCCCCGCTGACCCGCGTTCGCGCAAACCTGCGCAAGTATTTCGACAAGGCGGCGTAAGCCCAATCCGCTCTGCAAATTCCGTTCATTCCCGCGAAAGCGGGAATCCAGGGGCGGCGACCCGTGGCTCCTGGCCCCCGCTTTCGCGGGGGCGAACGGAGTCTGATGGCGCGCTTTTACTGAGTTGGCGCTTTCGCTACTGTTCCGCGCCGTGACAACCGATATCAACACAACCGACTGCCTCACGGCGGCGGGCTTGCCCAGCAGCGACGTCAAGGCCTGGTCGGAGGCGGAACCCGGCGAGGCGACCGAATTTTCCGCCGATCGGACGAAATTCTCCGAATATTGGGCGAGGTCGGCGCGGCTTTTCGGGCGGCTGCCGCAGAAGCCGCGCCGCAACCCGAGCGAGCATGCCGCGGTGGAGCTCATTCACGGGAGCGCGCGCAACGCGCGGGTGCGTTTTCTCCGCCGCCACGGCGATGCGGTCTACGATGCGCTGACGCAGCAACGCTCGCGCTTCGTGCGGGTCGAAGAGCTCGTGGTCCGCGCCGCCGACGTCGTGCCCGGGCTCGCCCCCACGGCGCAGGAAATTGCCGCCGAGGACGGCCTGCTCCAGCGCGACAAAAGCGGGCTCGAAATCGACCAGGGCCTTTTTCTCTCCGCCGTGCTCGGCAGCGCGCGATCCGGGCGCCACCTCTGCCACGCCATGCTGCTGCCGCGGCCCGAGGCGCAAGCCTTGCTGCCGCAGCTCGAGCGCGACGGCGCGGTCAAGCTCGACGGGGCCTCGGTTCACCGCGCCGGCAAGGCGGCGGTAGTGACGCAGAATAATCCGCGCTTTCTTAATGCCGAAGATCACACCTCGCTGGACGGCGCGGAAATCTGCGTCGATCTCGCGCTACTCGACCGCGCGAGCGAAATCGCCGTCATGCGCGGGGCCGCGGTCGAACATCCAAAATACAAGGGCCGGCGCGTCTTCGGCGCCGGCATCAATCTCACCCACCTCTATCACGGCCGCATCCCGTTCGTGTGGTATCTCAAGCGCGATCTCGGCTACGTGAACAAGATCTATCGCGGGCTTGCTTTCGCCGACGACGCTGCGCCCGACGAGTTTGGTGGCGACAGCATAGAGAAGCCGTGGATCGCGGCGGTTGAATCCTTCGCCATCGGCGGCCACTGCCAGATCCTGCTAGTGATGGATTACGTGCTCGCCGAGCGCAGTTCATTCCTCACGCTTCCCGCGCGCAAGGAAGGCATCATCCCCGGCGCCGCCAATATGCGCATGCCTCGCTTTACCGGCGACCGCATCGCCCGGCAGGCGGTGCAATACGAACGCCGGCTCGACTGCGATAGCCCGGAAGGCCGTCTGATCTGCGACGAGGTCGTCGAGACCGGCGACATGGACGCGGCCATCGAGCGCGTGGTCAACGGGCTCACCAATTCCGGCGTGGTGAGCGCCGCGAGCAACCGGCGCGCGTTCCGGATTGCGCAGGAGCCGCTCGAGATGTTCCGCGCCTATTTTGCCGTCTATGCCCGCGAGCAGGCCTATTGTCACTTCAGTCCGGCCTTGATCGCAAATCTCGAGCGCTATTGGAACGCGCAGAGTCGCAAGCCTTGATGTTCCTGGGCGCTGCGGCGAGAATGCGGTACCACCGTCCGCGAGAGATTTCGGAGAATGACGGCAGGCGCGGCACACGCCGCCTCACCTGAGGGAGCGCAAGAACATGCAAGAACCACTGCGCAAGGAAAGGCCGGTGTCCGGCCAGGAGCACCACGCAACCGATCTGCGCAGCGCGCTCGAGTGGCTGCGCGGGCAGGGCGACCTGATCGAGACCGACAAGCCGGTCGATCCGGATCTCGAAATCACCGGACTACAAAAACACATGGACGGCGGCTGCCCGGTCCTCTTCAACAACGTCAAAGGCAAGCCGCATCACCGCGTGCTCACCAATCTCTTTGGCGACATCAAGGTGATCAACAAGATGTTCGGCTGGAAGGATGACGCCGAACGGGTGAAGAAGCTCGCCTATGCGATCGGCCATCCGCTCAAGCCGGTCGAAATTCCGCAGAGCGAGGCGCCGTGCCAGGAGCACGTGATCAAGAACCCGAAGGACGTGAGCGAGCACGTGGTGGCGATCCGCCACACGACCTACGAGCCTGAGCTGACCGTGGGCTCGGCGATCCGCTGCGTCACGGGTGAGCAATTCGATGGCGGCTCGGACCTCGGATACAACCGCATGAACTTCCGCTGGGGCAATGTCGGTACTTTTCAGATCTCGCCCGGCTCGCACATGTGGCAGGTGGTCAACAAATATTACAAGTCGAAGGAAAAGGTGCCGATCACCATGTGCTTCGGCGTGCCGCCGGCCTGCACCTTGCTCGCCGGCGCCGGCTTCGACTATGCGGTGCTGCCCATGGGCTGCGACGAGATCGGTATCGCCGGCGCCGTGCAGGGCACGCCGATGCGGCTGGTCAAGGCGCGTACTGTGGAGGCCATGGCGCTCGCCGATTCCGAACTCGTGCTGGAAGGCTACGTCGATCCGCGCGACCGCCGCTTCGAGACCAAGGAGTCGGAAGACGCCGGCGTTCAGGGCCGCTTCCACTTCCACCCCGAATGGGCGGGCTACATGGGCAAGGCCTACAAGGCGCCGACCTTCCACGTGACCGCGGTCACCATGCGCGAGCCCAAGAGCAAGCCGATCATCTTTGCGCTCGGCGTGCACACGCTCGACGACCACAATATCGACACCACGGTGCGCGAGGCCGCGCTCTACGAGCTGTGCGAGCGGCTGCAGCCGGGCATCGTGCAGAACGTGGTGATCCCCTACTGCATGACCGACTGGGGCGGCTGCATCATCCAGGTGAAGAAACGTCACCAGATCGATGAGGGTTGGCAGCGCAACTTCCTCGGCGCGGCGCTCTCCTGCTCGCAGGGCATGCGGCTTGCGATCGCAGTGAGCGAGGACGTCGACCCCTATTCGATGGACGATGTCATGTGGTGCCTCACCACACGGGTGAATCCGCGCACCGACATCCTCAACCCGATACCCGGCGGCCGCGGCCAGACCTTCATGCCGGCTGAGCGCATGACGGCGGGCGAGAAGCAATGGACCGCCTCGAACACCAATTTCGAGGGCGGCATGGGCATCGATGCGACGGTGCCGTTCGGCTACGAGAGCGACTTTCTCCGCCCGGTCTATCCGGTCGACCGGGTCAAGCCCGAGGATTTTTTCAGCAATAAGGACATTGAAAACGCGCGCTCGCGCATGGCGGGCTGGGTGCACTCGCTCGCTCGGTCGGGCCGGTGACGGCTTTTCCGTTCGTCCCCGCGAAAGCGGGGACCCAGTCTTTAGCCCTGGATTTCCGCTTTCGCGGGAAGGAGTGGACCTTGTGGTCCCCTGCGGGGGTCCTCGCTAACCGGAAATGCGATCGGCAGCGTCCCGCGGCGGATTCGGCTCGCGATCGGCCGGCTGGCCCGCGCTTTGCAATTTCCAACGCTCCACCAGCGCCTTGCGGTCGAGCTTGCCGCGTTCGCTGCGGGGCAGATCCTTGCTCAGGAAGATGTGTTTCGGCGCCTTGAACGTCGGCAGCCTACTGGCGCAGTAACGCAGTATTTCGTCCGGATCGACGAACGCGCCCGGCCGCGCGACCACATAGCTCACCACCTCCTCGCCATAGAGGCGATCCGGCACGCCCACGGTAGCGGCCTCAATAATCTCGGGCCGCTGCATCAGCACGTTTTCGATCTCCAGCGGCGAAATGTTGACCCCGCCGCGGATGATGACCTCCTTCTCGCGGCCGGTCAGATGCAAAAAGCCCTCAGCATCGAGGAAGCCCTGATCGCCGGTCTTCGCCCGCCCCCGACTGCTGATCGTGATGGTTCCGTCATCGGCGAGATAGCGGTAGTCATTGTCCTCGAAGCCACCGAGCTCTACCGATCCAATTTCTCCGCACGGCAGCGCGCGTCCTTCGGCATCGACGAGCCGTAAGCGGTGGTAGGGAAGCGGCGCGCCGACGGTGCCCAGCCGACGCTCCTCGCCAGGACGGGCGGCGATCCAACCGATCTCGCTGCAACCGTAACCCTGGCTGATGCGGATGCCGAACTGCCGTTCGAAGCGTTCCCATTGCTCGAGTGGAAGCGGTGCCGAGCTCGAGATGACGAAACGCAGCGTCGGCACGTCGGCCGAGCGCGTCGCTGCATCGGCGTCGAGCAACATACCGATCGTGGTCGGATTACCGGCGGCGATGGTCGCGTCATACTCCTTGATGTGATCGAAAAATCGGCTGCGGGAAAATTTCCGTCCCACGATCAGGGTCGCCCCGCGAGCCAGCGGCGCCAGCGCGCTAAGGGTCTGGGCCGAACACCAGTTGTAGGAGCGAAAATCGTAGATGCGATCGGCGCCGCTTATGCCAAAGGCATCCGCGGTCGCTTCGGCGTTGCTCAGCAGTTCCCGAAAGCTCAGCACCACGCCCTTCGGCAGCTCGGTCGTGCCCGAGGTGAACAGGATGACGGCGTCATCCTTGCCGCGCGCGTGCACGCCTGCAGTGCTCGCGTCGCACTTGGCGACCGCGGCGTAAAAGCCGCCGCTTTTCTCGCCCTTCCAGGTTCCGAGCGCGAGGCGCGGCGCCGATGACGCGCCCAGGATAGGCTCGAGATTTAATCTCTCTTCGAAGACGACGAGCCGAGGTTTGAGCGCGCCAAGAATTCGCTCGAGGTGATGGCGGTTCATCTCCACGTGGACCGTGCAGATGGTTGCGCCATAGGCCATGATCCCGAGGTAACAGCCCAGATGCTCGATCGAATTGTCCGCAAGCAGCGCCACGCGATCGTTGGGCCCGAGGCCGCGGCCGCGCAGATACGCCGCAATCCGGCCCGTTAGCGCGCGAAGCTCGCCATACGTGATCGCGCGTCCGTTCTCGGCGGACACGATGCACAGCTTGTCCGGATGATGCCGCGCCGCGCAATCGATCCAATCCCGCAGACACCGTGAGCCGACGTCTCGCTCTTGCATACTCTTACCCGGAAAAACGGTTCCCTAGTGGTCGCAGTGTAGCACGCGCCGGACAAAACCGAGCTCGCCCAACTGCGGCGGTATCACAGCCCGCCCAGTGGCCGCAGAGATTTCACTCGCACATAAGTTCCGGTGAAACTCACGTTCAGGCCGCCGCACCCGCGGTTGTCCTCGACCACGAGGTACCGACCATGGAGCTCGAGCTTGGCGGCGCAGCTGTCCGGCGGCGCGTCTTTTCCGGGCGGAAAATCAGACCGGTCAGGATCGTATCCGATCGCCAGCGTCTGACCCCGCGGCCTGCCTTTGCCTTCGAGTTCGCCGACATGCACGCTGCCCCTTTTGACTCGCTGCGGGTCGTAGCTGCCCCACATCGCGCTGCCAGAAACCTCCACTTCGTCGCCGCTGGACTTGATGATGATCTGCGCCTCGCGATCGCGTTCCCAGTTGCTGGCCCATTGCCGCGGCGGTTGAGCCTCGGGCGGCACGATTTGCAATGCCGCGCGCGGCAGAAAGGCTCGCGTCTCAGCTCCGCGTTGTGATTTGAAGAATGCGCACACGTAAGGAACTTCCTCGGCGTCGACGAGAACGTCGTCTCCGGGCACGACATATGCCCTGAGCCTGCAGTCGCCCTCGGCGGACGGACAGGCTCGCTTGCTCGCCCCGGCGATGAAGTGAAGGCGCGCGTCCTGCGTGACGACGCGCGCAAGCGCGACCTTGTTGAGCTCGCAATCGGCCGGACCCGCGTGCGCCGCAATCGGGAGACACGCAAGGACTGTCGCCGGTAAAAGTAGGCCGGAGAAAATCTGCTTCAAAGACTGCATGGTCGCGATGGTGCAGCGTTGTGGGCGATCGGACAAGCCTGAATGAAGCTGCTGCACGTGCGGAGAAGATAATCAATGGCGATGAGCAGACGACGGAACGCGGGAAATCAGATGCCTGCCGCCGACCTCGCGTGTAAGCTTTTGCGGCGTGGAGGATTGAGGCCGCACAATCTTCGGCGCGCCGCCATCGGCGCCGCTTGCGAAAACCTTCCCTTTGCGGCCGGCAGCTGGAGGGCTTCGATGATGTTCCGGAGTTTGCAATTCAACCGCCGCAGCGTTGTGCAAGGCGGCGCCGCTTTTGCCGCGTTGAAATGCTCGATGGTCCCGGCACTTGCGGCGCCCGCGATCCGCCTGCCGGCGCGCGCTAACATCGTCATCCGTAACGCCTATGTCATGACGATGGAGGCAGGTACGGGCGATATCAAGGACGGCGACGTGCACGTCAAAGACGGCGTGATCGTCGGGGTGGGCCCAAAGCTAAATGTGGCCGGCGCCGCCACGATCAACGCCGCTGGCATGATCGTGCTTCCCGGTCTCATCGAAACGCATTGGCACATGTGGAACAGCCTGCTTCGCAGCATGTCCGGCGACAAGCCCGACCTCGGCTACTTTCGCACCACCGCCGCGCTCGGGCAGAAGTATGAGCCGAGCGACATGTACCAGGGCACCCGGCTGGCCGCCGCCGAGGCGATCACCAGCGGCATCACCTTTGTGCACGATTGGTGTCACAACATCCGCGCGCCAGCCTATGCCGATCAGGATTTGCAGGCGCTGCGCGAATCGGGGTTGCGCGCTCGCTTTTCTTACGGAGCCGCGCAGGCGATGCCAAACAATCAGCGCATAGCGATCAGCGACCTCGAACGGCTCAAGAGCGATTGGGCGAACTATTCCAATAGCGGCCTGATCACGCTGGGATTCGCCTGGCGTGGCATGGGCGGCAACAATCCTGCGACGGCGATTCCTCCGGAAATCTATAAGGCGGAGATCGAAAGCGCCCGCAGGCTCGGCCTGCCGATCTCGGTCCACGCCAGCGGCTCGCGCGCCGCGACCGGTCAGGTCGATACCATTGCCAAAGCAGGGCTGCTTGCCGGCGACATGCAGATCATCCATGGTGTCGTGCTGAGGCCTGAGGAGATCGCAGCGATTAAGGCGGCGGGAGCCTCGGTCAGCCTGTCGCCGACCAGCGAGCTGCGCATCGGCTTCGGGCTCCCGCAAACCGCGAACCTGCTCGCTGCGGGCATTCCAGTCGGACTGTCCGTCGACACGGTCGAACTCACCGGCAACGCCGATATGTTCGGGATCATGAAACTCATCCAAAATATCGAAAACGGAAAGAGCGAGAGTGAATTCAAGCTTACCGCCCGTCGCGTGCTCGAGCTCGCAACGATCGAGGGCGCGCGCTCGATGGGCATTGCCGACAAGGTCGGCTCGCTCAAGCCCGGAAAGCGGGCCGACATGATCATCGTATCGACCAAGGACATCAATCTTGGCGTATTCGGTGATCCGGCTCACATGCTCGTCACCGCGACACAGCCTTCAAACGTGGACACCGTGATAATCGACGGCCGTATTCTCAAACGCGCGGGCAAGCTTACCGCGATGAAGCCGGTCCAGATTGCAACCGAAGCGGCGGCCGCCAATCTCGCGCTGCGCAAGCGCGCCAATTGGTGGTGAGATGAAGCGCGGCCTGCTAGGAAAAACCCTCGACGCCTCAGGTGGTAGGACGCGACACTCGCGCAAGGACCTGTCCCTGAGCCTCAAGCGCAGATAACAATACCCTGACGGCATTGCGGTCCTTCTCCCTGGCCGCATTACTCAGGCTTTCATACGGCACCATGTCGGGGTGCAGCATCTGCCGATCGTCGCGCATCGGACCGTAACGCCAGCCGTGCGCAATGCGTTCGGCGATCCACCGGCGATGTTCGATTTTTGTCAGAACCTCCATCTCATCACTAGACAAGGGCGCAGGGTCCGCACCAGACGCAACCGGTGCCAGCGCGCGTCCGATCGCCGCCAGCATGACCGGCGCGTGTTTCGACTGCCGCGCGGTTCGCGTCACGCAAATTTTGCGGCAGGTCATCCCATGCCCGCAGTGCGGCGACCGATTCGTCGCGGACGGGTTCGGCGGCAACCGTGTTAGGTCGCGGTACTCTACCTGTGCCGTGCCAAGGCGGGCCAGAAGCCGATCCTCCTTGCTCTGGTGCACGAGAACCGGGATCGACTCGGTGCCGAGCGGATTGCCGGGGCGCCGGAGCGCGAGCATAGCGGTTATCGCATCCGCATCCTCGCGAAGAACAATAGCGACTTGTGGACCAGAGCAGGTCTTCCGCCACGGTTCGATTTTGTCGGCGGACGGCAGAGCCTCATCTCCTTCGCATACCAGGACGGCTATCTCCACAATGAGGTCCAGGTCGGGTTTTGCCTTCCGCCATCGTTTGATCCGCTCGGCCTCCTGATTGCTGACTGTGAAGCTGAGCATCGGAGGCCTGTCAGGATGGTCCTGCATCGCCATGACGATCTGCATGGCGATTGCCTCCAGTCTTGGCCCAGTCCGCCCACGAGAACGTGAGTCCTTGTGGCCTTGTCGACCTCAGCAGTGCGGGCGCGAAGCGGGATAGCTCCATACGCACGCATTCGCGTGCTGGGCTCAGTCGGCGATAGCGAACGCCGTGGCGGCGCGAGAGATTGTCGAGGGCATAATCCAGCTCGACTGCGAGCTGTTCATTATCTATCCGAACGGCGAGGATGAGTGGCGGAAAAGCCTGTGGCCGCTCGTCCAGTGCAGGCAGCGCCTGCATGGCGATGTTCAGGTTCGCGACATCGTCGTCACCCAGCACCAGGAAAGCGCGCGGCGCGCGAAAGGTCCACCGAGCGCAGCGTAGCTTCCTGCAGCGGGTCGCCCTCGAGAATGGTGAGGCCGAATCCTTCGAGGACGTCTCGATCGCCGGCGTCGGATCCGACCACGACGACCTGTTGTCTACGGGAGGCAAGAGTCTTCAGCGCCGACTGCGTGATCTGAGCAGAGCCGCATACCACGATGTGGCCGGAGGTATAGGGCAGCAGAGCGAGCCGGGCGGGACGGGTTATTGATGCGATGAGCACTTGGAACGTCGCCAGCACGGCAACCACCGGCACGGCCAATCGTGCGATCTGCAGCTGATAGTTGGGACTGCTGTTGAGGTCGGCCGGGAATTGCAGCGTGATGAGTTGCACGGTTCGAAAGACATTATCCAACATGCCACGGAAATCGTGGGGCGGCTTCTCAATCATCCAGCCCCAGAAGCCGAGTGCCAGCGCGACGGCTCCGGCCGCGGTTTGAAGATACACACGATTTCGCGTTATGAAACCAGCGATCTGTCCGGCACGAACGGTGACGTCCAGATCAGTCGGCTGAGAAGCGACGTCGAGAATCCACTTTGCATGCCATACGATTTCACTGGCGGTGGTGAATTGCAATGGAACGCGATCTTGCGCGCGAGCGGGCGCCCGCTTTGATGTTCGGAGCCCGGAACTGTCCTAGAAAAAACCGAGGCATTCACAACCCGCGCCGGCTTGGAAATTATGCTTTGCGCGGCGGTCGGGAATGTCGATGACATGCACCGACCCGTCGCCCTGGCAGGCAACGAATAGTTCGTCGCCACGGAAGGCCATGTCCATCGGCTGGCTGCCGACCGCGATCGCGGTTTGCCGCCCGAATGACGGATCGATCAAGCTCACCATGTCGCTGTTGAGGCTGGTCACGGCGAGAAAGCTGTCATCGGGCGCGTAGCGCGCGATCTGCGCCGCCTTGGGAACGCCTTCGAGGCGCACCTCGCCGGTGACGCGGCCTTCCACCGCGTCGATCAGAAACAGCGAGGGCTGCGCGTCGTCGACCGCGACCACCGTGCGGCCGTCAGGAGCGATCGCGATGCCGGCGAGCGGGCGCGGGGTTTTGATCTTGCCGAGGAGCTTGCGGCGCGGCAGATCGATCACCGACACCGTGCCGTCTTCCTCGTTCTCGGTGTAGAGCCGCTCTCCGTCCGGCGAGACCACGAGACGATGGCCGTTGGTAGACCCCGAGTCGATGGCGTCGACCACCTTATGCGTTGAG
Source organism: Xanthobacteraceae bacterium (assembly GCA_035263865.1). Taxonomy (GTDB): domain Bacteria; phylum Pseudomonadota; class Alphaproteobacteria; order Rhizobiales; family Xanthobacteraceae; genus VAZQ01. The sequence goes on from DATFQX010000261.1 coordinate 21,499, forward strand.
CGGTCGATTACCGCGACGACCGCGCTGTTCTCGCAGGTGATGTAGATCAGGCCGTCCGGGGCGAGCCGCAGCGTGTGCGGCGCGATATAGGGCCGCAGATCGATGTCTCCGACATGGGCGCGCGCTTCGAGATCGATGATGCAAAGCAGATGACCCGGATTGGGATTTCGGCCGTGAATGCCGTCGCCGAAGATCGGGACATAGGCAAGTCCGGTCTCCGGCACCACGAGCAGCTCGTGCACCGTGCGGGGAAAGCCGTCCAGCACCACCTCCGTTTCGAAAGTCACCGGGTTGAGAAACAGGACCTTGGTGCCGATCTTGTCGACCGCGATCAGTCCGCGTGAGTTGTCTGCCCCGGCCATTGTCGTCCCTCGTTGTCGATAAATTTTAGCGTAGTTCTATGTGAAAATCCCATGCCAGCGATACTCATACGGTGCGTTTCAGCAGTTCGGTCGCGCCATTGAGTGCATTCCGCCGTACCGATCAGGGCGGCCCGCGGCGAGGACGGTTGCATTGACAGCGGGAGCCCGCCCTTCCACAGTCAATGCGTTTAGAGCCGCCCAGCGCCTAGTCGGGGAAGAACACATGGCACAGACAATCGAGGGGTTCGTCGGCTCGTCTCTGGATGAGGCGAAGATTTCGCCGCTCCACATCAAGGTGATCGCACTGATCGCCGCCGGATACTTCTTCGACGTCATCGACCTGATCGTCCTCGGCTCGCTGATCCCAGACATGATCCAATCCAAATTCGCCACCGGCGCCGAGGCCGCCCTGGTGGGAAGCGCAACGGTCTTCGGAATGTTCATCGGCGCCGCCGGGCAGGGCGAATTCAGCGATCGCTGGGGGCGAAGGTTTGTCTACCAATTCAATCTGCTGCTGTTCGGAACGTTTACGATCCTTGGCGCGCTCGCTCCCAACGTCATGTTGCTCGGCGCCGCTCGCTTTATCGCCGGCATCGGTCTCGGCGCCGAACAGCCGCTCGCGTTCGCGTATGCCGGCGAATACGCGCCCAAGCGAATCCGCGGGCGAATTCTGGCCATTGTTCACTTCATCGGCGGCGCGTGCGTGTGGCCGATCGCCTCGCTGTTTACGCTCGCGTTCCGCGATACAATCGGCTGGCGCGGCGTTTGGATCGTGATCGGCATCGGCGCGCTCATCGTCTGGGTTTTCCGCTTCGCGCTGCCGGAATCGCCACGTTATCTGTCAACCCATGGCAGAGGGAAGGAAGCGCTCGATGTTCTCGCGCGCCTGGGGATTGCCGCGCCAACTGAGCAACTGACGACCGGTGCCGCGAGCGATACCAAGAGCGACCCCTTTGCGGTCGTCTTTCGCATGTTTCCGGTCCGTGTGATCGCCGGCATGATCTGCTTCTCGGCATTTTTCGGCGTCGCCATCGGGCTTGGCACGTGGCTTCCGAACATCATGACCGAGAAGGGCTTCACCATCACCAAATCTCTTACCTATACCTTCGGGATGACGCTCGCGGTGCCATGCGCGAGCCTCTTCATGATGTACGCGCTCGACAACTTCGGCCGCAAAATCACTTCTGTGTGCGCGTTCGTCGCAGCGGGATTGATGGCCATCGTATTCGCGAATGCCGCGACCGACACCCAGCTGCTGATCGCCGGCTTCATCATGATCTTCTTCATTCAAGTTGCCGGCAATTCGATGCAAATCTTCGCGTCGGAGGTTTTTCCCACGAATGCCCGTGCATCGGGATTTGGTTGGGCGGCGGGCGTTGGCCGGCTGGCAACCGCCTTCATCGTCCCCACGATCCTATGGATACAGAGGGGTTGGGGCCTCACGGCGGTCTTTGTCTTCCTTGCAGTCGTTCTTTTGATTGCGGCCGCCTCGGTCACTCAGCTTGGTCCGGAAGCCAAGCGAAAGGGACTTGACGAGCTTGCCCCGCCGACCGGCTAACGTACCGACGACGCGCGCGCTCGCGGCTTACCGCCCTGGAGGACGTGATGGCCGTACAACCTGATCGCATGCGCGATGCGAGTATCGTGCCCGCAAATACCTCCGATCCTGCGGCGCGCTCCAACCTCGAGCCGCGCCTGGCTTATGACGATCTGCGGCAGTGGCTCGAGCAAGCGCGCAAGCTCGGAGAGGTCAAGGACGTGAGCGGGCTGTCCTGGCAAGCGGATATCGGCATGGTTGCGGGCGTGGCGATGCACGACGACGGCGCGCCCTGTTTTGTCTTCGACGCGGTGCCGGGAACGATCAAGGGCAGCCGCGTGCTGGTCAACTTCTTCGGCGGCAAGCGCAAGAACATGACGCTCGGCTTCCCCACCGAATTGAGCAAGCTCGAGCTGAGCGAAGGCTTCCGCACCAGTTTTTTGGGCACAATGCCGCGCATCGCGCCGAGATACGTCAGCGACGGCCCGATTTTCGAGAATGTCATGACCGGTGAGGAGATCGACGTCACCCGCTTCCCGGCGCCCAAATGGCACGCGGGCGACGGCGGCCGCTACATCGGGACCGGCAGCTTCAATATCACCCGCGATCCGGACGAGGGCTGGGTCAAGCGGCCTGGGCACACGAGGTCGGCAACGCGCGGCTCCTGCTCGCAGTCGCCGTCAATCAGCGCTATCCCGGGCACGCCAAGCAGGTGGGCCATGTCGCGGCCATGTGCCACGTCGGCGCTTATTGCGGCCGCTACGTATCGTCGTTGACGACGACATCAACGTGTCGAACCTCGAAGAGTTGATCTGGGCCGTGCTCACGCGCTCCGATCCCGCGACTTCGATCGACATCATCCGCAACGCCTGGTCGACCCCGCTCGACCCGCGCATCGAGCCCGCGCGCAAGGCGGCGGGCGATTACACCAACAGCCGGGCGATCATCGACGCCTGCCGGCCTTGGCACTGGCGCGACAAATTTCCCAAGGTGAACGTGCCGACGCCAGAGGAGCGCCGCCTCGCACAGACGAAGTTCGGGCACCTGTTCAAGGACTGATTGGGCGGGCTTAACTCTCTCGTGCGATTGCCTGCCGCGCTACCGCGGCATCGCAGATATGTCCTTGCAACCGAACGGATTTCGTGCCCCTGCTGTTGGTCTTTGCCGGGCATAGCGCGTCGAAGACGCGCGTAAACGCGCTTATGACCCGGCAATCCATCTCCTTTGCAAAATGCTGTTTGCGAAGGGCGATGGACCCCCGGGTCAAGCCCGGGGTGACGCGCGTGCGAGAACCGGACCATCGCCCTTGGCCGATGGCGGAGGAAACGGAATGCGGCGGCTCATTATCGGCATGACCGGCTCGACCGGCGCCATCTTCGGCGTGCGGATGCTCGAGGCGCTCAAGGGCAGCGAGGTGGAAACCCACCTCATCATCAGCAGGTGGGCGCAACGCACGCTCGAGCACGAGACCCGCTACACGGTCGAGCAGGTGCGTTCGCTTGCCAGCGTCGTCCACAGCCAAGGCGACATGGGTGCCGCGATCTCGTCCGGCTCGTTCAAGACCGACGGCATGGCGGTCATGCCGTGTTCGGTGCACACGCTCGCCGGGATTGCCAACGGCTACGGTGAGCACCTCGTCCATCGCGCCGCCGACGTGGTGCTCAAGGAGCGGCGCCGGCTCGTCTTGTTGGTGCGCGAGACCCCGCTCTCCGAGGTGCATCTCGAGAACATGCTCAAGCTCGCCCGCATGGGTGTGACCATCGTGCCGCCGGTGCCGGCGTTCTACAACCATCCGCAGACGGTCGATGATCTCGTCAATCACATCGTCGCCCGCGTGCTCGACCAGTTCGATCTGCCCGCGCCCTTCGCCAAGCGCTGGGATGGTCACCTGCATACCGCGACCAAGATCGCGACCGTGCCGCCGAGCGCGAGCCCGGCCGCGAAAAGCGGAACGTGAGAGGGAGCCTCGCGCGCTAAAAGCGCCGCCCCTGGCCCATATTGCATACAATTTGCTCACACCTAGTGCATTGATCACTTTCCTTAATTCGATTTATCGGCACGCGCGCCCTGTGAATTGCATCCACATTGTGCAATGGCGTCCCGCGGAGGCCAAGGCTGTGGCTAGGGTGCGCGTATTCACCGCTGGCGGCGCAAGAAATCCCTAGGCAAATCTGCCGCTTGCGTCGGCAGCGAGTTGCTCGTGCGGGCGTGGCACGGCCGTTGCTAGGAACCGCGACGAGGGTTTCCCCAACACGATCGCGGCTTTTATCCATGGCCTTATATGCAGCATCGGCCCGCCCATTCCTCGATCTCGGCTCCAGCCTGAACCGCAAGCGCCGCCGCCGCGCCATCCAGTTCATCGTCGGCCCTGCCTTGCTGATCGCGCTTTGGTGGGTCGCTTATGCCGGCACGCTCGTCGATCCGCACCTCTTGCCGTCGCCGTTCGCCACGCTCGCAGATACCTGGAAGAACATCGCGTCGGGGGCGATGAGGCGCGACGTCCTGCAAACGCTGTTGCGCGTGACTTATGCCTTTGCCATTGCCGCGGCCTTCGGAGTTCCAGTCGGCATCGTGCTGGGCGCCAATGAAAACATTTATCGCTCGCTTGAATTCGTGATCGACTTCTTTCGATCGACGCCCGCCACGGCGATGTTTCCGCTGTTCCTTCTGCTCTTCGGTCTCGGGGACTTTTCCAAGATATCGGTTGCTGCCTTCGCGGCCTGGCTGGTGATCGTCTTCAACGTCGCCTATGGCGTGATGAACGCCCGCCAGACGCGCATCCTCGCCGCGCGTTCGATGGGCGCGAACCGGCTGCGCATCTTCAAGGACGTCATCTTCTTCGAAACGCTCCCGCAAACGTTCGTCGGTCTGCGCACGGCGGTCTCGATCGCACTCGTGGTGATCATTGTCGCCGAGATGTTCATTGGGGCGGTGGATGGGCTCGGTCACCGCATCATTGATGCCCAGATCTCGTATCAACTGACCGACATGTACGGTTCAATCCTTTTGGCCGGCGCCATGGGCTACGGCGCCAATCTTTTCTTCCTCGTGATCGAGATTTGAAAAGTCTTGCATCGAGATCGTCTCCAACAAGCTCGAAGCGCCGAATCAGATCATTGACGCGTGGTCGGCGCGCGGGCGGATTTCGGCCCGCCCGGCGCCGCGGCGGGCATCGCGATGCTCGCGGAATCGAAGTTTCCGGGAACGTTTAAGGTCTTCGGCCTGCAAGGGGGAGGGATCAAGGTCGGCTTGATCAATGACGGGTTGATCGTCAAACCCGACAGCGACATCAAGAGTTTCGCCGATCTCAGGGGCAAGAAGCTTGGCCATGTGCCGGGCATTCAGTGGCGAACCATCTCCCGTCATATGGTGCGAGCGTCGGGTCTCGATCCCGATAAGGACGTGACGCTCGTTGATCTGGCGGTGGGGATGCAAGTACCGGCAGTGGTCGGCGGCAGCGTGGATGCCACCCTCTCGCTCGAGCCAGTCGGCTCCGTCGCGGTGGCGTCGGGCCAACACGCCGATCCGCCCGGATCAACTTAATCTCCTGGCCAAGCCTTATCTGCGCCCATTCGCCGAACTCAATGACACGGATCTGAACTCCTATCAGGCGTTGGTCGATGTTTTTCAAAAGGAAGGCGTGCTGCAATCGCCGATCGATGTGCGGGAAAAGATCCTCAAGATGACCGACTTCGGCTCCTGACTGCGGCCTGCCGCCAGTTCGAGGGTTGACCAGATGGCAATGGCAGCAACTCAACTCAACTTCGTCAGCGGGGAGCGTTCGCCCGAGCGCGATTCGCCGCAGCGAAGGACTTTCATCACCATTCGCGGGCTTTCCAAGTCGTTCAATGGCAGCGTGATCTATGACCGCTTCGACCTTGACCTGCCGCAAGGGGAATTCATCTCGATCTTCGGGCCGAACGGCTGCGGCAAGAGCACCTTGATCAATATGATCTCGGGGCTGTTGCCGCTCGATCGCGGGCAGGTGCTGTTCGATGGTCAGACGATCGAAGAGACGCGGCGCTCCTACGTCTTTCAAAATTATCGCGATGCCCTGTTCCCATGGCTGCGCGCCATCGACAACATCCATTATCCGTTGAAGCTGATGAGACTATCGCGTCGCGAGCGCGAGGCGCGGGTCGAGCAGCTGCTTGCAGATTTCGACGTGAAGATCGATCTTAGTGCCTATCCCTACATGCTCTCCGGCGGGCAGCAGCAGACGGTCTCGATCTTACGCGCGCTCGTTACGAATCCGGAAGTGCTGTTTCTCGACGAACCGTTTTCGGCGCTCGATTACGAGATGACGCTGTTCATGCGCGAGCAGGTGCAACGGGCATTCATGAAGACGAGGACGACCACCCTGTTCGTCTCGCACGATCTCGAAGAGGCCGTCCAGCTGGCCAATCGCGTCCTGCTTCTGACCCGCCGGCCGACGCGCGTTGCCGATTTTGTCGAGATCGATCTGCCGTGGCCGCGTCACATCGAAAGCGTCATTGACCGCCGCTTCGTCGAGCTCAAGAGCCATTGCCTCAACGTTTTCCAGCGTCAAATCGCGCACTGACGGAATTGGCCCGGTGCATCCGAGGGAAGGATTATCATGAACAAGAAACGCTTTCGCGCTGCGGCCGCCCAAACGCTCGCTCGGCTCGGCGACGTCAAACACAATATCGAAGTTGCCGCCCAACTTGTGAACGAGGCGGTGCGCCAGGGCGCCGAGCTCGTGGTGCTGCCGGAGTGCATGAACACCGGCTATTTGTTCGATTCCGCCGAGCACTGCCGCGCGCTCGCCGAGCGCGTGCCCGATGGCCCCTTCGGTTCCGCGATATCCGCGCTTGCACGCGAGCACGGCATCTTCGTGGCCAGCGGAATCACCGAGTGGGATGATACTCGGGGTCGGATATTCAATTCCGGCATTATGTTCGATCGTAATGGCAAGCTCGCAGTTCACTACCACAAGCAGTTTCTGGCGACCCACGACCAGAACTGGTTTTCCTTCGGCGAGCGCGGCTGCCCGGTCGTCGATACCGACCTGGGGCGCATCGGGCTCATGATCTGCTTCGATGGGCGCATTCCAGAAATCGCCCGCATCTCGCCCTCCAAGGCGCCGAGATCATCGTCGACATGGCGAATTTTTTCGCCATGGATCAGGCCGACATGTGGGGCCCGGCCCGCTGCTACGAGAACGGCGTGTGGCTAGTGGCGGCGACCAAGGCCGGCTACGAGCGCTCGATCTATTATCCCGGCGGTAGCATGATCGTCGATCCGAATGGGCGGGTCGCCGCCAAAATGCCGTACGACCGGCACGGCGTGATCGTCGCCGATGTCAGTCCCGAGTTCGCGCGTGAGAAGCCAATTTATTCCGCCAATGACAAATTCGCCGACCGGCGTCCCTCGACCTACGGCATGCTGGTCGAGGACTACCGAGATCTTCCGGTCGCCAAGACGGCGCACGAGCCGATCGTGCCGGCGCGCTCCACCACCAAGGTGGCGGCAGTGCAAATCCATGTCGCCGTCGGCGTTCGCTCCGAGGACGTCTTCGCGATGCTCGATCACGCCGCCAAGCTCGGCGTGCAGGTCCTTACCTTGCCGGAATACGCGCTGATCGGGACCTGGGTGCCGAGTGCGGCCGAAGCCGAGCGCGCCGCCGAGGACGCCAAAGCGCACATCGGTGCCGCTGCGGAGATCGCAAAGCGCCACGGTTGTGTCATCGCGTTGCCGACCCGTGAAGCGGAGCGCCTCGTTGCCGCTACGATCTTGGTCGGTCCGGGCGGCGGCGAGATCGGCCGTTATCGCAAGACCCATCTGACCGCCGAGGAGCGCGACTGGGCGTGCCCTGGCGATACCTATACGGTGTTCGAAACGCCATTCGGCCGCATAGGAGTGATGAGCGGATATGATGCCCTCTTCCCAGAGACTTCGCGCTGTCTTGCCGCCGCTGCGGCCGATATCGTGCTGTGGCCCGCTGCCATGCGCGAACCGTTCGAACGCGAATTGATCGCGGTTCCCCGCGCTGCCGACAATCGCGTTGCGCTCGTCGTCGCCAATCGCCTCGACAGTCCATATCCCGGGAGCAGCATGGTGGTCCCGCCGACGGGATTTCCGCTTGGGATGTCAATCAGGTTGTGCCGCGCTCGTTGGCGATGGGCGCGGTCATGCCCATGTTCATCGATCTCGCAGTCTGCCGGCAGAAGCAGATGATACCGAAGGTCGACATGTTTGCCTCCCGCAAACCTACTCGGCCTTGGTTGCGACCTCCGCGCGCGCGCAAGCGGCGGAGTGAAAGAGTGTCCCGCGTGTCAGCACACACATCCGAGGCAAAAGCGACCACGCGGGCGGAGGCGATCCGCCAAACCTTGGCGGACGACATCATGCGCGGCGTTTATCCTCCGGGCGCACGACTCGACGAAATCGGATTGGCCAAGCGTTTCAACCTGTCCCGCACGCCGGTGCGCGAAGCGCTCCGCCAGTTGGCTTCGGCGGGATTGGTGGAGATGCGGCCGCGCCGCGGCGTGATCGTATCGCTGCCGACCGACTCCGCGCTCGCGGAAATGTTCGAGGTCATGGGCGAGCTCGAGGCGTCATGTGCTCGGCTTGCATCCCAGCGCATGTCGCCGGCTGAGCGCGTCCGCCTCGAATTCGTGCACCGGCGGTCATTCGAGGCCGTGCGCAACAAGGACAAGGAGAGCTATCGGGCGCTCAATTTCCAGTTTCACGAGGTGATTTATCTCGGCGCGCACAACGAGTTCCTGCTGGCGACCACCATCGGCATTCGCCAGCGCATTGCGCCGTTTCGTCGCGCTCAGTTCGCCATCGCCGATCGTCTCGCCAAATCACACGCTGAGCACGACGCTATTGTCCGCGCGCTCTTGAGCGGCGACCCGCAAATGGCAAGCGAGCTCATGCGCGCGCATGTCACTATCGTGCGGGCGGCCTCCTGGGATTATATTCACGGCCTCGAACGCACGGCGCCAGCATCCGATCCCGCCGCTGTTTCGGCCTGAACACGCAGTTTGCCTCTCCCGGATTGCGCTGCGCGCAATCCGGGCTAGGCTATTGGCGCCATTGGCAAGCGCAACGCTTAAGGAGGGCGCCATCATGCGACCGTTCGAGGGCATCCGGGTAATCGACGTCACCCACGTTCTAGCCGGCCCCTTTGCCACGTATCAATTGGCCGTGCTGGGCGCCGACGTGATCAAAGTCGAGCATCCCGACGAGCCCGACCAAAGCCGCGGCAACGGCACCGACAAGGCGCTCAACCGCCGCAACATGGGAACCTCATTCCTGACGCAGGCTTCCAACAAGCGCGCGATCACGCTCGATCTCAAGCAGCCTGCCGACCGCGAGGTTCTCAAGAAGCTCGCCGCCACCGCCGATATCTTCGTCGAAAATTACCGGCCCGGCGCGTTCGAGGCGCTGGGGCTCGGCTACGAGACGCTCGCCGCGATCAATCCGCGGCTGATCTACGCCTCGTTCTCCGCCTTCGGCCAGCACGGTCCGCGCGGGCCGCAAACCGCCTATGACCACGTGATCCAGGCCTCCTCCGGCATCATGGCGATGACCGGCACCGAGGACGTGCACCCGATCAAGTTCGGCGCCCCGGCGATCGACTATGCCACGGGCATGACCGGCGCCTTCGCCCTGGCCTCGGCGCTGTTTCAACGCGAGCGCACCGGACGCGGCCAGCGCATCGATATGGCCATGCTCGACGTGGCCATGATCCTGATGAGCTCGCATCTTGCCGGCTATCTGCGCAACGGCGTGCATCCCAAGCCGCACGGCAACCGCCATCCGCACGCGACCAACGGCGCGTTCGAGACGAAGGATGGCCTCGTCATGCTGGGCGCGAGCAACCTGCGCCAGCAGCGCCGGCTGTGGTCGGTGCTCGGACGCCCTGAGATGATCAAGCGCACGAACGACGAGCGCGACGCCGATCATGACCGCGAGTTCGCCGTGCTCTCGGAGATCATGCTGACGTGCACCGCGGATGAATGGGAAGAATTTCTGCAAGCGCGGCACGTGCCGGCGGCGCGCGTGCGGAGCATGGGGGAGGCGCTCGCTGATCCCCAGCTGGCGACGCGCGGCGTCGTCCATCGCCACGCCGGCGGCAACGGCATCGAAGGCGATTTCGGCGTGCCGCTCGCGGCCTTCACCTTTGCCCACGGCGGTCCGCGCATCGATACGCCTCCGCCCACGCTCGGCCAGCACAACGAGGAGATCTTTGCCGAGCTCGGCTCATCCGCCGACGGGACGGGCGCGGCGGAGAATCGCCGCGAAGCGAAGACGGTGCCGGTGCAGTGAGCTGCTGCGCCGAAAAGCTCATCGCTTTGGCCGTGGCGACGCCGGTGCAGGCTCCGCGGGCGACAGCGTGTAGGTGAGCCAAAAATTCCAGCCGTCCGGCCGGTTCGCCGCCGCGAACTCCTTATAGGCTTTGACGTTCACGTTTCCCTCGAGGTCCACCATGGGAACGGTATAGCCGATCTGCCCGCCGGCGCCGGCAACGCGCGACTGGAAGCAACCCACTCGGTCTCCGGACCCGCCATCGCAGCTCGCTTGATTGTAGAGGTAGCCCACCAAGCCGACTTTGAGCCGCTTGGTCAGAAACCGCGACGCGCCCCAATCGAGATGCACATCGACGCCGTTCTGATACTGGGTGGACGGATTGAGGAAGTTGTAAGTTAATCCCGCCACCGCCGAGAATTCATATCCCGTCTGCTCGTTGAAATAGGTGTAGCCGGCACCGCCGTCCAACGCGCCATGTCCGATGCCCATATTGGAGAGGCGCGAGCGGTTGTAGACGCCGACAGGAATATTACCGGTCGCGTAGGTCATGAGGTTGTGGACCCCGGCGGTCCAGCGCAACGAGACCTGGGGTGAGAGATCTCCGAAGCCCGTCACCGTGTCGCTGATCGTTTCGAATCGGGTTTCCCTGATCTCGGCGGATCCACCCACGCGCGGCACATTGGTGACAACGTCGTCGGTTGTCCGCAGTCGGCCATAAATCGCCGTGAGCGCGACCGCCGCCTGGCCGCCGAAAACCGGTGTCGCGAAGGTGTACGAGGGCGTGATCATCGCCTGATCTTCAGGCGATCTCGAGATCGCGCTCACGCTTTCCTCGACCGAGCCCGTGAGCCGCCCAATCCTAATCAAGCGTGCCCGCACGACTTCGCTGCCGGCCGTGGTCGAGGCGTGATAGTAGGACGAGGAGACGGAGAAGCCCGGCTGCGAGGGCGTAGCAGCGAGACTCCCGAACGATCCCGGGGTCCAAAAACTTATACCGGCTTCATCTGCCGATGCGGGCTGCGCAGCCAAGACAAGGACGCCGGCCCCGACCGCTAGGCAGTGTGACAAAAAGCGATGTCGCGCGGGCGATCCGTTCGTCCGCATTGTGCCCTCAAAACCCTGTCGCGGCCACGGCCGGTGCTCGCTCGTTCAAGCGACATCTGCGCAGTCCAACCATAAGGGGAGTCTTGCGTGCGAGCGTGATCACGGAAGCCCATAACGGGGCCAGGAGGAAAATTATTGACGATTGTTGCCCGCCGGAAACACTGCCAGGGATAGGCGAGGGGCGTTTGGCTCCGGCGATGCAGGAAGGTTTTCGTCAACGCGCTCGCCTGACCTCGGAGCAGCTGACCACGGTGGACCTGCTCTTGCCGCCCGTATGCATGTAGCAGAACGAGAGCGTGTCCCCCTCGAGCTGTCCATTCCAGAAGCCGTCGGTATCGGCGAAGACGAAGCTCCGGGTGTCCTTGCCGGTGAGTTCGCCGATGAAGGGCTCGTCGGTCTTCTCCCCGCCGCCTGAGATGGTCGTCACGCCCCAGAACCGGCGCCCCTCCTGGCCGGTGATGTCGAACACGAGGTCCTTTTCGAGCATGGCCGGCTTGTCCCAGGTTCCACGACCTTTTGGCCAATGCCCGCCCTTGCCTACGAGTATGGTGTGAGTCTTTCCGATCCATTTGCCTTTGACGTCCGGCGCCTGGTCCGCGCCGAGCGCGAACGCCGGATATGCGAGCTACGCGGTGCGAGATTGCGAATGATCGACTGAGACATGCATGCCCTCCACATGATCGAGTTCGAGTTCCTGGCACTGTTTCTGGCCATAAACATTTCTTATGGGCGCGATGAAAATAATAAATTGTCTGCCGCGCTTTTTCGGCAATATTATCCCATCTATTCCGTTCGGAAGAGAAATTCCTTTGCCATTTTTCCTTTATCAACGATTCAAAGCACTCGCGCCAGCGCGCGGAAGAAGCGCTCGCCCTTGCAGATCAGATGAACGAACCCTTGCCAAAAGCGCCGAAGAACGCGAGTTAAGGCACTCGATTACAGCCTGATTGCATTAATCGCCTGCGTGCACAAGCGCGACAGTTCGGGATTGGTTCAAGAGACCTCAATATTGTGACGGCATGCCCGCTGTCCCGCCAGGGCCGGCGCAAGGTAGAGACACTGCGTGCCGATCCAACATTGCGGACGTAGAATGAAGACGTCTGCAGGGCGGAGGCTGAACCATGGTCGCGATAGGCGCTGTATTCAAGCCTGGGGAGGCAGTCCCGCATTCAGGGATCTATCGCGTGTCGCACGATCCTGAGCATGCGCAGGAGCATGAGGTGACTTGCCTCTTTGGCAAACGGTTTCCACCATGCCGCGGGTGTGATCAACCCCGATTCGTTTTGGTGCGGGCCGCGCGCTACGTCGAAACGCAGGACCATTTCAAGGGCAGCTAGGCTCGAAAAAGTTCTTACGAAGGGGATGGACGGAGGGAAGCGTAGCAGGGACAGCGTTTCACGGTATCTAGCTCAATTTCGCTTCCGCTCCATCCGCGCTAGGCTAGGCTCGTGCGGCAACCCACGGAGAGCAAACCATGGCCAAGTACACCTGGGGCTTGGCTTAAACTGATAAATCAATGCCTTAATCCAAGGTGAGACACCGAATCGTCTCATGGGATTACAAGCGAATTCGATTTAGTGTCTCACCTTTTTTAAATGTTCAATCCCGCAAAAAGATTGGAAGGCACGCGAAACAGATAATCGCCCAACAGAACAGGATCACCAGGAACGCGCTCACTCAGATTTTTTTCGTTTGGACGAAATTATTTTCGGGGCGATTGTTTACGGAATCCGTTTAATTGGGTTCTGACAAACTTTCTTTTACCGGCCAAACGCTCGTTTCCAAACATACTCGCGTGCGACATACACATCCTGTTTGAATGCCTCAATTCCTGCTGGTGTGAAAATATCCAAACCATGATATACGACCTTTCCGCCCATGAATGTACGCCTATTCTGGGAAAAAAACTGTGAGCAACCGCATTACGAAGATCATTGATTCGTGTAATGATGTTTCGAACCTCCTTTGGAACCTCTCCGATTGCTCGGACTAAAGCAAGCTTCCGCACCAAATACAACTCGTCCAGGACGTAGTGGCAGAACAGCCGGAATTTTCGGCTTCCCCACCGATTCTGCCTCCCGAAATAATAGTTCACAATGATTTGCGACAGAAATTCATCCATCAATGTGTAGCTCATTACAACTTCGCCACGGACCAGCTGATTTTTCATGGCTTCTAGCACGCCAGTTCGAAACTCATCCTTATATCTTTCTTCGATATTCCAATGATCCATTGCAATAATGGATGAAATTTTTTCAATCTCCGCACGCAACCGTCGCTGGTTTGGGGTAAGTGACATAGAACTTCTCCTATCCGATAGCAGGTGCGTTATAGACGCATTATCAGAATCAGAAACGATAGTTACCTGTCGCGATGTAGAGTCAAATTGCGCGGATGAACTTCTTTGACACCTTGCGCGCCTTGGTGTGCATATTTGTCGAATGCGACTCTGACAAATCCACCGGGAGCAGAACCTACAACATTTCCGGGACCGTGTTCGGGATGTGAAACTCTTTGATTGTAACTGATAGTTTTTATATAGTTCATAGAAATATTTAACTTGTCCTGCTTCCATAACCGTTGTTGTTCGGACCAGGACGTTCATCGTCCGCATGACATTGGATTTTTAGCTTATGTTTCTTTTTGGTTGTGTTCTTCTAATCGTTTTGTTGACTAAAGGTGTGAATTTTAAGAAATGTTTTGTGGTCAAGGAAAATCTATGGGTGGGTGCTTCATGACGGTACGGCGATGTTTGCTTTTCGCGACGTTCTTGACGCTCGGAATACTTTTGTTGATTTTTGGAATCCTTGTACTTCATCCCATCTACATAAATATATGCGAAACCAGCCACGCAGGCGCACCCCAAAAGTGTGAGCCAAACAATGTATTGTATATTGCGTTCCTGGAAATCGGGCGCAGGATTAGTCATGCCGAGTTTTGGACGGCATTGGCGACCATTTTCATTGCCGTCTTCACTCTCACGCTGAAAAGAAGCACTGACAAATTGTGGGAAACTAACAAAGAGCAAATCCATCTCGCCCGAGATGAGTTTATTTCCAGTCATCGTCCCAGATTGATTGTAAGACAGTTCGTTCTTCTCACGCCCAGGCCAGATCAGCCCTTAAAAATAACGTTTGCGGTAATCAATGTCGGCGATACTGAAGCTATTTTCAAATTTATTGCCGCTGAAGCGGCTCTTTTGAACGGGCGCTATTGGGAAGCGCCAGGAATCGATTTTATCGTAAAGCCCGTTTCTGAAAGACCAATCAAAAATGGACAACGGGTTTCGATGACGATTCAATCCAGATTCAACATTACGGCTGACCAAATCAAGGCTGTGGAACAAGCCGCGTTGATTATCTGTGCAGTTGGGGAACTCACTTATATTGATTGTTTGGGTACAGAACGACGTACTGGGTTCCGCCGAAATTACGATGTTTCTACCGACATATTTGGTATCTCCCCCAATCAGGATCAGGAATATCAAGACTGAAACGAGCGTGGCCTGCCACGATGAACGCGCAAATTGCTCCAATGCACACCATGAATCTTTGGTGGTGTGATGTGCCGTTCATGATCCCATTGCACTCTTGAAAAGTGGTCGCCGGATTTTCCCACTACGGTTCCAATGTGTCCTTGTGTGATGTGTTGAACGCGCATTCCACGCGATAGAACTTTTACATAGTTCATAGAGATATTTATTTTGGCGGAGCGGATCGTGAACGAAATCGAGGAATGGGAGTTAGAGAAATGGGTTGCACGCAAGCGATACCGGAAGGAGGAAGGAAACATGAGCATCACATCAGCCCAAAGTTACGAAATGCGGATCGCCCGGACCGGTGACAAAGTTGGCGATCCCCCGCAGCCGTATGGGCAAACCGTCGAACGGTTATTGGCAGATCGGGGCGTCGATCATGTAGCCTGCCTTCTCGCCTACGCGTTACGTGATCTTGATAAGGTGCAAGGGAAAGCGTGACACGCTATTGTAGGACTGCTGCAAGCATTCTTGCCGCAATTTTCCTTGGCGCGCTCTCGCCATGAGCAATGCAATACCTAAAGAGTATATGGCTCTTCTAGAAGAAGCCGCCGAGATGTTCGAAGAAACAGGCTGCGTGCCGGGACCTGATGGAGAGCCAGTGCGAGCCGAAACGATAGTGCCGGACGTTAAGGAATATATTTCAGAGACAATTGACGACCCGAAGGCAATCTACGACCCCGCGATATGGAATGCACCTGGATTTCCGTTGGTGCTGTCGTGGCTTTCACAAAAATGGCAACAAAAATGTCGGAAACTCACACCCAAGAGCAGCAAGCACCCGGAGCAGCACCTGACCAAAGAGCAACAAAAGGCATGTCTCGACTCGGCTGCGGCTGAGCTAGTGCGAGAAATTACGCACAACCGATTACTAAGCTAATACAAATTAATGAGCCAAGCTTACCGGTCAGGGGGGCGTTTGGGCTGAATGGCCCTGCGAGAACCGGAGCTAGGAGTTTTTTCCTTTATCTCCTTTTCCCGCAGCCGCCTTTTGGTCTGAGCTTCCTGCAGTGTCCCTGGGTCAGGCGTGCCCTCTTCGAAAGCGTGTATTCTCATCGCAACATGGTCTAAGTCTGCGCGCCATTCACGCATTGCATCCGCCATCGTATCATACAGCTTCGCAATTACCTCGTTCGAGAGGGGTTGATCTTGCACAGTAGTTGGAACGGTCATGCCGGTCCTTGTCATTACCCTCACCACATCCGCACCTACTGATGCTCCCAATAGCCCGATTTTCGATATGTTGGCTTGATATACCGGCGCGTTAAATGTCGGGTATGGGAATGATTTCGCGGTGTCTGGCGCGTTCTCTGCTATCATTTTTTGCAGCCACAAATGCATGATCTTTGACGACTGCCTCACGTCCTCGGCACGATGCATGAGCCCCACCATTTCCGCTCTCAGCGCAGCCATTAAGATAGTCCGCTCTTCGTCAGTGCGCCTAGCTTCCCGCTCAATGTCCAACATGTGCTGATCCTGGCGCGCTTCCGCCTCAATAGCTGCCCTGTGTTCCTGTGAGCGAATGAGGTTCGTAAATCCAGCACGCGCCTGCCAAGCAACAATTCCTAGCCCGACGATTGCGCCCATAAGGGTCGCTACCCCGGGATCAATTCGCAAATGCCATACCGCTATAAAAAACGCCAACGCGTAAAGTGCGTTGAAGAAGAACAAGATCAGGAAAACCGCAAACAGCCCGCGCAGCCAGCGGGGAAAATCTGCCACATGCATCTCCATGATGAATCGCTCCGAACGCCGGATGACCTAACTTGAAAAACAACGGCATACACGGCCACAGCCTGACCGTGTGCATCGCCGCTCCGCACCCTTTGGCACGACACTGCGCCGTCATTACGCCCCACGCGGAATTGAGACAACAAAATTCCGTCGCACAGTTCCCCTGAATGAAATCTTCATCGCGTATATCGAAGGACTAACTTAGCGGTGGCGGTTCGATGTTTGAAGAAACAGGCTGCGTGCCTGGTGCTGATGGGGAGCCAGTGCGAGCCGCAACGATAGTGCCTGACGTGAAGGAATACATCTCAGACACAATTGACGACCCGCAAGCAATCTACGATGCGGCAACGCAAGGTCACTTACGGCTTGGTTAGGGAGTGAACCGATACTGCGGCGACCACAGAGACGACGAAGATGGCCAGCCAACTGATTATCGTTCGCCAGATTGATAGTGGTTTTCCTTCGGGCCACGACCAAGTCATCCCGAATGGACATAGAAGCCAAAGAGTAAAAAGCCAAGCGGCTGAAGTCCACGATAAGTTACTCGAAATCCAGAGGAGCACGAATATTGCTATCGTCATAGATTGACGGTGAAAACGAGTTTCATTCTTTCTGTAAGAGCCTTCATGCGTCCATCCCCATCCTACGCGTCTCACCGCATGAAATTATTGTGTGTTCCTCCGTAGCGGAAGGCAACCGCGTCATTGCAGCGATTGGGTCAACAAGCACAAGTGACAGCGCCTCAGCATCGGTCAACCGGGGCTGCAAGCGCAGTGGTAGACTGACACTTCGGTTTGACCTGCGCGCCAAATTCCGGATAACATCGGACCTGTTCAACGAATTTTGCGACCATTTGCCACGCACTGAAATCTGAGGCGCAAAGGACAACCAAAAATCAGGATTAGAGGCATCCCCGGAAGCAAAGAATTCAATGACACATATGCGAAAGCATTAGCGGGAAATGTGCCTGTAGAAGAAAAGAAGCAGTACGGCGCGCGAAAAGGATCATTCGGTTATCTATGCCTTTGCTATTATGCGAGCGCAACATTCAAGAATTTAGACCCCGCCACGCAGTTGTGGCATCATCGTGCATTAGATTTGATTTGTGAAAAGCATGGCGACAATGTTGTCGATGATTTAAAAGACAAACACATTCGCAAATTGCGTGATGAACTCGTTCGTGCCGCGAGCAAGAAACGATTGAAAGCCTTGAAAGCACTGTTTAGTTGGGCAGTTGACGCCGAAGAAGCATCACACAATCCGACAATTGGTGTCAGACCAATCAAGTATCCCGAGATTGGTATTCCTACTTGGTCGGAGGAAGAAATTACGCAATACGAGAAACATCATGAGATTGGGACGAGCGCACGATTGGCAATGGCATTGATGCTATACACGGCATGTCGGTTGGAAGATGCCATTCGTTTTGGACCACAGCATTTTCGCAATGGAAGGGTTCAATTCGCACAAGCAAAGAATGAGCATCGTCGTGATCCAGTTTCTATAGACATTAAGATTCATCGGGATTTGCGTGCAATTATTGATGCAACGCCGTTGCCGCATCTGGTGCAGGCAAATGGTCAACCTGCCAGTTTTGGGAGGTTTCTCGTAGTGAGAAATGCCCGTCCATTTACACCCCGTCATTTTGGCAAAAGATTCAAAGACTGGTGTAGGCAAGCTAATCTTCCGCATTGTTCGTCCCATGGACTTCGCAAGGCTGCTGCCAGACGTTTAGCTGAAGTTGGATGCACCACTCATGAAATCATGTCGTATACGGGTCACAAGTCGCTGAAAGAAGTTGAGCGTTACACTAAAGAAGCCCGCAAGGCGAAGCTTGCCGATGCCGCCATGGCAAAGCTCAAAGGATGAACAAAAGTGTCTCACCTTGTTTCTTTGGTGAGACGATTTGGGTAAAAACATTTGAAAAATCAAAGGGAGACTGACAATGGCCAAGTACACCTGGGACCACATCCATCTGCGCACCACCGATCCCGAACGGACCGCCCAGTGGTACGAGCGCATGCTCGGCGCCGAGGTGGTTCGCAGCATGCAGCAGGGCAAGCCGCGCATCGACCTCAAGCTCGGCGGCGCCAACATCTTCATCGCGCCGGTCACGGCCGGCGATGGCGTCAACCCGCCGCCGGTCACGCCATACCAGGGGCTCGACCACTTTGGGCTCACCGTGAGCGGCATCGACGCGATTGTCGCCGAGCTCAAGGCCAAGGGCGTCGAGTTCACGCGCGAGCCGACCACGGTGCGCCCGGGGGTACGGGTGGCCTTCCTGCGCGCGCCGGAGGGCGTGTCGATCGAACTGCTCGATCGCAACGTCTGAGCGCATGGGTGTTACGCGAAGCCGTCATTGCCGGGCATAGCGCGTCGAAGACGCGCGTAAACGCGCTTATGACCCGGCAATCCATCTACTTCGAAAGATTTTTTGCGAAGCAGATGGATGCGCGGAAGCCCGTGCATGACCGGCGAGAAAAAATCTATGCGGTCGAGTCCGCGGCAAACGGCCAGGAGCGGAACCATGGATACCAAGCAATTTCCGGTGACCCGCACCGATGAGGAATGGCGGCGCCTGCTCACGCCCGAGCAATACCAGGTGATGCGCCGGCACGGCACCGAGCGTCCCGGTAGCTGCGCGTTGAATTACGAGAAGCGCGGCGGCGCCTTTTCCTGCGCCGGCTGCGGCCAGCCGCTGTTCGTCTCGAAGACGAAATTCGAGAGCGGCACCGGCTGGCCGAGTTTTAACGATCCGGTGCCGGGCGCGGTCGAAACCACGAGCGATCGCAGCTATGGCATGGTTCGCACCGAGGTGCACTGCAGCCGCTGCGGCAGCCATCTCGGGCACGTGTTCGAGGACGGCCCGCCGCCGACGCATCTGCGCTACTGCATCAACGGCGTCGCGATGAATTTTCAGCCCGAGGAGAGCTAGCGAACCGGCGCTCTTTCCCGTTCATTCCCGCGCAAGCGGGAATCCAGGACCGCAGACTGCGACTTCTGGGTCCCCGCTTTCGCGGGGACGAACGGGGCTGACGGTCCCCCCCTTCATTCCCGCGCAAACGAGAATGCGGGCTACCAGCCAGTGGCGCTGCTAATATCCGCGATACGGCTTGCACAGGCCGTCCTGCACCGTCCAGCCCGCTTGGCAACCGTTCCAGGTTTTGTAGCGGCCCGGGCGATAGTACATGGCTTCTCTCGGATAGCCCGGCCGTCCACCGTAATACGCGCCTGGCGGCGGGCCGTAAGGCGCGGGTGCATAGTAGGGGGACGGGGCATAATAAGGAGAGGGGGCGTAGGGTGAGGGGGCATAGTAGGGCGGCGGGACGCGGTACGGATCGGGACCGACGCCGAAATAGAATGTCTGCGCCGATGCCGCGCCTGTAGCAGCGACGACAGCGATGAGCGCAATTGCTGCGATCTTGGTCACAGCGGTCCTCCATGGATGAAGCGACAACACGCCTGGGCGTGCCAGGTTCCGTTCGCTTTGCCGCTGCGCATCCTATCAGGTCATCCGCACTGATGACATTCCCCTACGCGCTGACGCAATCCGCAACACGGCCGTCGAACATCGCCCGCGCGTTCTCCACAATGCGCGCGAAGCGGGCATGATCAGGCTCGCCGATCCCTTCCGCATCGTTTCCGGTCTGCACGGTTCCGCCGACGACGATGTCGTGATGACGGCAGAACACGTACATGTTCCTGCGATTCCCGCAGCCGCCGCTGAAGAAGTAGAACTGCTTGGGCAGCGTGCGTCGCAGCATCACCAGATGTCCGCGCTTGGGGATGACGTCCTCGTCGTTCATCAAGGCTCTCGCGCCATATCCGGTGCAATTGACGATGATGTTTTCTTTCAGTTTCGCGAAATCATCTTTGCCGGCAAATTCGCGCCGGCGGAGCCGCACGCCGCTTCGCTTCAGCTCGCCCATGAGCCGTGGCAGCAGGATCGTCGGATTGATGAGCCAGGTTCGGTATTCGCGGCCGATGGCGTTGAGTTTCTCAAACGGAAGTGTGCCGGAGCGGTACGCGGGCACGATGTCGTGCGGCGTGTATTCGTCGTAGGCTCGATTCCAGTGGTCGAGCGTATAGTCACGCCGGAGCGCGATGCCGTACCGGTGCCATCGCGATGAACTCTCCAGCTCGACAATTCGGTCGCGCGAGCGGCGCAGATAGTCGGCAAGAACCTTCTTCTCGGCCTCGGTCTCGTATTCGTCGCAGATGCCGGACGGCTCGAACTGGCCGGCGGCGACGAAGGAGGTCGTCTTGCGCACGTCGAGATCCCTGGCGTAGACGGTGAGGCGCAATTTCGGCCATCGCCGCCGCAGTTCGGCGGCAACGGTGAGGCCGATCACGCCGCAGCCGATCACCGCGACCGCGGGCCGGCGCATATCGCGTTTGAGCGAGCGCACATGGTCCGCGACCACGCTGGCACATCCGAAGCTCAGCGTGATGCCCGCGCCGCCATGGCCATAATTGTGGATCAGAAACTTCGATCCGTGGCGGCTCGCGATGACCTCCTCGTCGAGCTCGAGCCGCACGCCGCCCGCGCGATGCGGTCGAATGCCGACGACATAGGGCTCGCTTCTGCGCAGCAGCGAGAAATCCGGATCGGGCAATATCTCTCCGCCGCGCAGCGGCGGCGGAGCAAATTCCTCGGCGAGGCTGCGCCGCACCACGGCGGGCATGCTCAGAAGACCCACCGATGCCGTGACGCCCTGCAGCAGCTGGCGTCTGCTCACTGCCATTATTACCGCGCCATATGCAAAAAGCCCGGCAGTTGCCACTGCCGGACTTTTTCACCTCGTCGCTTCGCCGGCTCGATCAGGTGAGCAGGCTTGCCGCCGCGAGCACGATTCCCGTGACGAAGGCGGCGATGCAGGAAAAGAGCAAGAAGTCGTTCAAGACTCTGGCCATGACAGCCTCCCCCGAAAATCCCCTGTCCAGCGGCAGAGGCGACCCTCGCACGATGGCAAATTCGTGGCGCGAGACCAGCGAAAAGCGCATGGCTTCACTTGGCGCAGGAGCGCACGTAAAACGCCTTGCTCCGGGGGATTTCGCCGCGGTCAGGCACGGCTGGTTTGGCAACGCTGCCCGGCGGTGTCGCGGCGAGGAGCACGTCAGTGGTGCGTATTCAACACCGCGAGTTGGTTCTGATCGGTCGACGAGATTGGCGGGTCGGTGACGAGCGTGCTGCCGGCGCCGTCGTTGAAGATGCGGAAGTTACCCGCCACGGATTGGGTAAGCGCAGCGGCGCTGCGCAAGCTGTGAAGCTGGGATAGCGGCGCCGCCCTCGCACTCTAGCTTCGAAACGCCGTGCGGGTTCGCAATCTCATCCGGGTGAGGGGCGCTCTTTTTCTGCCCCTCACCCCAGCCCTCTCCCCGCTGTTGCGGGGCGAGGGAGCACACCGAGATGTCTGCGCGACTGTCGCTATTTCTCCCCAAAAGTCGCGCGGGAAATATCCGGCACCGGCGCGCCGTCGTCGATCGCCTTGCAGCGCACGGCTTCGGCTTTTGCTTTCTGCTCGGCGGCGTCGATCACCTCGAGCACGACATCGCGGGGAATGAAGCACACGCCGGTGTCGTCGGCGATGACGAGGTCGCCCGGCGCGACAAGAACCTCGCCGATCGCAACGGGGCCGTTGATCTCCACCGTCTCGATCCGCCACTTGCCGGTGACCGGCGTGAGGTCGCTTGCCCAGATCGGATAGCCGATCGCGCGCGAATGGGCGACGTCGCGCACCCCGCCATGAACGATCGCGCCGATCTCGCCCTGGCGCTTGCCGGTCTGCGCGGAAATTCCGCCCATGTTGGAGACATGGGCGACGCCCTGGATCACCAGCACGTCGCCTTCTTGCGCGAGATTGTGCGCCTCGAACTCCGCCATGCCATTGACGTGCTGCCTTGCGCCCTCGATCGGATCGCCGCGCTGAAGAATGTTGCGCACGGTCAGCGCCGGCCCGACGATGATGCGGCCGGGAATGGTCGGCTTGAGCACGGACGCGCCGACCACGCGGCGCGCGATGCCGAGCTCGTCCAGGGTGTCGGAGATGATGCCGGTCGCGTCCCCCAACGCGAGCAGGCGCGCGACCGCCCCCTGCGGCGGACGCGGCGCCGCCATGAGCCTGATGTTTTCGGCCGCGATGCGGCCGGTCAACCGCTTGGTCTCCGCCACGGCGCTTACTCCTTCTCCGTTCATTCCCGCGCAAGCGGGAATCCAGGGGCCAAAGGCTGTGGCCCTGGATCCCCGCAACGGGGTCCCCGCGACGCGAGCGTCGCGGGGTGCCCCTCGCGGGGACGAACGGATCATGACAGACATGGGGTAGGGTGGGCAAAATCGCCTGGCGAGAACGGCGAGTGATATTGGCGTCATGGCGATTTTGCCCACGCGGAAAGAACGCGTGGGCATTGCGTTCGGTGATCATTGCATGCGGTAAAATCGAGAACGCAATGCCCACCCTACAGGGCCCGTCATTACCGGGCTTGACCCGGCAATCCGTCCTCCTACGAAAATGTCTTCACATCTTGCGAAGAATGATGGACCCGCGGGTCAAGCCCGCGGGTGACGTGCGTGGCTGCCGATCGAAATCGCACCAATGACGCGGGCTCGTCATTGCCGGGCTTGACCCGGCAATCCATCATCGTTTGCATAGAAGATGGATGCGCGGATCAAGTTCGCGCATGACGACCTGTTGCAACGGAAAGAGTAGGGGCAATGCCATGAACGATCTTTACGCGCTCACCAGCCCGAATGTGCAGAAAATCTACATCATGCTCG
>DATFQX010000262.1:0-14571 GCA_035263865.1 Xanthobacteraceae bacterium
CAGCCTAGCATGGGTGAGCGATCAATTAGGCCGTCAACCGCACCAAGCTACCGTACCCGCCTCCTGTCCAGCGATATTGATGAACTCGCGCGGCGCTTCATAGCGAATATGGCACCTCCCTCCTCCCGCCTCCGAGGGGCGTTGGTTGCCGCCGTTACTGCGGTGGCTTTAAGCCGGAACGTCTACCCACAGAAGCATGACCAGGAGAATTTGTCGGAGGCCCAACCCCGCCTCTCCTCTACACCCTGCTCGCTCATTGTCCACTCCCTCGTGTCGCGAATTATTTGACAAAGCACGCATGGGGCGAGGCAAGTGTGAACTAGGGTCAAAACTCATAAACTTGAGATGTCGTTGTGGTTCGCGGCTTTCCGGATTTTGCTGCCCGACGCATTGACCCAAAATTTGCGAGTCGCATCAGACACCTACACGTTTATGAGTCTGGACCCTAGTCAGTGTCAAATAGCGGCACAAAAGCGGACATTCTCTGGTCGCCACCATGCAGCAGCAGATTTACTTGAACACTTCCACGGTTGCGAACGGTTCAGCCGACCACGGCCGGAAACGGTTCAAAGTGAACTTTGTCTTTTGTCCGGGTTGGACATCAACAAGGAGGTAGTTGTACTCCTCCTTCGGCGGCTGGCCCTTCCAATAGAGGTCAGTCGGATAGCCCGCAGGCACCTTGATGGCCGTGCGGCCCGGGAGAATGGGGTCCTGTTCTGCGCCGCCGCCGCCCAGCAGCAGGTACTTCACGCCGTCCACCTCGTATAGCTCGGTCGTGTGAACGTGCCCGTTGAACACGACGACCTCCAGGTCCTTCGCGTATGACGCGATGACCTTGTGGGGGTTTTGCGGCTCGGGGATGGGGCCCATGCCGGAGCGGCAGAAGGCTGGAGCGTGAAAGCTGATGAAGACCTTACGGGTGCCCGCAGCCTTGGCCTCATCCAACCACGTCTTCAACTCCTTTATCTGCGCTTCGTACTGGGGCCGATCAGCATCCCACGACGATGGCGAGCGATAGTCGTATTTGCCCGTCCACAGGAAGATGAAGCGAGCGCCACCGAAATCGAACTTATAGATGAGCCGCTTGTCAGAAACTCCGAACTGTTTCAAATATGGAAACGCTTGCAACAAACCTTCGACGTCGGAGTCGTCCCACACTTCGTGATTGCCCACAGCGGGGTAAACGCGACCCCGCAGGCCAGCGGCGCGCATCTGATTGTCCGGGGGCGGCAACCGCTTCAACACATCTTCATACACGAGCTTCCAGTAGGGGTTCTCGGAAGGCGTGGGTCCCTGCTTGCCCCACCAAACCATGTCCCCGGTATTAAGAATGAACTTGGCCCGTCCGCTCTGGACGTCTTGCACGATTTCGCGGGCGACCCACTCGCCGCCTTGCAGCCGGAACATCGTGCGCCGCACGCCGGGGAGCAGCTTTACATCCTCGACGGATGCCTCCGTGATCCAGCCCTTGTCAACCGTCAAGGTGGTCACTTCGCTTTTGGTCTCGAAGCATGACGATCTGAACCAGCTCATCGGTGGCTGGGTCATAGGTGAGCTTGACATCCTTCCTAACGACCTCTTCCGCGATCTTCTCGGGAAGAACAAGCGCAAATATGTCGACCATCAGCTTGATCGCTTCCTCCCTCTGATCGGACTTGTACGGGAGGTACATCATCGACCTCGAGTCACCGTACACAGCAAACGAAAAAGATCGACTGCCAACCCGTGTCGTTTGCTGGGCGACGGCTGTCCGCGGCCATAGGGTCGGAAGCAGCGCCAAACTCGAAAGCAGAACACGACGGTTGATCATGTTCGCCCTCCTCATCAGATGTTGGCCATCGAGCGATAGCCCCGCGCCCCGGCGCGATTCCGTGCTACCGCTTGGGCACATTGCGCAACACGACTCGGTCGCACGTCAACCGGACCTGGCAATCTAGATTATCGCACCGTCTGGTATCATCAATGCGGTTGCCGTTGCAGACATCGAGGCCGTTCTGACTGCAATAGCGCCAGATGGCGTGCTGAACGAACCGGGGAAAGGGCTGCGGAAAAGCCGGGTTGAACTGCTGAGCATCGATGCGGTCTGCGATGGCGTCGATAACTTCGGCGCAGCCACCGGGGCGATAGCAGGCCGCGCCATAGGCATGGCTCGCCTTAAACCTGGCCAGGATGCCGGTCCGATGCAGAAAATTGTGCACCAAGGTATCAATGGCAATCATGCTGGCGCCGACCTCGATCCAGAGGCTCATCCATTTCGGTACACCGAGCAGAATGCAGGACAGGGCCATCGTGAGGACCTTGTCTGAAACACCGTAAACCTCGCGCAGCGGCTCAATGAGGCTCGCCCGCATTCTGGCGAACCGATCAGGACCAGCTTGATAGTTTGCGTCCTGCAGCTGCCGATCAATCCAGCCAACCAGATCACCATCGGCAATGTCGCGAATGAATAGGAACAGGGAGTAGGCGGTCTGGTTTAGCCGCCCGTTCCGCAGGTCGTGCTTCGGCAAAGGGCAGCGGCTGATGTGGTCGGGCTCGGCACAAGTCCGGCTGATCTTGTCATACCGGCAGTCATGGAAGTGCCAGTAGCTCTTCAGTTTCGGACAACTGGCGCCACCAAGGCCCTCCTTGATTTGCCGCCACGTGGCTCGCCCGTGTTTTTCCATGTAGCGGTAAGCGACCTGGTCTGAGATGCCCTGGTAACTGAAACCCGCCATGAGCCAATCAAACACAGGACCGGTATCGCGATTTCGGATAGCCGCTGTCACCTTGTCAGCCCGCAGGTCTGCCCGGATCTCATCGATCAGCGTTGGCGAGCCTGCCAGGCCACAGACCGCATGGATCAGCCGGATCGCGTGGTTGATTGCCGAACTTTGCCCGCTCTGAATTTTTGGGTGGGTTCGCTCAGTGGTCGGACGACGAGAGATTGTTGTCGTGGCCGCCGTCACCATAGCGGGTCAAATCATCGCGACCAGCTTGCGCTGAGCATCGCTGTCGCCATCGATGTACCGCTGGGTGGTCTGGATCGACCGGTGGCCTGCCAGAAGTTGCACGTCTCGCAGCGAGCCGCCCGCCTTGTGCACGACCCGCGCGGCTCGGGTCACGAACGTGCGGCGGCCCGAATGCGACGAGCAGCCTTTCAGGCCAATGTTCTTAAACGCCCGGTTGAACCACACGACGATGCTCAGCGCCGTCATGGCGCCACCGCGCTCGGACGCGATCACGTATTCCAACGGCGGAGCCACCTGCCGCCACGCCGCAAGAGCCGCCATGAGGTCAGGGTGAACTGGAATTGACCGGCCGCTGCATTTCTTTGCCGCGGCATCGGCCAGCTCAATCACGCTGCTGATCTGGCCATTGGCATCAAGCACCATATCCCAGGTGAGATTGGCGATCTCGCCAGCTCGCAGCCCGGACTTGGCGGAGAGCAGAACCATTACCGTATTGCGTAGCGGGTGCCGGGTGCATTTGGCGTAGACGAGCAGATCGCCAACATCGAAACTGGAAAGTATTTTCGCTCGTTTGCCCGGCATTGTGACTCAATTGTCTTTAGCCGAGAGTATAAGGCAGCAAGGCTGCTCGAACAACGAAGAGGCAATTCCACCATCTGAAAGATGACTGATAAGGAAATATACATTTCCTTATCAGTAACACGGGGTCCACATGACTCGATTAGACCTAAGACAACTGATGTGCAGCTACCATTCGAACAATCCGGTGGCCAACTTTCAGGAATGTGACGACGTCTTCCGCGACTCCGGACCCACATTTGGACGGCTTGGACCGACATACGATCGCCTCAAGGGCCCGCAACTGTTTCAAGTCACAAGGTCCGCTAATCTCAGCCAAACCGCCCTGGGGACATGAACGCAGATTTTGGCGGTTCTTGGTAGCGTATGAACATTGAAAACAAAACCGTACTAGTCACTGGGTCGACGGACGGCGTGGGTCGGCTCGTAGCGCGTCGACTAGCCGATCAAGGCGCGCGCGTCCTAATCCATGGACGCGACCGCACGCGAGGCGAGCAATTGCTCAAGGAAATTCGGGCCACCGACCAGGGCTCGGCAGCCTTCCTACCCGCAGATTTTTCCTCGCTCGCAGAGGTGCATCGCCTCGCCGACACCGTCCGCCAGGAATGTGACCGACTCGACATTCTCATCAACAATGCGGGCATCGGCTCGGGCGGCTCTGCCGGCAAACGAGAAATTAGCCAGGACGGCCACGAGCTGCGCTTTGCTGTCAACTACCTCGCCGGTTTCCTACTCACCAGGGTTCTGCTGCCTGTCGTGATACTCGGCAAGCCGGCTCGCATCGTGAACGTCTCTTCGCTCGGCCAACACCCGATCGAATTCGATGATGTCATGCTGACGCGCGGTTACAGCGGCTCGCGCGCCTATGCCCAAAGCAAGCTCGCCCAGATCATGTTTACGTTCGATCTCGCACTCGAGCTGGATTCCGAGATAGTGACGGCGAACTGCCTGCATCCCGCTACCTACATGGCCACGACCATGGTTCGGCAGAGCGGTGTCACGCCTATCAGCACCGTCGGGGAGGGAGCGGAAGCGATTCTGAACCTCGCCGTGGCGGACGAACTCGACGGACGTTCTGGCCAGTTCTACGACGGACTGCGGCCGTCGAAGGCAAACCCGCAGGCCTATGACGACACAGCGCGCGAGCAGCTGCGGGTGCTTAGCTTGCAACTAACTGGGTTGGCGTAATCAGAGTCGAAAGATTGCTACGCGGAGCGGCGGTTGCCAAATCGCGCCCGAGGTGACACGCCCGACCACCCCAAGAGGCAGTGTCGACACTTAAATTAGGTCCGCTTCGCCCCTGAAAGCGGACATTCGTCTGTTGCGATGCCCATTCGGTGCCAAAAACGGACTCATGCACTGCAGACACACCGTCGCTCGATCGCCTCGTCTGTGATGGCTAACACGGGAAAAAATGCGGGTGGCGTCCATAAGTCCACTAGTTTGACAGCAATTGCCGCGAACTCTAACGTTTCATCGCACCCGTCTTGCGCTCCTCGGAGGCAGGCTTGCTCCGCGTCGACAACGTGCGGAAAGTATTCGAATCCGCGCGCGGCAACTATGTCGCGCTCGACGGCGTCTCGCTCGATATCGTCGACGGCGAATTCCTCTGCCTGCT
The DNA here is from genome assembly GCA_035263865.1 of Xanthobacteraceae bacterium. Classification (GTDB taxonomy): domain Bacteria; phylum Pseudomonadota; class Alphaproteobacteria; order Rhizobiales; family Xanthobacteraceae; genus VAZQ01. The sequence goes on from DATFQX010000262.1 coordinate 5,146, forward strand.
GGGACCGTCGGGGTGCGGCAAGTCCACCCTGCTCAACATCCTCGCCGGGTTCGAGCCGGTCACAGCCGGCAAGGTGACGGCGAACGGTGCGCCGGTGATCCGTGCGGGCCGCGACCGGGTGATGTTCTTCCAGGACGCCGGCTCGGCGCTGTTTCCCTGGCTCACGGCGGCGGAAAACGTGCGCTTCGGCCTGCGTGTGCGCAAGGTACCGAAGGGGGAGTGGAACGCGGTCGTCGACAATTATCTGCAAATGGTCGATCTCGACCGCCACCGCGACAAGTTCCCAGCAGAGCTGTCGGGCGGCATGCGCCAGCGCCTGCAGATCGCTCGTGCGCTCGCGGTCGAGCCGGCGGTGCTGCTCATGGACGAGCCGTTCGCGGCGCTGGACGCCTTGACACGAAGGCGCATGCATTCGGTCCTGCTTGAAATCTGGCAGCGCACAGGCAAGACGATCGTATTCGTCACCCATGACATCGCCGAAGCAATCGCGCTGGCGGACCGCATTGGCATGATGTCGGTGGGGCCGCGCTCGGTGATCACCAAGGTGCTCGATATCGACCTGCCGCGCCCGCGCGACCTGGGCAACCCGCAGGTCGCCCGCCTGTTCAACGAGATCGAGGCGCTGCTGGCCCCCGATCTCGCCCTATCCGATGAGCTGGCGAAGTGAGAATACGAACGATCGATAGTCGAAAGCGATCGAGATGACGGTCAAGACCACACGCGGCCCCGAGGTGTAGACCGGTGGTGAACGTTCCCGACAGCAGGGCCGCTCTCTACGCGGCGCGATCCTGGGCCGGCATGCTGCTGCGCGCCCTGCGCGAGTTCGCCACCAGAGGCAACAAGCGCGCACTCCTGCTTACCACCGCATCGCTTCTCATCGCATTCCTCGGCTGGCAGTTCCTGTCCACATTCGTGTTCAACCCGTTCCTCATCCCGCCGCCTGTGGAAGTCATCCGCACTGCCATTCCGATGGTGGCGAGCGGCGAGATCCTGACCGACGTGTCGATCAGCATGGTCCGTGTGCTCGTCGGCTTCCTGACCGGTTCCCTGGTCGGTATCGTGACGGGCGTCCTGCTCGGACGCATCCGCTTTCTGCACGATCTGCTCGATCCGATCATCGAGCTGTTGCGCTACCTCTCGCCCACGGCGATGATTCCGATTGCCGTGATCTGGTTCGGCATCGGCGAGATGTCGAAGTATTTTCTCATTTTCTGGGGCACGTTCTTCATTGTCGTCATCAACACCGTGGCCGGCGTGTGGCGGACGCCGATCGCGCGCCAGCGCGCCGCGGAATGCCTCGGCGCCAACCGGCTGCAGATTTTCGTACTGGTAGTGATCCCGTCAGCGGTGCCGTATATTGTGACCGGCATGCGGGTGGCGATGGCGTCCTCGTTCATGAGCATCATCCCGGCCGAGATTCTCGCCGCCGATTCCGGTATCGGCTACCTGTTGCAGAAATCCTCGATGCTGCTGCAGACTAATCGGATCTTCGTCGCGCTGCTGACCATCTGCCTGCTCGGCTTCCTGGTCGACCGCATTTTCCGTCTGTTCGTAGACTGGGTGCTGGCGCGCTACATGGCCTTCGTATCGGTGAGCTGAAATGGGAGAGAACCTATGTTCGACGTCAGGACCGTACTCGCGGCGGCCGCGGCTGGCAGCGCGCTCGTGCTCGGATCCGTCACAAGTCAGGGGCAACCTGCGCCGTTGAAGATGACCCTATTCGGCCAACCTTCGGTCAACAACGACGCGATCTGGATGGCGTTCGAGAAAGGGTTCTATCAGCAGGAGAGCCTGGACGTGACCTACCGGCTGTTCCCGTCCGGAACGACCGCACTCCAGACCTTCCAGACCGGCCAGGGCGACATCGTCATGACCGGCGACCTGCCAAGCGTGCAGTACTTCTTTAGGGTCAAGGGAGACTACCGCACCATCGCGGTGATCGAGCGCGACGCCAAGGGCTATGTCGTGGTCGCGCGCAAGGACATCACCAGGCCGCAGGACCTCGCGGGCAAGACGGTGGCGACCCGTGTCGGCTCAACCGGGTCGTGGTTCATCTCCGAATATCTCGCGAAGAACAAGGTCGACGCTACGAGCGTGACGGTGAAAAACCTGGACACGCAGGTGCTGCCGACGGCGTTGTGCGGTGGCGAGATCGCGGCGTTCTTCATCTGGCAGCCGATCGGCTCGCGCACGCTCGAAATCTGCCCGGACAAGGCGCACTACTTGAGCGATGCAAGCGGCTACATCCAGGGTTATCTGGTGGCCGGCGCGCGGCCGAGCTGGCTCGCGACGCCTCAGGGCAAGGATATCGCCACGCGCTGGCTTCGCGCGACGATCAAGGGCCGGGACGTGGCGGAGAAGGACTTTCCCGCGGTCGCGGCCTACGCCAAGGCCAAGCTCGATCTCAGCGAGAAGGCGACCCGCGAGCAGTGGGAGACGAATACGCGACCGATCGCGATCGATAAGGTCTATTACGACGATTTCTGCAGCCTGAGCCACTGGGCGCAAGGCGAGAAGCTCAGCGAGCAGAGGATCGACTTCAGCAAGTTGACATGGTCCGAGGGACTGAATGCCATCGACCCGAAACTGATCGATCCACCGCCGCCGCCATGCTGAGCCGCCCGCGCGGCCGGCGCATCAGCGCAAGAAACGAAGAGATCGAAAATCGATGTGATAGTGAAGGCGGCGCAGCTCTATGCGCTGATGGCGCTGGACATTTGCAGCCGGAAAAGACCGCGGGCTGGGTGAACGCGAGACGCGAAACGTCGTTTCCGATCTCCTGCCCCGGGAGCATCGATGAGGATGCCCTGCGTCGCGAGGTCGTCGGTCTCACGCGGCACTTCATCGCCGACTATGACTATGTGGTGAAGCCGCCGCGCAATCACGACGGCTATCACTCGGCCTTGATGCCGGCGCTCTCGACCATGATGCCTCCGGGACTCAGCCCAGAAGATTCATTTGAAATCCAGCGCGCCGAACGACGGCATCACGAGACTCCTGCATTCGTTGGCGGACGCGTTGCTCGTCAGCACCCACGAGGCTGCCGTGCCACTTGCGAACTTTTCCGGCGATAAAGACGCTTTCGACGTGGCTAGGATTCATGAGATTCACGACGGCTCCTGGCGCATTGTTCAGCGGCCAGACGTCGAGACTATCGGCCCGCAGGATGAGGATGTCCGCCTCTTTGCCAGGGCTGAGCGTGCCGACTTTGCCGTCGAGATTAGCACAACGAGCACCCTCGATGGTGGCGAATTCGAGGATCTCTCGACACGTCAACAGCGGTGGTAGATTCTGCTCGCCGTTGCGCCCGCGTTGGAGGACGAAATAGCGCTGCGCAATGGCGGTCGATCGCATGAGCGTGAAGAAATCCGATGAGAGCGTCACCGCGTGATCGGAGCTAAGGCTGGGACGCACGCCGTTGTCGAGCGCGTCTTGTATCGCCGGAGTTCCGTGCCCCATCGTCATTTCGATGGGAGGCGAGAGCGACACGTGACCGCCGCTGTCCTTGATCAAACGCCAGGTATCAGCCGGAAAATGCAGACAATGAATATATTCGTCGCCCGGGCGCAGCAGACCGGAACGTGAGAGCTGCAGCAGCTTCTCGCCGTCATTGCGCTGGGGCAGCAGGTTACGCACGTGTACGACGATGGGCACACCGACCTCACGCGCGAGCGCGAACATCTTGGGATCGGAAGGCGCGCCCAGCGCGAGCGCCAGCAGCTGGTCCCTAGAATTGAAATAGGTTCGCTGCAACCGGGAGATATCCTGCGGGTACTGGACGCCAGGGCCTTTCCCATCCGAATAAGCGAAGACCGCCCGGAGGCCGGAATCTTGGAGGGCACGGATCAAGGCGTCGCTGTGCTCTGGCGTGTTGTTGACTTGCGAGACATCCACGACAGCCGTCGTGCCCATTTCGATCATCCCGAGCGCCGTCGACAGCATGCCGATGTATGCGTCTGCAGGCGTGAACGCCGGCGTTAATGTGCCGATGATGTCACGATTGTAGTCGGGATCGACCCGACCATTGGACAGGATGTTGCGCAGAATGCCCTGATAGGAGTGGCTATGGGTATCGACGAAACCGGGAATCAGAATCCGATGGGAGGCATCGACGACTGCCACGGCGTCACCCGATACTGCAATATTTGGCCGGACCTCACGGATCTTGCCATCCTCGATCAGCACGTCCGCCTGCGCGAAGTCACCGACTTGTCGATCAAGGGTTAAGACCACGCCGCCCTTGAGCAGGACGCGGCGCTGCTGCAGCAGGCGGTTGAGTTCGATATCGCCTGCGCCCTGGGCCATCGCTGCTTCGGGCATGACTTGAGCTGCAGTTCCGCCCGTGGCAAGGGCCGCGCTTACTTTGAGGAAATGACGACGCGAGTTTTCCGGCGTCGGCGATGCACTGCAATCGCTAGGGTTCGCCTCTGAAGTTGCGGGCGCTGTCGGCTTGCTCTTGCTCTGCTCAGCCATTGTCGTTCCTCCCTTATCGATTCATCGCGGCCTCAGTATCTCTCTCGCCCGCCGTGCCAAGTCGGCAGATGTGGCCATGATCCTCGACACCAGCGCTTGCACGTTCTCGCCGGTAACCGGATCGACCTCCATCCCGAGCCTTTCGGCCTCGGCGCGGAATGCGGAATCGTTTATGGTCGCGTCGAAAGCGCGGCGCAGCATCTCGAGCCTTTGTGGAGCGATGCCGGGCGGGGCTAGGAACGGACGCGACATTCCAAACTTCGCGAACACGATCTCCATGATCTGCCGATCGTCGGGTGTTCGGGCAAGCTCGATGGCCGTGGGCACGCTTTTGAGGTCGGGACGTGTTTTAAGGCCCATTTGAAGGAGGATGTTGATTTTCTTGTCGCTGATCCATTGTGGTCGCGTCGAAGTGAGCGTGCTCCAATCTTTGCCCGCTTCCCCCTGAACCTCACCGTTTTCGACCGCGAGGTCGACTTCCGCGGCACCCGCATAGCCGTGTACAACCTTGAACTTCGTCCCGAGCAGGTTGTTGCTGAGCATTGCCAAGATGTAGCTGTCGGAGCTTGTCGCGCTTGCCCCCAGCACGACCTCCTTCATGGTGGCCTCTTGCAGGGTCTTCACGCCGGACGCATGCCACGTCACGGTCACGAACACGGTCTGCATGATGCTGCCGATCCAACCGAACTTCGTTGCGTCGAACAGTGCGTTCTTGCCGTCCGCTGACAAGGTCTGAAACAGCTTCTCGAAGGGTAGGCCATTCTGTACGGTTGCGAGCTCACTGCCGTCGCTCGCAGCGCGATTGTAAAGGTAATTGGCCAGCGTCAGCCCGCCCGCTCCGGGCATATTTTTCGCAATGATCGACGGGTGGCCGGGGATGTGACGCGCGATGTGGCGAGCCAGTGTGCGCGCATAAAGATCGTATCCACCACCCGCTGTCGTCCCGATGAAAAGCGAAATCTGCTTGCCCGCAAGATATTCGTTCGCCACTTCCGAACGGACCTGCGGGCCACTTAGGGCGATCAAGCTCGCGAAAGCCACGACGCTCAATCTGCCGATCCCTGGCTTCATCGCTGACATCTGCAGGTTCAACTCGTCCAATATAGCAGGTGAGTGACAGTCGGGCGCCTTGCTATGGCAGTTCCGCGAGCAGCCGTCCGAAGCCAGGCTTGGTTTCGCGCACGCTGAGACGCTTGTGAATTTGCCATGCCTGGCAGATCGTGGCGTGCACGACCGGGACCTGAAGGTCCGTTTCGAGCATTTCGACGACGCGTGCCGTTCGCCAGCCGCCACCCTGGATGTAGATGCCGTCCGTGCCGGGATGCTTCCGAAAGAGCTTTTTGACATGCGCGTAGAGCGTCTGGGCGGAAATTTGGGCGACTTGGTCGAACGGAACGTCGATGGGCTCCATCGACACGGCTTTCATGCCGGCCTGGGCCATGTAGTCCAACACGATCTTATTTTGGACCGCCGAGTAGCTGGCGCCGATGAATTTCTTGATTCCCAATGCGCGGAGCCCGGCAACCTGCATCTGCGGATCAGTGACGATCTGCGTCTTATATTTCTTCTCCCATTGGCGGATGAGCCTGGCTTCGCCTTCGTAACCCAGAAGCATGAACGGCGGTGCACCCGCAGCAAGGATCAGGTCCACGCCTTGCTCCGCAAGCTCTGCGACGAATTGCTCGTATTGCGGAATCGATTTTTGAAATTCTGCAATGGTGCCGGCTTTGAAATTCAGCAGCAAAGGTACGATCCCGATTCCTTCGGGCAAGATACGGATCAACTCCTCTAGCGTGCCCGGACGCCGGGTCGGCCTGACCATTCCAACAACGCCGCGCCAGAGCGTAAAACTCATCGATCCTCCAAATTTTTCTGCCGAGTGTCGTCACTAAAGCAGGGCCGGGTTTTCGACTCAACAAGCTGCCAAAACAGACCGCTCGCGCGGGGCTGCGGTTGAACGAGCGGCGGTGTGGATGCATAAGAGCACGTCAGTTGCTGCTGTAGCTCGGGGGAAAAGTCACATGTTTGGGTGGCGCGCGCGCATCGGATTGATCAAACCGACTCATCGGGGCAAAGGCTTTCATTTCTGGTACGACCGGGCGCCTGAGGGCGTAGAAATCGTGCCTACCTTCGTGGGCTTTCGCCGCAGCGATCGGCAAACCTTCGAAAATGCGTTCGAGCGGATCGAGCAGATCGCTGGTGACTTGCAGACCGTCGGCTGCAACATCGTCGTTGTGAGCGGGACGCCGCCCATTCTGCTCAAGGGCCTCGATTTCGAGCGCCAATGGGGTGATCGGCTATCGCAGACGATCAACCTGCCCGTGGTGACGCAGATGGAGCCGCATGCGCTTGCTTTGTTGGCGCTGGGCATCAAACGCGTCGCCATCGCCACATATTATGGCGACGAGCTCAACGATGCGATCGTCCGCTATTTTGCACGGTTCGACATCGAGGGAGTTGTGCTGGGAGGACTTCGCATCGAGGGTCGTCAAGAAGCGCTCTACACGACCTCTCTGCGAGCGCTGGATGAGGTCTCCTATATGCAGGTCTATCAATACTGCAAAAGCGGCTACCAAAGCCTCAAGCAGCCGGTCGATGCGATCTATATCAATGGCGGCGGTTGGGACGCGCCGCCGGCAATCGATCTCCTGGAACGAGACCTTGGCACCAAGGTGGTGTTTGCTTTGGCGGCGGAAATGTGGGCGACCTACAAACGGCTGGCGATCGAGCTCTCGGTTGCCGACTGCGGCGCGCTGCTGCGCGGCAATTTCGCGCTGCCGCCGCGCCCGTGAACTGCATGGGAGTGGAGAATGGCTGAACCTGCGAAAATCATCGTTACTGGCGCGGCGCAGGGCATCGGCCACGCGGTGGCGCTGCGCATGGCGGCGGCCGGCGCGTGCATCGCCGTCTGGGATACGCAAACCGACGGCGCCGAGCAAACCGCGAGTCTGTGCCGAGGAAAAGGTGCGCAGTCGCTGGCCTGGCGCGTCGACGTGGGCGTGGCCGACGAGGTCGAATCCGCGGTAGCGGCGTTCGAGCGGGAATGGGGGAGGCCGGATGGCCTCGTCAACAATGCCGGAATTTTTCCGCGCGCGCGGGCGCTCGACATGGAGCTCTCGGAATGGGAGCGCGTGCTGCGAGCCAATCTGACCGGCACCTTCCTTTGCGCGCGCGCCGTCGCCCGCGCGATGAAGGAGGCGGGCAAAGGCGCCATCGTCAACATGGCGTCGGGCCGGGCGCTGGCCGGCGCCGCCAAGGGGCCTCACTATTCCGCATCCAAGGGCGGCATCATCGCGTTGACGAAATCACTGGCGCTTGACTGGGCGCCCTACGGCATCCGTGTGAATTGCGTCATTCCGGGAGTGACCGACACGGCGCAGCCGCGGGGGGAGCTCAGCGACGACGAGCTCTACGCATTGGGATCGCGCATACCGCTTGGGCGGATCGCCCAGCCGCAGGACATCGCCGCCGCAGTGGCTTTTCTCCTCGGTGACGATTCCGCGTATATGACCGGACAGTCGATCGCCGTGAACGGTGGCGCCATCATGCTCCCCTGAGTCAAACGGCTCACCCGCTCATCGATTGATGGTCGTGCCGGTTGCGGCGATGACTTCGCCCCATTTCTTGGAATCCGCCTGCATTGCCGTCAGCATCTCATCAGGCGAGCTGGCCATGATCTGCATCCCTTGTGGCGTAAGCGCGGCAACGAATCGAGGATCGGACGCCACTTTCTTGATTTCCCGCGACAATCGATCGATCACAGTCTGCGGCGTCTTCGCCGGCGTGAGCATCCCGAACCATGAACGCACTTCATAGCCCGGCACTCCGGCCTCTTCCAATGTGGGAATCTCAGGCATCAGCCGGGATCGTCGTGGGGATGCAATCGCGAGGATCCTCAGCTTACCCGCCTCCATCAGCGGCTTCACCGAAGATTGACCGATCAGGATCATGTCGATCCTGCCCCCCATGAGGTCCGCCATCGCTGTTGTCGTGGCCCGGTAGGGGACGTGCACGATATCGGTTTTGGTCATCAGCTTGAACAGTTCCATGCCGATGTGTAGCACGGTGCCGACGCCCGTCGAAGCGTAGTTGAGCTTGCCCGGATTCGCTTTGGCAAGAGCAACCAATTCCCTAACGGTACCGGCTTGCACCGCGGTGTTGGTCACAAGCACCAAAGGCAAGGTGGTGACGATACTCACCGGCGCGAAATCGCGGAACGCATCGTAAGGAAGGTTGCGATAAAGATGCGGATTGATTGTGACTGTGCTGTCGACCAAGCTCAACAGCGTGTAGCCGTCGGGCGCGGCTCTGGCGACCTGGCCGGCCGCAATCCCACCGTTTCCGGCAGGCTGGTTCTCGATAATCACAGGCTGGCGCATCGATTCGGACAGCCGCTCCGCGACCGCGCGGGCAACAAGGTCGCCTGCGCCGCCAGCAGCGGTGGTGACGATGAGATGAATTGGTTTGGTGGGATAGAGATCATCCGCGCCGGCAGACACCGCATATAAAATCAGCGCGAGGCACCAAGACAACGCTGTCAATGAATTGAGATTAAAACTCCGTCTCATCGAGCCCTCTGCGACGGCCCGCGCGAGCGTTTTGACCACAGCCTGCCGCTGGACGGGTGGCGACGCGCGTCCAAAGAATTGCGCCCGATCCTGCAACCTTGCGTGTTAGTGCATGACGTTATAGACCATCTTGCCGCCGACCATGGTCAGCAAGGGTTTGATTCCCGGAATCTCGTCTGCCGGCACCGTCAGGTAATCCCGGTCGAGAACCAGCAGATCGGCATACTTGCCCGGCGCAAGCGATCCCAGGTTTCCCTCCTGGAAGAGAAAGGCAGCATTGGCGCGTGTGTGTGCGATCAGCGCCTCTTCGCGGGAAATCGTCTGCCGCAAGACCTGCTTTCCCCCGATCATTTTGCCGGTAACCGCCCACCACAGCGTGGTGAAC
>DATFQX010000263.1:0-6479 GCA_035263865.1 Xanthobacteraceae bacterium
GAGATAGGTAGCGCCGGGGCGGCCATAGATCGCGTTCCGGGTTGCCATCTCGACATAATAGGGGATGCGCTGGACGCTCTCGATGCCGTGCGCGAATTTGCAGAACGGCGAGGCGATCAGCACCTGGCGCTCTTCCTGGAAAGCGCCCATGCCGCCGCGATAGGTCTCTGAGGCGCCGCCAAACAGGATCATTGGCCAGCAATTTTGCTGGGCATTGGCGAGGCCGGCGAGACCGTGCACCACGCCTGGGCCGGTTACGACGATGCAGGCGCCGGGGCGGCCTGTCAGATAGCCGTACGCCTGCGCCGCGTAGGAGGCGGCCTGCTCATTGCGCATGCCGATAAAGGCAACGCCTTCCTTCTGCGCGGCTGCGGCGATCGGGGTGACCGGAAACCCGACGACCCCGAACAGGTGATCGATGCCCTGCTGTTTGAGGCTCCTGGCTATCAGGGTCGCGCCGTCGACTTCGCTCATGCTTTCCTCCTCGTCACCGAATGACTCCGGCGCGAGAGTACGCATTGATGGCAGGGCCGCGAAAGGGGTCTGCCGGCATCGCGACACATCGCCGTCCTCCACGATGCGGACGCGCAACCCCCGTCTTCGTTGTGCACGGGGCAGGAGCCAAGCACTTCGATAAAATCGCGCCGCCGCACTGCCTCCCTCAAGGATCCTGCCCGACGACATCCCCGCGCATCCTTATGCGGTTGCGATGGAGGCTGCGATGCTGGCGCCGAACGCAGAGGTGAGCATGTTCCCGTGGAAGGAGCCGAAGGAGCGGATTCCGCTCGCGGTGCGGCAGATCCGCTCCTTCCTCCGCGCACACCAGCCCGCGGCGGCGTAAAGGCGTCATTGCGAGCGAAGATTGATAGGGTGGGCAAAGCCAACGGGTCCACGCGAACGCTGGCCCGATGACAGGCTCCACGTGCCTACCATTCTATTCCGCCGGCTGAAGAGGGTGGGCACGGCGCTGTCGCGCCTTTACCCACCCTACGATTCCCGAACTACGCGCTCCGCACGCCCTCCGCGGCCGGAAAGATCACGCGATCGTCGGTGCGGCAATAGCGGTCGGCGAACATGCGCCCGATCGGATGATAGCGATCCACGTGCACGCGCATCTTCTCAAGGTCCCAGAGCTCGTCGCGGATATAGAAATTGATGCCTTCGCCCATGATCAGCACGCGGTCGCCGTTGACCTCGATGATCTTCCAGGTCTTGCATTCCATCGCAAAGGGCGCGTCGGCAAGCCGCGGCACTGCGATCTTGCCTGAAGGCGCAAGCTTAAGACCGAGATAGTCGGGCTCGCCGATATCAGAGGGAAAGTCGCCGCTTGATTCATGCATCGCGCGCGCCAGCGGATCATCGGTGAGATTGACGACAAACTCCGCCGTTCGCCGGATATTGACGAGGGTGTCCTTGACCCGCCCGTCGGGCCGCTGATTGACCGCGAACATGCAAAGCGGCGGGTCCTCGCAGAACACGTTGAAGAAGGAAAACGGCGCCGCGTTCACGACGCCGGTCCGGCCCACGCTGGTCACCCAGGCGATCGGCCGCGGCAGCACAAAGGAGGTGAGCACCTTGTAGCGCTCACGCGGCGAGAGATCGGCGGAGGCATATTCCATGGGAGGGTCCTGGTTGGGGCGGGCTTGTCGCAGGTTAATTGATCATGAGGGAAGGCCAAAAGATCGCACTAGTCGCCAGATACATCGGTTCATCCATAAAAAGAGGTCGATTAGGAACATAGATCGCTGCATTAGAGATAACCGCGTCGAAAAGGCCATTCGGGGCGAAGCGGACATGAATGGTCGCTGACTACGGTGGATTTGCACTTGCGGCCCGTGGGCATGTGCGAGCTCACCGGCTCAACCGCTTGCGCGCGTCCCTCGACCGATGCAAGGTCCGGCGTGCCAGCATGGCCGGTAGTGTTAAGGAGGTCCGTAATGAAGCTCTACTATGCGCCCGGCGCCTGTTCGCTTTCGCCTCACATCGTACTGCGCGAGGCCGGCGCCACGTTCGAATTGGAGCAGGTCAACAATCAGGAAAAGAAAACGAAGTCTGGAGCTGACTATTGGGGCATCAACCCGAAAGGCCAAGTGCCCGTCCTGGAATTCGACAACGGCGAGCGCCTCACGGAGGGGCCGGTGGTCGTGCAGTGGATTGCCGATCAGAACCCCGCCGCTGGGCTAATCCCGGCCGCCGGTAAGCCCGAACGTTATCGCGTTCAGGAATGGCTCAACTTCATCACTTCGGAGCTGCACAAGAGTTTCGGTCCGATCTTCCGGCCGACCACTCCTGACGCCTACAAGACAATCTCCAAGGAGAACCTGGGCAAACGCTTCGATTGGCTCGATAAGCAGCTCGCCAGCAAGCAGTACTTGATGGGCGATAAATTCAGTGTCGCCGACGCCTACCTATTCACGGTGTTGCGCTGGACCGCGCGCATCAATATGGATCTCGCGAAATGGCCGAATCTGAAAGCCTATCTGGATCGCGTTGCCGCGCGGCCAAAGGTTCAGGAGGCGCTCAAGGCCGAGGGCTTGCTGCAATAGTGGGTCCTCGCGAGTCTCGCGGATGAATCGATCAATATTCCGCCGACGCTCCTCGCGCTCGCCGACGAGGTGATCGAATAGGCCGCCAACTGCGCGGTAGTCACTGTCAGGACTCAACGCTCGCTGACGGACCTTAATCCGCAGGCCGCAGTTCCTGCACGAATGGCGCGAGTTGGTCGTAATATTTTAGCACCAACGCGATGTTTTCCTTGAACTGAATGGGCTTTGCGACCTTCAGCGCCGCCTCGAGCTGCGTCAGGCCTTCATTCTTGATCTGTTCGGGCGGCTCGGTGAACTTCTTGGTCTGCGCGTCGATGCCGGACATGATCATCGTGATATTCGTCATCACGTCGTCATATTGGGCGAGGCTCGAGCGATCCTCTCTGTTCGCTCACGGTGGTTGCCCCCCATTTAAACAAAGGCGTTCCCGATCGCTTGCATGCTTTCACATGCCCCAGCCTCGTCATCACTGGCGACCAGGGCGCGCCGGCGAAGCGTGCGCGCGACCTCGTAGGGGGAGGTTTGGACGTGGTGAACTTGTAGAGCTCCCTAATTACTCTAGTCCGGCATGGGCGGATACGATCGCTGATCGGACAGCAGACGTCACCAACGCTATTGGTGATTTCCTCGCTCGCGTCGAACGTGAATGCGGTGTGCCGACTGCCATTGCATTCAACGGCGAAGGCGAGATCGCGGGTATACACTACCGTATCCATGGACAGGGGCCCGCGTTGGTACTGATGCCTCTCTCGTTGGCGCCCTCGCAATGGGGGTCCTTGGTGCCACGACTGTCGAACCACTACTCAGTTATTGTGCTCGGCGGTGCGCATCTTGGTATAATTTCCCTTTTAGAGGAACGCGCGAGATCGGGTTACGGCGAACTCGTCGCTCAGGTGTTAGACCGAACGGATCTCGCGCTCGGAGAGACGGTGCTGGAGGTCGGGTGTGGTTCAGGCGCCGTTGCGCGTGCCCTCGTCAATCGCCGGGGCGGCACAAATCAGGTCGTCGCGACCGACATCAACCCATATATTTTGTCCGAAGCGCGCGCCTTGGCTCGCGATAACGGCCTGTTGGGGGTGATCAAATTCGAGCAGGCAAACGCAGAGGCTCTGCCATACCCGGACGCGCACTTTGACGTTGCAGTGTGCACTACGGTGCTCGAGGAGGGCGACGCCGACCGGATGGTGGCGGAACTGGCGCGCGTCACGCGACCCGGAGGCCGTATAGCGGTCCTGACACGCGCCATCGATGTGGGTTGGTGGACCAACCTACCCGTTCCGGGTGAACTCAAAAGCAGGATCGACGCTCTCGGTCCCTCCACTGGTGCTGGCGTGGGCGATCGTGGCTGCGCGGACGCGAGCCTCTACGCGCGCCTTACCGAGGCAGGGCTTACGCCCTCCATGCTGGGTCCGCAGTTCGCGATCTACAGGGACGGCGAGCGGCTGGCCGACGTCCTTGACCGCTTGATCGGTGTACTTTCCGAAAGCGATGCGCGGCTCTGCCGTGATGCTATCCAACAAGCTAAGATGAATGGAACGCTGTTTGTGGCCGAGCCGTTTCATTGCGCCGTCGTAAAGAAGGGTAAGAATGCGCGCGAAGGATGAAAGTTCTATCTGCTTCACAATGTCTCTTCTTGGCACGAAGCGGCGTTTCGCCGCGGTGCCAATGTTTGACCGCTATTGGACGTGAAGCGGACATTGCATGCGCGGCGCGAGCATGTCATCCGACGCGATTGAGCTATCCTTTCGGTCCGAAGCACGGACGTCTTTGGCCTTCGGCCAATGGGTTGCCGCCTTCGTGCAGCGACTGCGCGAGCATGGGTGGATCGAGGGGCGCACGGTCGCGATAGAATATCGCTGGGCGGAAGGACACAGCGAGCGCTTCCCCGAGATCGCGGCCGAGTTGGTTGTCCTTTCCAAAATTCCATCCGCCTTGGGATTCGCATCGTCTTTTTGACGACGTTCAACTCTGCCCTAAGCCCGTGGGCAGAGCCGCCGGACTCGCCCGCATCCATTGCACCACGATCATGCCCGTGACCATCGCGATAACGAAGACGAAGACTTCCATTCGTCCGCTGGCGAGCGACACCAGGGCGGGGCCAGGGCAATACCCAGCCAGTCCCCAGCCGACGCCGAAAATCACGGCGCTCGGCCGGGCCCTCCCGAATACGAGGCGATAGCCCATCAGCGTCACCGTCAGTCCCGCGCCCATGACGAACAGAAGTGCTGGATTCCACGCGCCCGCGACGTCGAGGAAGCTCTGGACCACGGAGGGATCGGCAAGGCCCGAAAGGCACAGCCCGAGTCCGAAGATGAAGCCGGAGATCAAGCCAACGAGAATCTCGCTCATGTGCCGCCTCTCCTTAGATCACATGCCGCATGACGAACACGGTTACGACCGCCGCAGCCATGAATGTCACGGTCGCCACTGCCGAGCGCGGCGACAGCCTCGCGAGTCCACAAATGCCGTGACCCGATGTGCATCCGTTTCCGAGGGCCGATCCAACGCCAATCAGCAATCCCGCTGGAATCAGAATGCCAAGGCCGACCGTTGGTGCTCCGATCCCATTGAAGCCGGCAACCGCATTGAGGATCAGCGGCGAGAGTAACAGACCCGCGACGAAAGCGAGCCGCAAGCGCCAATCATCGGCAAGTCTCGGTGGCAAAAGCCCGCCGACAATGCCGCTGATTCCAGCGATGCGGCCGCTTAAGAACATCAGCAGCACGACTGAAAACCCAATCAGGGCGCCGCCGATCACAGCAGACAGAAATGGATGCATGAACAATCCTCCTTTTGCTCGGCTATTATACTTCGAATTGAGGCTTGGGGCGAAGACGACTCCAGCGAGAGAGCAAGGCGGCATCGCGTGAGAAGGCGTTTTATGTCCGCTTGCCCGCAAGCGAATCCGAAGTCAGTATGTTCAGCAGCAGAAAGGGTGGTGCCATGATGTTTCGCCAACTCTTTGATCAAGTATCCGGCACCTACTCCTATCTGCTCGCTAGCCGGCCGGGCGGCGAGGCGCTGATCATCGATCCGGTGCTGGAGAGGGTCGATCGCTATCTGCAACTCGTGAAAGAGCTCGACCTGAGGTTAGTTAAGGCAGTGGACACGCACCTGCATGCTGACCACATCACAGGTCTTGGGGCGCTGCGCGACCGTACCCATTGCATCACCGTGATGGGCGAACAGACTAAGGCCGACGTGGTCTCGATGCGGCTTGGCGAGGGAGACAAACTCACAATCGAAGGGCTTGCGCTCGATGTCATCTATACGCCCGGCCACACCGACGACTCCTACAGTTTCGTCATGCCAGACCGGGTGTTTACCGGCGACACGCTGCTCATTCGCGGCACGGGCCGCACCGACTTCCAAAATGGCGACCCGCACCAACAATACGAATCCATCTTCGGGCGGCTGCTGAAGCTGCCGGACGCGACGCTGGTTTATCCCGCGCACGACTATAAGGGCGACACCGTCTCCACCATCGGCGAGGAGAGAGCCTACAATCCACGACTCCAAGTGAAGTCGGTCGACGAATACGTCGACCTGATGAACAATCTGAAGCTCCCCAACCCGAAGATGATGGATGTCGCTGTGCCCGCCAACATGAAGGTCGGATTGGCGCAGGAGGAGATCGCGCGCCGCGGCTGGATGCTCTCCGCAGGCCAGGCGCTCGCCCTCCTGGGGAAGCCCGACATCGCGCTCATCGATCTGCGCGAGCGCTCAGAACGCGAGCGGCACGGTACCATCCCAGGTTCGCTGCACGTGCCCTACCCGACCTTGCAGGAGAGCATCCGCTCTGGCGGCATGCTGCATGAGCTCGCTAAATCGACCAGCAAACGCCTCCTGTTCTACTGCGCCTTCGGCGAGCGCTCGGCCATGGCGGTACAGGCGGCGCAGGACGCCGGTCTTGCCACGGCCTGTCACATCGGT
>DATFQX010000264.1:0-11135 GCA_035263865.1 Xanthobacteraceae bacterium
CGCGACGATGTCGGACGCGCTACCACCGGCAGGGAAGCCGACGACGATGCGCACCGGCCGCGAAGGATAGGCCTGCGCCCTTGCAATGCGCGAGACCGCCGGCAGCGCGGCAGCGCCGGCGGCCAGATGCAGAAAATTTCGGCGGGGAAGTTTCATTCTGAACCTCCCTTCACGTCATTCGATCACCTCGTCGGCGCGGGCGATGAGCGTGGGCGGAATTTCGAGGCCGAGTGCCTTCGCGGTCTTGAGGTTGATGACGAGCTCCATGAGCAACTCGAGCCACTTGCTCGTCATCGTGAGCGGGATATTGGTGAACCCGGTGGCGTTGCCGCCAGGGCGCGGAAAGCTCGTGACGAACCCGCTGCCAACGGGATCGCCAACCTGCACGAAGACGATCGGGATTGTGTGCGTCTGTTGGAGGACCGCGGCAGTCAGGTTTGTGTTGTCAGTCAGGATCAGATCGGGTTGCAAATCGACGAGTTCTTTTGCGAATCGTCGCATCGAGTCCGCGTCCGGGGTGGTTGCCCAGCGATGCTCGATCTGGAGGCTGCGGCCCTCAGCCCACCCGAGTCGCGCAAGCCCCTGGCGAAGCGCTGTGACGCGCAGCTGGGTTTCCCGATCGCCCTCGGCGAACGGCATCAGCACGCCGATGCGCCAGACCCTGCCGGGCTGCTGGGCGCGCGCCGCGAGCGGCCACGCGGCCGCTACGCCGCCGAGCGTGGCTAACAATTTTCGTCGTTCGATAGTGACAGGCATGTGGCCCTCCCGTCCGAGGGCTGCCTAGTGAAAGGAACAATATCACACCGCAAGCGTGCGGTCTTTACGCGCTTGAGGGCGGCGGAATGCAGGCGTGTTGCTGGGCCACAATATCGGGCCGCGACACCTTGGCTCTGCGCGGGGTTACCTTTATCCGTATCCGCGCATCTTCATCCGCTCGGCGAGCAGCGCGCCTAGTGGCGGCTCATAGGGCGGCCGAGCTTTCTTACCAGGCTCGTTGAAATCGGGCAGCACGAGGCCGCGATAGGCATTTTAAATCGCGCTCTCGACTTATTCGACGCGACTCATGACCTGGAGGTGGTAGTTCGCGCCCCATACCGCCACTTCAGCTCCCTCGTCGACCTTTTCATTCAATCACCGGCCTTGATCGCCTCTGCTCTTAGTTGGTTGGTCTTCGTGACCTGAAGATGCGAGACATCGTCACGGGGACGACTTACGAAGAATGCCTCCAGCACGCGGCCTTCCTTGGTATCGATCTTGTGCGGGCCATCACGGCTGTAATCGCTTCCCAGCGCTTTCACGGTCGCCGCGGATGCAAGCACGCAATTGGGTCCGCTCGCCGCCTCAATGCGCGCCGCAATGTTGACGGTATCGCCCCAGACGTCGTAGGCGAACTTGTGCGTACTGATCACTCCGGCCATGACCGGGCCGGAATGCAGCCCCGCCCGAATGGTGAAGGGCACCGGCAGACGCGATCGCAATCGCGCGGTCGCTGCAACCATGTCGAGGGCGAATTTCACGGCCAGCCGGGCGTGATTGGGACGCGGCGTCGCCGCAGACCGCCACGTAGTTGTCGCCGATCGTCTTGATCTTTTCGATTCCGGCGTCTTCGGCAAGTTTGTCGAATTCGCTGAACAATTGATTAAGGCAGGCGACGATTTCGAAGGCCTTCATGCGCGCCGTGATCTTGCCGAAGCCGACGACGTCGGCAAAGATCACGGTGGCGTCATCGAAATGGTCGGCGATGTTGCTCTCCCCATTGAGCAGGCGCGTCACGATTTCAGTCGGCAGAATGTTGCGCAGGAGATTTTCAGAGTGGCGCTTTTCGTTCTCGATCTTGCCCAAATACTCATTTTCCAGCGCCCGTAGCGAGTGTCGGCGCAGCGCCGCGGCGATGCGCGCGCGCAAGATCGTCGGATTGAACGGCTTGGGCAGATAGTCGTCGGCGCCGAGCTCGATGCATTGGGCGACCTTCTCGGCGTCGGCGTCGGCGCTGAGCATGACAACCGGGATATCTCGCTTGTCCGGATCGCTCTTGATCAGTTTGAGCACCCCGTCTCCGTTGAGATCCGGCATCATCAGATCAAGCAGGACAAGGCTGAACTTTTCTTTCTCGATGAGCGCAATCGCCTCGTTTCCGCTGGCCGCGCTGGCGATCCGCTCGTGACCATCGCTTTCGAGCAGCAATTGCAGCGTGTATCGATTGTCCTCATTGTCGTCGACGATGAGGATACCAGGCACATCCGTTGCCATGAGCACCTCGAGCTCTCGACTCACCGGTATGGCGCCGTTGATGGGTCGACCGTGCCGTCAAACGCGGAGTACGTCCTTGGGACGGATCTTAATTGTTCTGAATCGCTGGGATGCCCACACCGGAAACGATGTCCATCCACTTGAAACCACGGAAGTATTCGACTGGCTGCTGGGAGCAATCCGGGTGTGACCGGCCGCGGCAGGCCTCGCATCAAAGCGTCATTTGCGATTGGCAAGAATGCGGCGAACGGTTGCGACCAGCCGATCGAATTCGATCGGCTTGGTGTCGAACTCGTTGCATCCCGCCGCGAGTGCCTTTTCGCGCTCGCCGGCGAGCGCATGCGCCGACAGCGCGATGATCGGGATGTCGCGGGTTTGCGGATCGCCCTTGAGCCTTCGCGAGGCTTCCCAGCCATCGACGACAGGCATTTCGAGGTCCATCAGGATGATATCGGGGCGCTCGCTGATTGCCATGGCGCATCCCTTCTCGCCATCCTCGGCCGTCAGCACCTCGAAGTCGCCGAGCAGCTCGAGCCGCATCTTGAGCATGAAAACGTTATCGTCGTTGTCTTCGACGTAAAGCACTCTGGTCACGATGCTGCTTCGCTCCCATTGCTGACGGTAGGCTTCGTCTGCACGAGCCGGCGGACGCGCTCGACTAGATCGGCTGGTCGGAACCTCTCCTTGACCAGCACGGATTGTACGCCGGAATTCAGCCGCTCACGGTCTTTGGCGTCGAGGTCCCGCGCGGTGATGACGACGACCGGGATGTCCTGCCAGCCAGTTTCCTTCTGCAACGCTGCGACGACCGCAAAGCCGTCCATCTCCGGCATCATCAGATCGAGCAGGATCACGTCCGGCTTGTTCTCTTGGATTCGTTTCAGCGCCTCGCGACCGTTCTCTGCCTCCCGTACAGCCCATTGCGGACCCTCGAGCCATCCGCGCATCCGCTCGCGCTGGACAACATCGTCCTCCACCATCAGGACGCGGGTCGGCCGGGTCGGCGCTCGAAACCGGCCGATCACGTGACGCAATCGCTCGCGGTCGATCGGCTTGGTGAGATAGCCGGCTGCGCCTAGCGCAATGCCGCGCCGCTGCTCATCCACGATGGTGATCATGATGACCGGGATCTCGGCGAGCTCAGGGTCCTGCCGAAGAGCAGCTAACACTGACCAGCCGTCAAGGTCGGGCATCATCACATCGAGCGTAATCGCGGTCGGACGCGATTCCTTGGCAAGCTTGAGTCCCTCCACTCCGCCCGCTGCGGTTACAACCGAAAATCCTTCGGCCTTAAGGTGATCCGCAATGAGCTCGCGCGCGGTGGCATCGTCATCAATGACGAGAACACAATCGGCGCTCGGCGAGCGGCGGCCGTCTGATGTACCCGTCGAGCTTCTCGCCTGCGCGTCCGCGCTGCCGGGCAAGCGGACGGTGAAGACGGAACCCTTGCCCGGATCACTCGTCACCGTCACGTCGCCGCCCATCATCCGGGCAAGCTTGCGCGTGATGGCAAGGCCGAGGCCGGTTCCGCCAAACTGCCGCGCGGTCGAGGAATCCGCCTGGGTAAATTCCTCGAACAGCTTGGCCTGCTGCTCGGGTGTCATGCCGATGCCGGTATCGGCCACGGCGATCTCGATCCAGTTGCGGCCGTCGACGACCTTTTTGACGCGCAGCTTAACTTCGCCCTGCTTGGTGAACTTGCAGGCATTGCTCAAAAGGTTGAGCAGGATCTGCCGTAGCCGCATGGGATCGACGGTCACCTGCCCTAGGTTTTCGTGGGCTTCGAGGATGAGCCGGTTCTTGTTCTGCTCCGCCAATTGCCGCGCGGTGCCGATAACGTCGTCAAGCAGCGGCGCCAAATTCACTGTTTCCGGGCTGAGCTCGAGCTTGCCGGCTTCGATCTTGGAGAGGTCAAGCACCTGGTTGATGAGGCCAAGGAGGTGAGTACCGGCGCGGTTCACGCGCTGCAGTGGCTCCTGCGCCTTTTCTGTTCCGAAGCGGGTCGCATTTTTCACCATCATCTCGGTCAGCCCGATGATGGCATTGAGCGGGGTGCGCAGCTCGTGGCTCATGCTAGCGACGAACTGCGACTTGTGCTGGCTCGCCATTTCGAGCTGGCGGCTCTTTTCCTCGACTTCCGTGAACAGATTGGCGTTTTGGATGGCCAGCACGGACTGCGCCGCGAAGGTCTGCAGGAGATCGACGGTGTGCTGGGGAAACTCGCCGGGCGCCTTGCGCCGCACCACCAGCATACCGGTAAGGCCTTCCGGGCCGAGCAGCGGCACGATCAAAACCGCTCGGTAGCCGGCCCGCAGTAAGATGTCGAGAACCGGTGACGGCGCTGCGTCCGTAAGGTCGGGGGTCTGCACAGGGGCTTTTTGCGCCGCCGCATCGGCGATCGTCTTCTCGCTGAGGTCGACGCCTTGCCGGTTGAGCTCGGCAATCAGATCGTCGCTCATGCCGTGCGAAGCACGCAGTTGGAGCCCTTGCGTTGCTGGATCGACGACGTAGATCGATCCGGCCTCAGTGCCCGACAGCTCCACAGCCTTGGCAACGATGGTGGACAGAACGGTGGCGAGATCGAGCGTGGAGTTCACCGCCTGCGTCACTTCGCCAAGGGCACGCAACTCCCCCACGGACTGCGCGAGCTCATGACTGCGTGTTTCCAATTCGTGCGTTCGCTCCTCTACCTTCTTTTCCAGGCCGGCATAGGATTCCTGCAGCTGGCCCGCCATAGCGTTGAACTGATCCGCGAGCGCCTCGAGCTCGTCCCCGGTCTTAACGGCGATTCGTTGGCTGAGATCGCCACCGCCGAGCCGAGCGGCGCCCAGCCGCAAAGCCTGGATCGGGCCGACCATGCGGCCGGCGAGAAACATTCCGGCGAGCACGGCAATGCAAAGCGCGGCCAGCAGCACGAAGGCGAGTCGCTTCAAAGCCGCGTACAACGGCGCATAGGCCTCCTCGGCCGGCAACTCGACGAACATCAGCCAGCCGAGCGGCGCCACCGGCGCATAAGCGGTGAGCACTTTGCGCCCTTCGATGTTCTCCGCTTCCTGCACGGTCTCGGCCGGATTCTCGGCCGTGCCGGCGCCGGACGCGCTGGCGCGTGCGGCACGCACTTGCGCAAGCTTCGACATGTCGGTGTTCCGCAGCACGAGGCTGATGTCGGGATGCGCGATCAGACGTCCCTGCGCGTCCACAACATAAGCGTGGCCGCGCTCGCCGACCTTGATCTGCGAGACTACGTCCCAAATGAGCTTGAGATTGACCTCGGCGACGCTCACGCCGGCGTCGCGCCGTGTCCCGGCAATGGCGAGCGTCATATACGGTTCGGATTCACGGCGGAAATAGACCGGGCCGTAATAGACCTTGCGCGCCACCGCTTCCGCGAATTTGGGATCGCTGGACAGATCGGCGCCGCTCGCGACCACGTCCATGGCTAGCCGCGACACGCGCAGCCGCTCCTTGCCGGTGGCGTCGAGCTGCGCAAGCTCGGTGATGGCGGGAACTTGCCGCAACAGTCGCAACGCGTCGAAGCGGCGCTGCTCGATCGAGCCCGCCGACCACGGCAGCTGCGTGGTCCAACCGAGCTGGCTTTCGATCTCTTTGATGAACTGCCCGATCTTTGCGGCGGCGGCTTCCGCTTGCTCGCGCTGGATTCGGATGAGCGAGACCTTGTGTTCCTGATAATAGAACAGGACGTCGAAAACACCATTGGACACCAGGGCAATACAGACGACCGCGACGAACAGCGCGACGTATTTGGTAAACAGTCGTCGGCGGGTCTTTGCGACGGGGGCTTCGGGCGCCGCTTGCTGCGGCGCGTCCGCACTTGCGTGCTGACCCGTGTATTCTCTACTCACGAGTAGCTCATTTGCGGCCATCCAGTACACGCTGAACGGTTGCGACCAGACGATCAAATTCGATCGGTTTAGTGTCAAACTCCGCGCATCCCGCGGCTATCGCCTTCTCGCGCTCGCCCGCCAACGCATGTGCGGTCAATGCGATGATGGGAATGTCGTGGGTTTGCGAGTTGTCTTTCAGACGCCTCGCGGCTTCCCAGCCATCAACAACGGGCATTTCGAGGTCCATCAGGATAATATCAGGCTGCTCGGCCGCCGCCACCTCGCACCCTTTCTCGCCGTCCTCGGCCGCGAGAACCTCGAAATTCCCAAGAAGCTCAAGCCGCATTTTGAGCATATACACGTCGTCCTCATTGTCTTCGATGTAAAGGACTTTGAACATGGCGATTCTATCCCGTTGCGGCTTGCTGGCTCGGAGGAAGGCCTTTTTGCCTCGCCACCCCGGGCATGCCTATAAGCACGCCGTACTCACGTTGAGCGTAGCCATTTGTCTTGGGCGGAGGTCGCCTTGGAAGGAAACCATGATTCTGCATGTATTAATGTGAAGTAGCTCACATTCTATGTGCCGAGTGTGATGCAGGATGCATGTCCATGTCCGATTGCTGTTTCGGCGCCCGCCTGCGCCGACACGGACGGACCAGGATATTGGCCTGCGCGGTTGATAGGTCCGTTCGGTCTCACACTCTCGAACGTGGGCCAAATTATTCGATC
The DNA here is from genome assembly GCA_035263865.1 of Xanthobacteraceae bacterium. Taxonomy (GTDB): domain Bacteria; phylum Pseudomonadota; class Alphaproteobacteria; order Rhizobiales; family Xanthobacteraceae; genus VAZQ01. The sequence goes on from DATFQX010000264.1 coordinate 6,825, forward strand.
ACCTCGTCGGCAAGCGCGATCACGGTTGGCGGCATCGTCAGGCCGAGCGTCGTCGCGGTCTTGAGATTGATGGCAAATTCAAATTTGGCCGGCGCCTGCGCTGGAAGTTCGGCCGGGTTGGCTCCCTTCAAGATGCGATCGACATACGAAGCCGAGCGCCGGAAGATGTCGGATGTTTCCGGTCCGTACGACATCAGGCCGCCTTCCTTCACGAGTTGTCGATAAGAATAGATCGCGGGGAGCCGGTGCTGCGCCGTCGACTGCACGATCAAGTCGCGGTTGACCAACGTGTAGGCATCCGGCGCTACCATCAGGCCGCCGCCCGGCGCTGCGGCGAGCTCGGCGACAGCGGCATCGATCTCGGCTTTGGTGCTGACGCGAGCGACTATTAGCTTGATCGAATACTGGCGTGCATCGGTCTCGAAAGCAGGCAGAAACTGGTCGTAATAAGCAGACATCTCCGGATTGAAGATGAAGCCGACGCGCGTCACTGCGGGAGCAACTTTTTTGAGCAGTTCCAGCGACTTTCCAAACATTGCGTATTCGATGAAGGTAAAGCCGGTAACATTCCCGCCGGGACGCGCCAAGCTCGAAATGAAGCCCTGCCCGACCGGATCATTGACCAGCACGAAGACGATCGGTATTGAGCGGATCACCTGCAGAGCTTCTGAAAGTATTACTCTTCCGTTCGCAACGATGATGTCGGGCGGGTGTGCCGCGAGTTGCGTCACGTCGCCACGAATGCGCCCGACATCGCCCGCTGTCCAATACCAGTCGATGCTTAGGTTCTTCCCTTCGTTCCAACCCAATGTCTGCAGGCCTTGCCGAAAGGCCGCTGCGCGCGTCTGTCCTTCCGGGTCATCCTCCGCATTGTTCATCAGCGCGGCGATCCGGCGCATCCGGTCAGATTGCTGTGCGCGTGCCGCAAGTGGCCACGCGGCCGCGCCGCCGACAAGAGTGATGAACTCTCGCCGCCTCATTCGCGAACCTCGTTGGCTCGGGCGACAAACACATCCGGCAAAGCAACGCCAATTGAAGCCGCCGTCTTCAGATTAACGGCCATGTAAAAGCGCGGCGATTGCTCGATCGGCATGTCGGACGGCTTGGCGCCCCCTGCAATCCGGTGGACATAGCTCGCGATGTCGTAGAACAGTCCCATAAGGTCGAACCCGTAGCTGATCAGCGCGCCGGCCTCCATGTTCTCCCGGAATGCTGCGATCGACGGAATGCGGCGGTCGAGCAATGCTTGCGCGATGGCCGCGCGATCGCGGAGGAATGTCCCGCCTGCGGGCAAAATGATCGGCTGCCCGCGGGCATCGTCCATCGTGCCAAATGCGCCCGCGTAGCCCCGCTCGCCTTTGACTTCGACCATGCGCGGCTGCAGGCCCAGCTTGCGGGCCGCATCGGCTGCCGCATCGGCTTGCTCGTGCGTAAGCGTGTCGAAAGCAATTCCGACGAGGGTCGCGTGCGGGAACGCCTCGCGAGCGATCTCGACGCGTTTGGCGGCGAGCTCGATCTCGCGCACGAAAATGCCGGTCACATTGCCGCCGGGATGTGAGAGATTCGCCACATAGCCCTTCGCAAGAGGGTCGAAATCGACGGCCAGAAACGCGATCGGCTTACCGTCCGCAGCCGAGAGCGCAGCACGCAGCGCAGGCTCGTTCCCGACCGCCATGAACACGTCGACGTTGCGCGTTGCGAGCTCGCGATAGTTCTTTTCGTAGCCTTCAATATTCGGTGTTTGGATGTAATCGAGGGTAAAATTCCGGCCTTCCTGATAGCCCAGTTCGGCCATCCGCTTGAGGAAATTTGTATACAGGGGGGATCCTCGAGGCTGCATACCGACAAAGCCGACGCGCAGCATCTTTGGCTGCTGCTGCGCGCGCGCCGCTAGCGGCCACGCGGCCGCTGCGCCACCAACAATTGTGATGAATTCCCGCCGCCTCATGGGGCTTACCCCAAGGCCAAGGATCACGGATCAAGTATAGCAGATCAGGACCGTGCATCGCAGCATCCGTAACCGAGGCGGTCGGAGCCCCAGCACGGTGCTTGTCCCCTTTGCTCCGAAAGCGACCGTCGCAAATCAAAATGTGACCCGCCGCTTTGTGCCACGGCAGACATCACGCGTGCGATTGGACCCGTAGGGGTGCTTTTTCCCGAACTTATCCCTATGCCGCACACGCGCGAGCTAATGCGAGCACGTGCTCGCTTGGCAAAGAGCCTGGCGTTACTTCCAGCCGCGTCTGCCTGCCGTCATCTTCATTGACGAACGAGAGTTCCCAGTACGTTTGTGGGGCGTTTGTCAAAGCAATTCTGACAGTTTCCTGCTCGCGCAAATCGGTCACCGACAACTGATGCTGTTGCCGAGCAAGATGCTCATATGTGCAGCGCGCGAGGCGTTGATAGTTACCGTCGAGATGATCAACGACTATAGAGTTTCTGAAAAACAGCTCGACAGGACCGGCACAGCCGACGAGACTGATCATGGAAACCAGCAACGCTACAGAGAGCCCCTTCATCGTGTTGCCATTCGGCCCTGTGTCTCCGCTTCTTAATGTCCGCCGGCTCGCGCTTCACCGAAGTGCGCGAGTACAATGAAGCGCGTCCACATCAGGGCCGCTGGTGCTTCGGCAAAAACCCGATGCAGACCTTGCTTGACGAGTTGCCAATGACATGATCGCAACCTGATCAACATCAGACAGCAAAACCTGATCGCTCAACAGGCACCGACTGTCAGATCGAGTCTCGGCTAATCCATTTGGAGACATTATCGCGTATCCGATCCTTGGCGGGCTACATCATCGTTACTCCCGAATCTGACCTTTTCCGAAGCGACAGTTATCACGCCCACTAGTGCCTTGCGATGACCGAATCCCACCACGGGCACACGCCCTTCAGGCGCTGAAAGTTGCCGTCCATCACTTGCAGCGGTGCGCGCAACACTTGCTCTTGTGCACCCGGCCTCAGGTCGGCGGGCGGCGGGTCCTCACCGCCGAGAGCGCGAAACAGTCCGTCATGCCCCCAGAAACTTGCGACGCTCGACAACTCCTGCGGCTGCCAGTTGGTGTTGTCGACGTCGCGCCCACCCCAGCCATACTCGACAAGAAAATCCGACGGCGTGTGCATATAGAACGATGTCATGAGATCATTGTTGTGGCGGCCGAGCGTCGCGACGATTTGCTCGCGGTTCATGAGCGCCAAGTCGTAGCCTTGGCCGATGTCGTCAAACGAATACAATTCGACCATCAGGTGATGCATTCCATTTACCGGTGCCTCAACGAGTGCAAGGCTATGATGGCGCGGATTAACGTGCAGAAAATAGGCGCTCACCGGAGCCCGCGCGTAGTCGCTGACGCGGAAGCCAAGCAGGTCACGGTAGAATGCCAGCGCTGCCGATATGTCCTGCACAAACATCAGGACGTGCCCCATGCCGAGTGGACCAGTTCGGAAGCCAGAAATCATTCGGCCCGGGCGGAACGGCGCGTCAGCCACTTCCGATCCGTAAAAGGCTTCCAGCCGATTGCCCGAAGGATCATTGAAGGAGATCAAGCCCGATACGAAGCGTTGGTCGGAGAGCGTCGTAGGCTCGCGCCTCACTGCGACGCCCGCGTGCTCCAATCGAGCAGCGAGTGCGTCAAGCGCCTCGGCGGTTGCGACCTCCCAACCAAAATAGCGGGTGTTTTCAGGCATCGTACTGTCGATCACTAGCCGTTGCCGTCGATCGTCCATGCGAAAAGCTCGCAAGCCCGGGCCACGATCTACGGTCTGCATCCCGAGTCCACGGGTTGCTAGTAATGTCCAGTCGTCAATCTTGATTGTCCCAATACCCAGGTAACCGAGTGCCTGAATTTCCATGACTTGCCTCCATGATTGGCGGAGACCCAGCTAATCTAAAGACCGCTCCGACAAAAGAGTGCCCCTTCCGGTTCTTCGGACAGACGAAGTAATAGGCTCGGTCCGAACGCAAGGCAAAGTCGACTGGTATCACAAGCCGCATGGCCGTTATGTGTTCGCACCAGCCGGCAGGCGCACCGTAAACACCGAACCTTTGCCCGGCTCGCTCCTTACGGTCACGTCGCCGCTCATCAGGCGCGCGAGCTTGCGGGTGATGTCGAGGAGATGGCCCTCGCCGCGGGAGTACCGGTGCCCCCCGTCTATGTTCTCGACGAACCGGCATCAATGCCTTCGCGGCCGGCTACGCCCCGGGCGATGCCGTGGTCGCCGTCTCCCAGGGCTGCCTCACCTACTTGTCCCGCGACGAGCTGCAGGGCGTGGTGGCCCACGAGTTCAGCCACATCCTTAACGGCGACA
>DATFQX010000265.1:0-5727 GCA_035263865.1 Xanthobacteraceae bacterium
AACGGCATACAACACCGCCACGACCAGCCCCCCAACGAACTGGCTGCTCGATCCGGCTCCGGCAATCAGATTGTGTAGTAGTGCTGAACCCAATTTTTGCTCCAACGCAATGCCGAGCCGTTATAGCGCCGCCGCACCGTCGAGGAGGGTGATGAACTCGCGCCTCCTCACTCGATCACCTCGTCGGCGATGGCCAGAATGCCGGGCGGGATGGCAACGCCGAGCGCCTTGGCAGTTTTGAGATTTATGACAAGCGTAAATTTGCTGGACTGCTGGACCGGCAAATCCGTACTTTAGGAACTAAGGGCGCCGCTGCACGTTTGATCAGTACAATCGGCGTCTTGCAAGGTATGTCCCTGCGACGCCGCATTGTTTAGCTCGCCGCGGCGGCGCCGAGCCAAGTAAGTTGGGGATCGGCATGCGAGGTTTAATCGCCGCGCTGGCACTTTGTTTGCTCAACATTCCAGTTCGTGGTGAAGACTGTATCGCATCCGTGTACGCCGCGGGAGATTCGTCGCAACGTGGAACCAAGACTGGGAGCGGCATTTCTCTCAACGATAACGCCATGACGGCGGCGCACAAATCGCTGCCTTTTGGTTCCAAAGTCAAGGTCACCAACAAGAACAACGGCCATGCCGTTACGGTCAGGATCACGGATCGCGGGCCTTATGTTAAAGGCCGCTGCATCGATCTGTCCAAGGCCGGTGCACGTGCCCTTGGATTTGCCGGACTTGCTCCGGTCAGGCTGTGGTGAGCGACTAGCCCTCCGTGCACCCATGGCGCTTTCTCCAGGAGATGGCCTGCGTTTGCACGTTCGATCGGATGGCTTGGCTTCCACCGATACGGCTCATCATTTCGTCTTGTTCGTGATGAGCTCCAGCACCGGTTTCCACTTCTCTTGCTCTGCCTGCACGAACGCAATGGCTTCGGCCGGCGACATTGCTCGCGTATAGCTGCCGCGCGCGGCAATCGTCTTCTTGAAATCCAGGTCGCTGACGACCTTGCGCAGATCTTCGCTGATTTTAGTAATGATCGGTTGGGGCGTGCCGACGGGCGCCACCAGGATTTGCCAGCCGGTGGCAGAAAAGCCCGGGAAGGTTTCCGCTACCGTAGGCAGACCGGGGAACTCGGCGAGAGGTTCCTCCGATGCGACCGCGATTGCTTTAACCGAACCTGATTGAACCGCCCCAGCAATCCCGGAATAGCCTTCAATGATCAGCCCCACTCGGCCACTCACGACATCGCTGATCGCGTGCGCCGGACCACCGGTATACGGGACGGTCAGCAGCTTGATGTCCGCCCGGCTTTGCAAGAGTTCGGCCGTCAGATGCGTCAGCCTGCCGACCCCGGTGACGGCGCAAGATATTGCGCCCGGACGTGCTCTCGCTTGGGCAATTAAATCAGAAATTTTATTAATGCCGAGCGAGTGACTGACGACGACGAACATGGGATTTTCGGCCGCGAAGCCGATTGCGGTAAAGTCCCGGGGCAACCGGATTGGCACGTTGGGCGCCGGTCCAGGCAGCGCCACGAAGCTGGATAGCACCGGCATGTAAAGCGTGTATCCGTCGGGCGCGGAATCGGCTGCGATTCTCGAAGCGATGCTCCCGGTGGCACCAGGATGGTTCACTGCAAGGATTTGTTGGCTCCACATTTGGCCGAGCCGATCGGCAATCACCCGCAGCACGGCATCCGGCGTGCTGCCTGCAGCCGAGTCCGAGATAATCGTGACCGGTTTGGTAGGATATTCCTGGGCGTGCGCTTGACTGGCCGCTGTTATCAGCGCAGCCGAAACGATGGTGAGAACAGCGACGCTTACGACGGCGTCACATAACGTGCGGAATGGTCGCATCCATTCCTCCCTGGAAGATTATTGGCAGAAGTTCTAGTCGACTTGATTTGAACGGCACGTGTCCGCAGACAATTAGCCGGACGTAGCGGGTTCACACGCGTCCTAAAAAGCATGCTCCCACGTGCCGGCCTTAGCAATATCAATAGGCCGTTTCGACGCTGCGATGACACGTCGCACGTCGGGTATGTATCGGGGCGGTTAGACTACCGGCTAGAGAAATCGCAGTCCGACCAAGCTTTCGCGTTTGGGGGAGACGATGGCACTGTCGCGCCGTCGAGTTCTGGAGTTGGCAACAGGTGCCATCGCTTTCGCCGCCATCTTGCGGAGCGCGCGGGCGCAAACCTACCCGAGGCGTCCGGTGCGCATCATTGTCGGGTTCCCCGCTGGGGGGCCGAGCGACATTACTGCACGGCTGATCGCGCAATGGCTGTCGGAGCATCTTGGGCAGGAATTCGTCGTCGAGAACCGGCCTGGGCCAGCCAGCAATATCGCGACCGAGGCGGCCTTGCGGGCACCTCCCGACGGTTACACGCTTCTGCTGGTCACTTCGACCAACGCCGTCAACGCAACCTTCTATGAGAACCTCAATTTCAATTTCATGAGCGACATCGCGCCGGTCGCCGGCATCATCCGGGTGCCGTTCGTTATGGAGATAAACCCGTCGATCCCGGCAAAACCGTTCCCGAGTTCATCGCCTATGCCAAGGCTAATCCGGGCAAGATCAATATGGCGTCTGGCGGCATAGGAACGTCGGTGCATATTGCCGGCGAGCTCTTCAAAATGATGGCCGGCGTCAATCTCGTTCACGTGCCCTATCGCGGCTCAGCACCTGCGCTCACTGACATGATCAGCGGTCAGGTACACGTCATGTTCGATATTTTGACGAGTTCGATTCAGCATATTCGATCCGGCGCGCTGCGCGCGCTGGCGGTAACCAGTGAGAGGCGCTCGGAAACACTCCCGGATCTGCCAACGGTCGGCGATTTCTTGCCGGGTTATGAGGCAACCGCCTGGTATGGCATCGCCGCGCCCAAGAATACGCCGAGCGAAATCGTCGACAAGCTTAACAACGAGGTGAACGCGAGTCTCGCTGATCGAAGATAACGGCGCGTTTTGCTGAACTAGCCAGCGCTGCCATTCCTGGCTCGCCTGCCGATTTTGGAAGGCTGGTTGGAGATGAAATTCAGAAATGGGCCAAAGTCGTCAAGTTCTCGGGAGCCAAGCCGGAATAATTATGGGACAGCTCCTGGTGGGAATCGGCGGTGAGCTCCCTAGCCAAGGCTGTTGCCGCAAGACAATCAAGACAGCCCTTCGGAGGGTTGCAGATTCGAAGGTCGGCTGGATTAATTTTGTCACGGCTTACTTGGTTCTGCATTGTGCTTGCAATCATGAGCGCCTCCTCTTGCAGGAACCAGGTTCACTCCCAAGTGCAAGCTGAGCGGCGGTCATTCGGCCGATGCTTCCCGGGAACGTGGGTTTTTTGCATACAAAAAAAAGTGACGACCTTGACCTAGATCAAGGTTGGCGCCCTACGCGATCTCATGATTTTCCTAAATCGGCGGCTCAACGGACTTTACCACGCTGAGCCACAACGACGAGCGTGGCCGAAGTCTGCAATAAGGTCACCGCTCGCATTGAGTGAGGTGCAAGAACCCGGCTACGCCGTTCGCTTCGCTCATCCGGGCTACTTGCTTCAGCCGCCGGTCAATAGACCGGCAGGTACCAGCGCCGGACCGGTGTTGCGCCGCGAGCGATCTGTTCGGCTCTGTGGACACAGTCGTCGTGGGGCGGCAAACCGCATCGCTCCCAGCGCTCGCAGTCTCCACAGGTGAAGTCGGACCTCCGCGTCCACGACGTGCGAGCGATCCTGTTGCGGAATACCCGTCGAATGATGTCGAGTGTGCGCATCGCTGTCCTCCATGGACTGGCGTCGTTTGCCAAATACTCCGCACCCCGTCATCAGCGGCATTGATCAAGATCAAAATTGAATGACACTGCGGCGACATCGGGCTTGAGCGACGAAGTTTATTCGGACTCCCGTAGGAGCAGGTCCGCCATGACGAATTGCAACCGTGATGGAGCCGATAGTTGATCTTGATCAAATTTGCGCGGGTCGCCCGGGCTAACCTGTCCAAGCTGTTGGAAGGTTTACGAAATGAAACCACCGAAGGTCGTGCCACGATGACCGCTGGTCCATGTGTTCGGGCTTCAGCGCAGTGGCTCATCACGAACGGTGCGCCGGGAGCCGTTCTCGCGGATTGCGTCAGTTAGGCAAGACCCCACTTCGGCCGCTCCCGGCGTTCGCCTGCGGTCATGCGCCTTCGAAGCAAACAGGGGAGAACTTCATGACAATGAGGCCTGATCCGACCTTCCACGCATCCCCGAAGCTTGCGATGGAAGCTCCGCCGGAAAACTTTGCCTACACTTTATTGCTCAGCCCCGACTTCTCGAAGCCCGACGCGCTCGCGGTCATCGATTCACCGGCCCGCGGCGGGGTAAAGGCGTCATTGCGAGCGAAGATTGGTAGGATGGGCAAAGGCGCAACAATCGCGACTAAACTGATTGCATTGACAAGATTGATACCGGCGAGGGCTGGGCGATGTCTGATGAAAACAATAGCAATCTGAGCGATGAGGAAAAAATAGACCGTGCAGCGCGGCACGAAGAACTGCGGTTCTATACGAAGCAGCAGTGGGCTGTCGCAACTGCAGGGGTCATTCTTTTTGGCGCGCTTCTAACGACCGCGTTCAATGTACACATCACAGCGCTGGATAAATTCCTCATCTTGATACTTATCGCTTTCGCTATTTCGGCCGGCTGGTTCGTCCTCGATAACCTCGAAGAGGTTATCGTAGGGGTTCGCCGCGCGTTGGGCCCAGCTGACGCTGCAATTCATGGCCGCGAGATATCAGGTCTTCTCAAGTCCATTTTGATTGCGAGCGGCTTGGTTGTTGCCTGGGCTGTTGTGTTTAAACTCCCGCTTTAAGAAACGGAAAAATCACTCAATGAATAACACACTCAATTCGCAGATGCCGCAGCGCATTTGTCCGCTTTTAGCACGAAGCGGACATGTTGCGGCAAACTCGCGATGTCCGCTTTTGGAGCGCAAGCGGACATGGCGCGACCGCCGCTGGCGTATCGACCGATTCGCTGATGACCCGAACCGGTCATCAACGGTGCAATTGTGCTGTGATGCACAACAGAGCCATCAAACGATGTGGTAGGATGCGCTCCTCGGCCTGAGGGAGAGAATGAGACGCCGCGAGGTCATCACGCTACTCGGCGGCTGTGTGGCTCGTTCCAGTCTCTCGTCACCCAAGGAAAATCGGAATACGCTGGTTGCGTTCCATCGCGTGCTTGGCCCGAGCGCGTGATTCCATAAGAACGGGCGTGGGAGGAATGTCCATGACTCTTCACATCTCGCGGGTGAGCGGGCTTGCCGCAGCCCTCCTTATCGTGCCGTTGTTCCCGTCACTCGCCGCAGCGCAGCTCGCCGTCTCTGCCAATGATGCCAAGGCGGTGCTCGTCAATGGAGTGAACATGGTCCCGCCGAATCCCGCCGACGATACCGTGACCATCATCGATCTCGGCGTCTCGCCGCCCAAAGTAGTCGGTGAACTCAAGGCGCCCTCGAGTGTCGTGGGTCCGCCGCAAAACGTGGCGATTGCACCCGATGAATCGATTGCGCTCATATCCTCCAACATGAAGCTCGATGCGGCCGATCCGAAGAAGCTCGTTCCCGACAACAGAGTTTCGGTGATCGATCTTAAGGCAACGCCGCCGGCGGTGATCGCGACGCTCGAGGCCGGCCTCGGACCGGCCGGCATCTCGATCAATCGTGCCGGGACGCTCGCGCTCATCGCCAATCGCAACGA
>DATFQX010000266.1:0-2063 GCA_035263865.1 Xanthobacteraceae bacterium
GTGCCTGCGGTGCGTTCGCTGGGGGGAGCGCTCAGAAGCATCGACAACTTTGCCGCTTATGATTGCCGCGGCCGCAACCGGATCATCGGAGCGAGGCTCTCCGAGCACGGCAAGGCCAACGCGCTCGACATCCGCTCGTTCAAGCTCGCCAACGGCACAGTTGTCGAGTTGACAGACCCGACTGTGGCCAAGGATTTTCGCGAGCGCGTGCGGAAAGATACCTGCGCCCGTTTCAGCACCGTGCTTGGCCCTGGTTCAGACGGCTATCACGAGAACCACGTTCATGTGGACCTCGCCGAACGCGCAGGCGGCCACCGCATGTGCCAGTGGGACGTCCTCGAGCCCGGCGATGAGGCCGCGCAGGTCCCGCTGCCGCGGCCGCGCCCGGCCTCCGCCGCGCCGTGAAAGTGAAAACCCGACCGGGCGTATCGGGATGGCACGCCCGGTGCTTTGCGCAATGTTGCGCTTGCCATGCTCGTGGGGCTGCGGGCCCCGTAGCGCTTACGCTCGGCCCGGGACGCGGAGCCTTTTGACGCCGCCTCGTTTCAGCGCCTATATCGCTCATCAACCGAAAGCAAAGCCATAACCGAAAGCAAAGCCATGGCGCCGCTTCGCAATCTCGCCGTCCGCGACCTCGAAACCCTGGTTCACCCCTACACCAACCTCGCGGCGCTGCGCGAAACGGGTCCGCTGATCATCGAGCGTGGGCAGGGAGTGTTCGTCTACGACAGCGAGGGCAAGGCCTATATCGAGGGCATGGCGGGGCTGTGGTGCACCGCACTCGGTTACGGCAACGAAGAGTTGGTTGAGGCGGCGGCGACGCAGATGCGCAAGCTCTCCTTTAGCCATCTGTTCGGCGCCAAGAGCCACGATCCCGCGATCGAACTCGCCGAAAGGCTCAAGGAGATCGCGCCGGTACCGGCCTCGAAGGTTTTTTTCTGCTCCTCGGGTTCGGAGGCAAACGACAGCCAGGTCAAGCTCGTCTGGTACATGAACAACGCGCTCGGCCGGCCGCGGAAAAAGAAAATCATCAGCCGCCGCAAGGCCTATCACGGCGTGACCATCGCGGCGGCTTCGCTCACGGGGTTGGCGAACAATCAGCTGGATTTCGACCTGCCGATCGCGGGGATATTGCACGCGGACTGCCCGCACTACTATCGCTTCGCGCATGCCGGGGAGACCGAAGAGGAGTTCGCGCGGCGGCTGGCCGACGAGCTCGAAGAGCTCATTCGCAGGGAGGATCCAGAGACGGTTGCCGCCTTCATCGCCGAGCCAGTGATGGGCGCTGGCGGCGTGATCGTGCCGCCGAAAACCTACTTTCAGGAGGTGATGAAGGTCTGCCGGGCATACGACGTGTACATGATCTCGGACGAGGTGATCTGCGGCTTCGGCCGGCTTGGAACAATGTTCGGCTGCGCCGCGCTTGGGTTCGAGCCCCACTCGATCACGGTGGCGAAGGCTTTGACTTCGGCCTATGTCCCGATGGCCGCGCTGACGGTACCCGAGCCGATGTACCAGGCGATGCTGGACGAGAGCCGCAAGATCGGCACTTTCGGCCACGGTTTCACCTATTCGGGTCATCCAGTCGCGGCGGCGGTGGCGCTCAAAGCGCTCGATATCTACGCGCGGGAGCGCATCGCCGAGCAAGCCGCACGCAAGGCGCCGCATTTCCAGGCCCGACTGGCTGCGCTCGGCAAGCATCCGCTGGTCGGAGAGGCTCGCGGCCTGGGGCTCGTCGGTGCCGTCGAGCTTGTCGCCGACAAGCGGAGCAAACGTTCGTTCGAGGCGAAGGCTGGTGTCGGCCCGCATGCCGCGCGCTGCGCCGAACAGGAGGGGCTGATCGTGCGCTCTCTCGCCGGCGATAGCGTGTCGATCTGCCCGCCGCTCATCATCGCGCCGGCGGAAATCGACGAACTGTTCGACCGCCTCGGCCGCGCGCTCGATCGAACCTTGGATTGGGTCAAGCGCGAACGGCTGATGGAAGCTTAAAGCTGACGCAAAAATGAAACGGCGCCGGGCCACCGCCCGACGCCGCTCCCAGCCCCCTCGAGCCCTCAGTAGTT
>DATFQX010000267.1:0-17303 GCA_035263865.1 Xanthobacteraceae bacterium
TTCTATCTCAAGGGCGTCGCGCCGAGCTGGGTTAACATCAACGACATCTTTCGTGGAGTGATGCCCTTCATGATCATCGTCATCGTATCGATGATCATGCTCTACACGTTCCCGCAGATCGGGTTGTGGTTGCCGACTCAAGTCTATCGCTGACGGGCACGTGCTCCGGAGGAAAAGATGTTTTTGCTTATTTCGGGCATCGTGGTCTTCCTCATCACCGGCGCCGTGTTCTGGGCTTTGCTGCCGCGCGGCGGCAAGCGGCACCGCTGGGTCGATACCGAATGGGAGCCCTACGTCAGCGTCGCTCTGTGCTCGGGGGTGGCGCTGGCGTTCACGATGACGCTGTCCGGCGTACTCCATTTGATGGGGGCGTCATGAGGGTCGGCGTGCGCGCCTACTCCTCGTGCGAGCAGAGGAAGCCTTGGCGGAGCACGAGCTCATCCACCTGACTGCGAGCGAGGCCGCAGCGGAAATCGCCCGCGGCGCGATCTCGGCCGAGGATTACACTCGCGCCTGCCTCGAACGCATCGAAACGCTCGACGCCGAGATCAAAGCATTCGCCCATCTCGACCGCGAACACGCGCTCACCCAGGCGCGCGCGCTCGACGAGCGACGCGCGCAGGGTTCCCCGGTCGGGCCGCTGCACGGCATTCCCGTCGCGATCAAGGACATCATCGACACGGCGGATTACCCAACCGAGCTCGGCTCTCCGCTCGGCGCCGGCCGCCGCCCGTGGAACGACGCCAGCGTGGTGGCGAAGCTGCGCGCCGCTGGTGCGGTGATCATCGGCAAGACCGTGACCACCGAGTTCGCGTATTTCCATCCGGGCCCGACCCGCAATCCGCACGATCACGTGCGTACCCCAGGCGGCTCGTCGTCGGGATCGGCGGCGGCGGTCGCCGCCGATATGGTGCCTCTCGCGCTCGGTAGCCAGACCAACGGATCGGTGATCCGTCCGGCCGCCTTTTGCGGCGTGTTCGCGATCAAACCGAGCTTTGGACTTGTCTCGCGCGCGGGCGTGCTGCCGCTGTCGCGTCACCTCGACCATCTCGGCGCGTTCGCTCGCTCGCTAGCCGACCTTGCGCTGATCCTCGACGTGATCGCCGGTCACGACCCCGCCGATCCCGACACGCGCCCGTTCGCTGCCCCTGACTTCCGCCTCGTGCAGAGGGAGAAGCCGCCGCTGCCGCCGCGTTTCGCCTTCGTGCGCACGCCGGTCTGGGATAAGGCCGACGGTGAGACCAAGGGGGCATTCGAGGAGTTCGTGGCGGCCCTCGGCACTGCGGTCGAGAACTTGGATCTTCCGCAATCTTTGACTGAAGCCTGGGAGATGCATCGCACGATCATGGCGACCGAGATGGCGCACAACCTCGTGCCTTTTGTCGCCCGCGGCGAGCCAAGCGAAATGCTGCGCAAGCTCCTGTCGCATGGCCGCAGCGTGGCGACGATCGACTATCTCGGGGCGTTGGCGAAGGTGCCGCGTTACGCCGCAAGCCTCGCCGAAATTTTCGACGCTTACGACGCGATCATCACGCCCGCGGCCCCCGGTGTCGCACCGGAGGGCCTCGGCTCAACCGGCGATCCCGTGTTCTGCACGCTCTGGACTTTGACCGGTTTGCCGGCGCTATCGCTGCCACTGTTTGCAGGCGAGGGGGGTCTCCCCCTCGCTGCGCAGCTCGTCGGGCCGTTCGGTCACGACGGCCGCCTCCTGCGCACGGCGACCGCGCTGATCGAGATGTTGGCCAAGACGCAGAAGAGTTCTCGGCGCTCGCGACGTCGGGCCTGACACATCAGGCGCGCATTAGTGCGGCCATCACGCCGCCTTGGGCGGCGCGCCTAAATTCTCCGCGAAGAACGCGAGCGTGCGGCTCCAGGCGAGATCCGCGGCCGCTTTGTTGTAGCGCGCGCCACCAGTGTCGTTGTTGAAGGCGTGCTGGGTGCCTGGATAGATATAGATCGTAAATTTCTTGTTGTTGGCTTTGAGCGCCGCCTCGTAGGCGGCGATGCCCTTGTCGATTCTCTCGTCGTTCTCGGCATAGTGTAGGAGAAGTGCCGCCTTGATGGCCGGGACCATCTCGGCCGCGACCTGCTCACCGTAATAGGGCGCCGCGGCCGCGAGATCGGGACTCCCCGCCGCCATGCGGTTGACCACGCCGCCGCCGAAGCAGAAGCCGACGGCGCCGACCTTGCCGGTCGATTCCGCGTGCTTTTGCATGAAGGGGACGGCCGCGATCGCCGCTGCGATCATGTCTTCGCGCTGCGTCTTGGCGTGAAGCTCGCGCGCCTTGTCTTCGTCCGGTGGGGTCCCGCCGTTCACCGATAAAAGGTCGGGCGCCAAAACGAGATAGCCCTCGACCGCCAGCCGGCGCGCGACGTCCTCGATGTGCGGGTTGAGCCCGCGGTTCTCGTGAATGACGATGACGGCGGGCCGCTTTCCCATGGCCTTGCCTCTCACGAGGTAGCCATTGATCTTGCCCTTGGGGGAATCGTACGTGACGTGCTCGGCGGCGAGCCGCCCGTCGTCGGGGGACACGATTGCGGCTCGCGCGTAATCGTTTTGCAACAACGGCAGGAGTGCGGCTGCTGCTGCCGTGGAACCCGCAAGCTCGGCTAGCCGGTCGAGGAATGTGCGCCGGCTCATGCCGCCATGGGTGAAGCGATCGTAGAGATTGATAATGTCCTGATTCACGGGTTCCTCCATGTTCCTCGCTCCTCCATCATAGCATGAATCAACCTCGTGTATGGCTTTGCTCCGTCGGCCAGCGGTATTTTGAGGCTCCCCTGCGGGACGAGATTGGCTCCGCGGAGGCGCAATACCGCGCCGCCTTGTATTTCAGTTCCGCTTCCTGGCAGAATCGCAAGGCCTGTCGCACCATGCCGGCGCGGTCCATTGCCTGGTCTAGTTCGCGGGCGCACTCGCATTTGGCCGGCGCATGTCCTCGATCTCGCGGCGTGACTTCCTCAACGGAGTAGCCCTCACCGTTGCCGCCGGCCTCACCCCGGCAGCCCAGATCGCAGCCGAGCCTGCCCGCTATCCGCCGGCGCTTACCGGACTGCGCGGACAGCACCCGGGCTCCTCCGAGGTCGCGCACGCGCAAGCGTGGCAAGGCAAGGTTTTCGCTCTCGAGCGGCTGCCGGTCGAGGAACGCTACGACCTCGTCGTCGTCGGCGGTGGCATCAGCGGCTTGGCAACCGCGTTTTTCTACCGTCGCGCCGCCGGGCCATCGGCGCGCATTCTCGTCCTCGATAACCACGATGATTTCGGTGGACACGCCAAGCGCAACGAGTTCACGCTCGATCGCCGGGTCGTCATCGGCTACGGCGGGAGCGAGTCGATCGATTCGCCCAAGACACAATACGGCGAGGCGGCGAAGGAGCTTCTGCGCGAGCTCGGCGTCGAGATTGGGCGCTTCGAGACCGCGTTCGAACGCACCCTCTATTCCTCGCTCGGCCTCTCGCGCGGCGTCTTCTTCGCGCGCGAGGTCTTCGGGCGCGATGTGCTGGTAACAGGCGAGCCGCCCGGCGGGGGAGTCGACGAGGCGTCCCGCCAGCTCGCCAATGCCAAACCGCTATCCGAGTTCGTCGCTGCTTTTCCCATCTCGTCCGCGAGCAAGGCGCAGCTGCTCGGCCTTTACGACAGCGGGCGCGATCCGCTCGGCGGCAAGACGGCGCAAGAGAAGCTGGAAATCCTGAAGCGGACGAGTTACCGCGACTACCTTATCCGCATGTGCGGCTGCAACGAAGAGGTGGCGAACTGTTTTCAGGGCCGCACGCTCGGTTTCTTCGGGCTTGGATGCGACGCCGTGCCGGCCGACGACGCCCGCGAATTGGGCTACCCGGGCTTCGACGGCCTGGCCCTGCCGGGCCGCGACGCCGTGCGCGAGCCCTACATCTATCACTTCCCAGACGGCAACGCTTCGCTCGCTCGGCTTTTGGTGCGTTCCCTCGTCCCGGAGGTTGCGCCCGGCCACACCATGGATGACGTGGTGCTGGCGCGGTTCGATTACGACAAGCTCGATCGGGAGGGGCACGGGGTACGCATCCGGCTCGACTCGACCTGCGTGGACGTTCGCAACACGCCCGAAGGCGTGCTCGTCGGCTATGTGCGCACGGGAGTGCCGCACCGCGTGGAAGCCAAGCACGCGGTGCTCGCCTGCTTCCACATGGTCATTCCGCATATCATGCCGGAACTGCCCGTACCGCAACGCGACGCGCTCGCGCGCAACGTCAAGACTCCGCTCGTCTATACGAATGTGCTGGTGCGCGACTGGCGCCCATGGGTGCGACTAGGCGTGCACGATATCTCCGCGCCTATGTCCTTTCACAGCCGGGTGAAGCTCGATTTTCCAGTCAGCCTCGGTGGTTATCGTCATCCGCGCGATCCCTCCGAGCCGATGTGCCTGCATCTCGTCCACGTTCCGGGTGCCCCCAACCGCGGCCTTGATGCGCGCACGCAGTTTCGCATCGGGCAGGCACGGCTGCTCGACATGACCTTTGCAGATTTCGAAGCCAAGATCCGGGACGAGCTCGACCGAATGCTGGGGCCAGGCGGTTTTTCCAGCGCGCGCGACATCGCCGCAGTCACCGTCAACCGCTGGGCGCACGGGTACGGTTATGTGGCGAACTCGCTTTATGACGAAGATGACTATGCGAGCGTGCTCGAGCGCGCCCGGCAAAAGGCCGGCCGCGTCGCCATCGCCAATTCCGACGCGAGCGGCGACGCCTATGCGCATCTCGCCATCGCTGAAGCGGCGCGTGCGGTCGCCGAACTGGCGGGCTGAGGCAGGAGATTTTCCAGTGGTCACGAAGACGAGCGGGCAAAACGAGACGGGCACGCTGCCGCAGCGCGTGCGTCGTGATTTCTCCGGCGTCGGCTACGACGAAGCGATGCGGCGGGCGCGGGAGATCGTGCCGGTCCTGCGCGAGCGGGCGCAACGCGCCGAGGATGCCCGCATGCTCATTCGCGACAACGAGCAGCTCCTGCATGAGAGCGGGTTGTTCCGGTTTCACCAGCCGAAGGCCTTCGGTGGCATGGAGCTTCCTTTCGTGGCCGTCGTGGATATTCCGGCGGAGCTTGCGCGCGGCTGTCCGTCTACGGCTTGGAGCGTGGGGAACGTTGCCTGCCATCACTGGATTCTCGGATATTACGAGCCGGAGACGCAGCGCGAAGTCTGGAAGGCCAATCCGGACGCACTGATCGCATCCTCGATCGCGCTTGCGGCCGGCCGCGGACGCAAGGCCGCGGGCGGCTTCATCGTCAACGGCCGCTGGCCGTTCTCCTCTGCGGTCGACAATTCGGAATGGAATATGCTGGCCGTCACCATCTACGGCGATGATGGCGGCGCGCCCGTTGATTGGCGCCTATGTCTCGTGTCCAAGTCCGACTACGAGATCATCGACACTTGGTATTCCATGGGCATGGCGGCGACCGGCAGTAAGGATGTCGCAGTGAGCGAGCTATTCGTGCCCGAGCGGCGGGCGCTCCCCCTCCTGCGCTGCCGCGGAGGGCGCGAGCACCCCGGCGCCGCGCTCAATGGCGGCGCGCTCTTCGCCATTCCGCTGGTTGCCGCCTCGAGCCATCCCCTGGCACCAGCTGCCGTGGGTGCGGCAGAAGGCGCACTCGATCTCTTCCTTGAGACAATGGCCAAGCGGACCGGCACCTATACCGGCGCCCGCGTGGCGGATTTCCAGGCGGTGCAGATCAAGGTCGCCCGCGCGCGCTGCCTGATCGACTCGGCGCGCGACCTCTTGCGCCAGTCCGCCATCGCGTTCCAGGCCGCGGCGGAGCATGACGCGGCGCCGGATCTCGAAACCAAGTTGCGCTTCCGCGCCCAATCCGCCTTCGCAGTCGGACAGGCGCGCGAGGCGGTGGAGACGCTGTGGTCCTGCTACGGCGCGCAGGGCCTCTATACCCGCGATCCGCTGCAGCGATACCTGCGCGACGTGCTCGCCATCAATCAGCACTTCTCGTTCAACTTCGACATCGCGGGCGCCGCCTACGGCCTGTTCGCGCTCGGCGGCCGTTACGCCAACCCGACCATGTGAGCAGGGCCGACGCGGTCGCGGCTGACATCTTGAGAGCTCAAGCCCGCCCAAGGGCGCCGCTCCGGGGTAGCGGTCCCACCGTGGCGGTTATTCGCAGCCACACCATATAAGCGCAGTGGAACGAGCAGGGGACGTTGCTTGTTGTACCGGCAAGGAGATGCCCGTGCTCAACACTTCGAAGCGACTGCTACCCTACGAACCCGGCTACACTGGGGATTGGGAAGCTGAAAAACGCCGCAAGGAAACCAAGGCGTGGCTGCGCAAACGTGAACGTGAGATTGCTGCCGCGTGTCGCACGAGCGTGAAACTGTTGCCCCCTCGATCGTCCCAGATCGTCCCGAACTAGATGCTGTGACTGCCGCAAGCGCGGGTGACACGGCGGCTCGCCCGCGCTCCAACGCGCGACCATCATTCAGCTTGACGTAAGTCTTGCGCGCTATGCTCGGCTCGGAGCGGCTGCTGCAATGCCTTCGGCCAAGCGGTTCGTGTCGGCAGCGGACGAAAGGAGGGAGGGACATGGTGCGATTCACTGGCGCGGCGATTGCGCTCGGGTGTACGGCAATGTCGGCATCTCAAGCAGATGCCGCGCCGGCTCGTGCCGCACGCGAGGCGGCGGACAGCGCCGCTCTCATCACCAACTGTTACAAGATGGCGGACAGGATCGTCCCGCGCATGAGAGGACGATCGGCCTGGGTCGTGCGCCACGCCGATCACTGCGTTCGCAGCGGCGGATCGCTCTAAACGGGGGACGCGGCCTCGCCCACCGCGTCAGGATGCTTCGCTGATCACTTCGGCGATGTGAATGGTTTTGCGCCCGGTCGCCTGCTCGATCTGGTGGCGCGGCTTCATATGGTCAGGGAACTAGCAAAGGTTGAATGTTGTTCCTGCAGTTGGGACGGATGCTCAATGTGCAACAGGTCGCAGCTGGCTGCAATCGGGCCGAGTGCTGTGATTCAACTGGTGTATCATCTCGTCAGCCGGGATCATCGCCCCGCCATAGTGCAAAGTTGCAGTCGAGCGCGGCTTAACTCAGAGAAGAAGCGCGCACCTCAGTTGCCGCCCGATTCAGCCTTAGCTTGAGAGAACCCGCTATGACTACAATCCGGAGGGAAATGCCCACCCCGCAGCTCGACAAAACCGAATTCAAACGTCGATACCGCGCGCGCTTTTACGATCCAGCCTTTGCTCCCATGCAGGCCGAGATCGACCGCCTCGCGGAGATCGCTTGGGACGCCTACGAGAATTCACGAAAGGCGCCACGCACGCAGCGGGCAGGCGACGGTTTTGTGGATCCCGATTATCAACTCTCCATCGAATGGCGTGAGACAAGCCAGCACATGGCGGAAGCGGAGCGCCGCCAGCGTGACCCGAGCGCGTCGCCGTGCATCCTGCTCATTAACGGCGCGACGCGGAGCGAGCATACCTGTCCCGGGGAAACATCGAAGACTTGGCGCCTCCTCACCATCGCGCGAGACGTCTTCGCGCGTGAAGGCGATATGGAAATTCAGTTGCTCGATCTCAGCCGGCTCGCGTCTGAATACGGGCGGGTGATCTATCCGTGCAAGACTTGCGTCTCCACGGCGATGCCACTCTGCCACTGGCCGTGCTCATGCTACCCCAATCATGAACTGGGCCAGGTGGGCGATTGGATGAACGAGATCTATCCGATGTGGGTAGCCGCGCATGGCATCATGATCGTGTGCCCGGTCAATTGGTATCAGGCGCCATCCTCGCTCAAGCTCATGATCGACCGGCTGGTCTGCGCGGACGGCGGCAACCCCGATCCGACCTCAACCGGCGGCAAAGACGCCGAGCGCGCCAAAGCCCTTGAGCTCGCCGGCTGGCATTACCCGCGCCATCTCGCCGGGCGGGTGTTCTCCGTCGTCGTGCATGGCGATGCTGCAGGCGTCGGCACGCTGCGCCAAAGTCTGACCAACTGGCTCACCGATATGGAGCTGATCGAAGCGGGACATCTGTCCCAGCTCGGCAGCTATGTCGGATACATGCGGCCTTACGCGACCAGCCATGACGACCTCGATGGGGACCTCGCCTTTCAGGAAGAAGTCCGAAACGCCGCCCGCTCGTTGGTCGCGGCGGTGCGCCAGCTGCGCCGCGGCGAGCTCAGGCCGCCGGATACCGGACTGCAGGAACCGCGCCTCAAGTAACTCGTGTATTGCCACAGAAGCGGTTACGACCACGCCAGGACCTCATTGCGGCGTTCTGGACCCGACTTGCGGGGGACTTCGATCGGCCCGTCCCGCTAGTTTCGTCTGCCCTGATCCAATGCTTGTACCGGAACTGGATGCGGTTCCTCATAGATCGTTGCTAAGCTGACCTTGATCGCAAGCGCGACCGGTATCGCCATGATGACGCCCGGGATTCCGAACAGCAGGCCGCCCGCGAGAAAGCAAAAGATGATGACGGTCGGATGCAGGCGTGCGGCGTGTCCAAGCACCACCGGGCCGAGGAGTTGGTCGATCGAGAGCCGCAAGGCAGTGGCGTAGATCGCGTAAGCCACGACCGCCGCGACGCTGTCGGCTTGGTGGAGCGCGACTAGGCCGGCCAGCACCGCGGCGCTCGCCGGCCCAATTACCGGAATCATCTCCAGAAGACCGGTCAGCACCGCTAGGAATAAAGCGTGCCTGATGCCCAGAAATAAGCCGAGACCCAGATATGCTGCCGCCATGGCATAGATCACGACGACGATCACGCCGATGAAATAGCGCTTGAGAACTGGATCGAGCCGATACCAGACGAATTCGGCAACGGGACGATGCTTCGGTGGCACGAGCCACAGCAGGCCATGGGCGAGCTGGGGTCCATCTTTCAGAAAGAAAAAGAAAAGTACCCAGGCAAGGATCGTCCCAAATAGGCCTGCGAAGCTCCAGCCAGCCAGTGTCAGCAGAACTCCTGCCTGGTCCACCCAATCCCGCAATCCGCTCGCTGCTGCCCGCGCGATCTCGGATGCGTTCATAGTCTTGCCGAAGATTTCGACCGATCCATCCCCGATTGCGCTTCGAGCGAGCCTCTCTATTGTCTCGCCGAGATCGGCGACGGTGCTCGTCGCTTCCCGCACCAGCGGCGGGACCGCGGTGATCGCCATGGTCGTTGCCGCGACAAGCAGCACAATGAATGTCGCGCCGACGAACACGAGGCGCGGCAAACGAGTGTGTTTAGCAAGCCGTTCGATTAATGGGGTGCAAAGGTAGGCGCCAACGGCGGAAACCACGAACGGCAGCAGCGCCCATCGAACCGCGTACAGAAACACGGCGAGAAGGACGAGGGCGAGTAGGGCGGTCCCTTTCGACACGCCTCGGTTGGGCTCAGTTCCGTCGGAGGAGTGCGTTCGACCTTGCCGCGGATCCGGTCTCATGGATATGCGCGGCCTTTCCACCTCACGCGCCCGTACAAGCGGCGCCGCACGCTGTCCAGTACCATCAGCGCGCCGGCGCTGTATCCCAACGGGAAGAGTAATGCGTACCACAGCGGGATGCGGAAATAGGCGGCTCCGGCGAAATGCAATGCCAACGCAGCAGCGGAGCCGGACAGCGCCGGCGCCAATGCGAAGCAAGCGGTGCTTTCCCCCTTGCCCAGGCAACCAACTGCGTCGAGGGCGGGAATGCTAAAGGCCGCCCAGGCGAGGGGAACTGCAATGAAAGCCGTGATAAGGGCAGAGGCCGGGCCGCCGAGCGTATCCACCAAATTTTTGGCGAGACCGGGCCACACGGTTCTCCATCCCGTGTACATGCGGGCCGACAAGAGTCGATCTCCGGATCGCAGCACGACTTTGAAACCGTGCCGTTTGAGAATCCGCGCGAGCGCCACATCTTCGGCAATGGCGGATCCCACGGCGGCGTGCCCTCCCACAACGTCATATGCTCTCCTGCGGATGAGCAGGAATGGTCCGCTCACGGTTACGTCCGAACCGTCCTGTGCCTGACGCTCACGCAGGTCCTGGCTAAATGCCAAGGTGAACATTCCGCACGGTAGAATGAGACGCTCGGCGAAGCTCCGCAGTTCATGCCGGGGCGCGAGCGAGAGCAGATCCAGTTTTTCAGCTCCGGCGAGGTGGACGGCGCTTGCCAGCAGGACCGGATCAGCGCGAACGTCGGCGTCGAGGAAGCACAGCCATTCGGTATCGGCAGGCACGGATTGGGCACCGATCCAGCAGGCGTGCGATTTTCCGGTCGTGCCGCGCGGCAGCGCGGGACTGTGTAACAACTGCAAGTGCGCGTTTACCTCGGCGAGCGCTTGTACGATAAGCGCCGTGTCGTCCGTCGACTCATCGTCGACCACAAGCACGACTAACCGAGAGGCTGGGTAGCGCTGCCTAAGCAGAGACTGGAGACAGGCAGCAATGTTCGAGCTTTCGTCCCGGACGGGGACGATGATCGTCACGTGTGGCGCATGCTCCGTCAAAAGGGCCGACGACGGTTCGAGCCCGGAAAACAGACGGCGCTGGTCGATTGCGCGGATAATCAGCCAAAGGGCGGCGGCCAACCACGCGCAGGACAGAAGCAGCTCGAGTTCGCCTCCTGTATTCACGCGTGAAATATCATGTGCGACACGCGATTGGACGACACGTCGGTCGGCAGCAACAGCCTCGACCGACGATAAGTGCCTTCATCACTAGCCCAGCCGACCCATAATTGAAACGAAAACCGGCATGCGCAAGGAATTCCCTTGCTCCACCGCGCTATGCACGGCGGCATGTGCCTGCTGGTTCGACTATGCCGGAATCGAGTCCCGCTCCCGATTGCCGACCTCCGCCGCCTCCCGGGTGGAAGCCGGCAATTGAAGGACGGTTGCGCGCTGACCCTCGGGCAGATGCGTCAGCAGCACGACCTTGCCGCTCGGAAATTCCAGCGCGTCGTGGTGGGTGTGCGGATTGCTCGAATGGATTTGACGGAATCAAGCCAGTTTGCCGGCGACCGCCTTTCGCCGGAATAGTCCAAACAATGACCCCAGGTCCACGTCCTTCTCGAACGCGAGCTCCGTGCCGGGAAGGAGACAAACCGCCACCGCCCGGTCTTCGACAGACGCAAAGCCGCGCGTGTAGCTGTTTACAAACCCGGTGGTCACCAATTTGTCGCCGACCATTGCCGGCCGGGAAGCAACGCTGTGTAGGCTATAGTCACACATTGGTTTGGATCCTCTGTTCTTCGCCCTTGCCAAAGCGAATTCATACCCCCGCTCCCTGGTTCCTATGTGCCGAAGATTCAAGCCATGGTTCGGTACCTGACTCCGTAATGGATAAGTCTTCCTGCGGCCGCGGCCGGATTTCGCTGTCGGCGGACAAGAGCCGCCTCAGGTCGGCCGACGCCTCGCCGGAGCGTGCTGTTCTTTGGCTGAAGACGGCGTGGCATTCTTGCCGAGCTTCATCACGATCTCCTCGACCATGTCGCGCGGATGCGGAGCGATCGAAAGGACGATTGGGTGCTCGTCGGCTTGCGGCTCTTCGAGTACGGCAAACTGACTGTCGAGCAGCGACGCGGGCATGAAATGACCGTCGCGTGCCGAAAGCCTGCGCGCAATCAAGTCCCGTTCGCCTTTGAGATAGACGAGCCGGACATCGCGCCGCTCGCCGATGAGAACGTCGCGGTAGGCCCGTTTGAGCGCAGAGCAGGCGACAACGCCGTGATTACCGGCGCGTCGCGTCGCATCGATCCAGGCGGCGATGCCGTGCAGCCATGGCCAGCGGTCCTCGTCCGTGAGCGGCTCCCCGCCGTGCATCTTTTCGATGTTCGAGGGCGGATGGAACCAGTCGCCGTCCTCATAAATCCAATGCAGGCGATGCGCCAGCATCGCGGCAATCGTGCTCTTGCCGGAGCCTGAAACCCCCGTGACCACGACGACGGACGGGTCATCCAGCGGCGCGGCGGACTGCATCGGTGTCCTCCAGCCCAGTGGCGCGGTCGACAAGCCACACCAGGTCGCCCTGCGCGCGCGCCCGGCTCGCCGGCAGGTCCTCGCCGGAAAGCACACGCAGAAGGATATCGCGCTTGTCTTCGCCGGTGACGAGGAACAGCATTTCCCTGGTCGACGCCAAGGCGGGCAAGGTAAGCGTGACGCGTGGCACGAAAGGCGCGAGCCCGGCTTCCTCGACCCCGACGACCCAGCGCTCCCGCTCGTCGAGCGCCGGACTGTTCGGAAACAGCGATGCGGTATGTCCATCGCTGGCGAGTCCCATGAGCACGAGATCGAACAGCGGATGCGCCGGATCAAACTGATCGCGACCATAGAAGCGCTTGAGCTCCGCCTCGTAGTGGCGCGCCGCCGAGTCCGGCCGGTCTGCATCCGTGGGGATCGCGTGAATAGTGTTCGCGGGAGCGTCGACGCGATCGAGGAATAGGCGACGCGCCATGCCCATATTGCTGTGCGTGTGGTCGCCTGGGGCGAAGCGGTCGTCGCCCATGAACCAGTGCACGCGATCCCACGGCAATGTGCTGCGATGCGGCTCGCGCGCGAGGCGCCGGTAAAGTCCCTCAGGACTCGGGCCGCCGGTCAGGCAGACGGCGGCGCGCTCCTTGGCGGGCATGACGCGGGCTAACAGCCGTTCTGCGGCGATTTCGGCAAGCGCCTCGGCGTCGGCGGCGACAATGATCTGCGGCCGTGCCTTCGAGGCCATGTCACCCACCAATCGGCCGCCAGCGGCGTCCGTCACGGGCGAGCAGGCGCTCCGCCTCTTCCGGGCCTTCGCTGCCCGCCTTGTAGGTTGCGAGGTCCTTTGCGCCGGCGTTGCGCCAGGCATCGATGAAAGGTTGCACTGCGCGCCAGCCCGCCTCGATGCCATCGGCGCGCTGGAACAGCGTGGCGTCACCGATCATGCAGTCGTAGATCAGCGTCTCGTAGCCGGTGCTCCGTGCCGCTTCGAAATAATCCTCGTAATCGAACGTCATCCGAACGCCTGTAATGACCACCGATGGGCCAGGCACCTTGGCGTTGAATCGCAAGCTGATGCATTCGTCCGGCTGAATGCCTAGAACCAGGAAATTCCGCGCGAGCCTATCGACCGGCGTATCGCGGAACATCGCGAAGGGCGCCTGTTTGAAATTGATCGCCACTTCGGTGAGCTGCGATCGCAGCGCTTTCCCGGTGCGCAGGTAGAATGGCACGCCCGCCCAACGCCAGTTATCGATCATGAGCTTGAGTGCGACGTAAGTTTCGGTGACGCTTGCGGGATCGACATCCGGCGTCTTGCGATAATCTTCGACTCTATTATTGGCGATATACCCTGCCTGGTATTGCGCGCGAACCGAGTTGCGAAGCGCGTCGGCTGCGCTCTGCACCTGAGTGGCGTCGAGCAGCTCGGCCTTCTCTGCCCTGACCGCGCTCCCATCGAAGCGCGCCGGTGGCTCCATGGCAACCAGCGACAACAGCTGGAAAAGATGATTGGGTACCATGTCGCGCAACGCGCCGGTGGTGTCGTAAAACCGACCGCGCTGTCCCACCGCCTGGCTTTCCGCCACAGTGATTTGCACGTGGTCGATGTGATCACGGTTCCAGATCGGCTCGAATAGACCGTTTGCGAACCGCAGCACGAGAATATTCTGAACCGTTTCCTTACCCAGGTAATGATCGATCCGGTAGATTTGATGCTCGTCGAGCACGCCGAGCAGCTTTTGATTGAGCGCGCGAGCCGATGCCAAATCGGTGCCGAACGGCTTTTCGATGATGACGCGCCGCCATGCCCCATTTTCCTCGCGGGTCAGGCCGGTTCGCCCCAGTTGGCAGCCGATCGGCGCGAAAGCCGCGGGCGGCGTGGCGATATAGAACAGACGATTGCCGCACGTCGGGCGCGCCTGCTCGACGCGCTCGAGCTGATGGCGGAGCCGTTCGTATGTTTTAGGGTCCTCGAAATCGCCCTGCAGATATGTGACGCAGGAGAACAACCGTTCGGCAACGCGCGCGTCCACCTCACGCGTCGCAAACTCGCGCAGCCCTTTTTCCAAGTGGGTTCGAAACGCCTCGTTCGAGAAATCCTTGCGCGCGACCCCGATCACGCAGAACGCATCCGGCAAAAGGCCGCCGGCCGCAAGATTGTAGAGTGCCGGAAGCAACAACCGGCGGGTGAGATCCCCCGAAGCGCCGAAGATCACGAACGAGCAGGGATCCGCGGGCCGCACTGACGGCGATGCAGCGTCCGCGCTCATCGAGGTTCCGTTCCCCGTTCGACGTGACCGCGAACCCTTTCGAGTTGCATCGCCGGATCCTTCCGATCGCCATCTTGCGATTTTGGCCGAGCAGGTGCTCTCACCGGCCCTGCTCTGCTGTCATAATGGGAGCCAAGCTTGCCCGAAAAACAACGGCCGAACCATGCTCCCGGTTCACATATCGGCTTTTCGATGCGCCAGCTTGCACAGTGGCTGGAATGGACGCTTTGATGCGGCACATGATCACAAGCGGCGAGTCGCTCGACGTGTCGCCGAGGGAGAAAACGCTACAGGGCATAGCCTGTCGTTTTCAATGGTAGCGAGCCGAGCGGCGGCCTCGAGCGCGATCACGCGTTCGGCGCAACGCGCTCCATCGCCGCTTCTTCCTTGAGATTGTCGACATCGCGGAGGATCGAGGCCACCGCCAGCACCTTCCCGCCGCGGCGATAGCGCACCAGGCAGTCCCGCTTGTCGATACTGCCTTCGACGTCGAGTGCATCCCACTTTTCCGCGTGTCCGATGTAATTGATTGGAACGTCATAGTGCTGGCTCCAGAAGAACGGAACGTCGGAAAACCGTCGGCTCTGTCCCAGCATATTGCGCGCCGCGGCCTGGCCCTGCCGTTCGGCCACCACCCAATGCTCGATCCGCAGACGCTCGCCGGCGTGAGCGTCGGGCCAACGCGCGATATCGCCCGCGGCAAAGATGCCGGGCGCGCTGGTCTCGAGATATTCGTTCACCGCCACGCCGCGGTCGATCTTCAGGCCAGCGCGCTCGGCCAGTTCGAGACGTGGCCGCACGCCGATGCCGACAACCACGAGATCTGCGGCCAAGGTGGCTCCCCCCTTGAGCTTGACGTTTGTGCCCTCGATCGCCATTGCCGTTTCCTCGAGATGGAACGCGACGCCGTGTTCCTCGTGAATGGCGCGGATGAATTCGCCCAATTCGCGCCCCAGCACGCGCTCCAAAGGATGGCCCTCCGGCGCCACCACGTGAACTTCGATCTTCCGCGCGCGCAGCGCGGCTGCGACCTCGAGCCCGATGAAACTTGCCCCGAGCACCACCGCGCGCCGCGCCGTTTTCGCTTTGGCAATGATCGCACGCGAATCGGTCAGCGAACGCAGCACGTGCACGTGCGGCTGATGGCCACCGGGGATATCGAGGCGGACGGGCTCGGCCCCGGTCGCGAGCAACAGTTTGTCGAACGGCACGCTTCGCCCGTTCGCAAGCGTCACCTGCCGTGCATTGGGGTCGACCGCTGCGACCTCGCTGCGAAGCTCGAGCGTGATGGATTGATCCTTGTAGAACTCGGCCGGCCGAAGCGGCATCCAGTCTTCCGGCGCGTTTCCCGCGAGATAATCTTTTGAGCAATTGGGCCGGTCGTAGGGGGCTGCGTCGTCTGAGGAAATGAGCGTCACGTCGCCATCAAATCCTTCTCGCCGAAGCATCTCCGCCGCGGCAAATCCGGCAGCGCCGCCACCGACGATCACCATCCGCTTGGGCTTTGCGTTCGCACGTTGAGCCTTGCGCTTGCCGGCCGGCTCGATCTTGTCGCGCACGAACACGGTGCCGTTGCGCTTTTCCACGTGCCAGCACGACATCGGGTTGAAGGCGGGCGCGGCGACTGCCTCGCCGGTGCGCAGACTGAAGCAGGCATGGTGCCAAGGGCATCGCACCGTATCGCCAACGATCAGTCCCTCGGCCAGCGGCCCGCCGTAATGCGAGCAGGTTGTGCCGATCGCGAAGACTTCATCGCCGCGGCGCGCGAGCAGCACGGCGTCCTCGCCCACGTGCCCCCCGATCATGCCGCCATCAGCGAGATCATCGAGTGGGACGCCGCGCGCGAGATCGGGTCCTTTCGGTTTGGATTGCTCGGCGGCCATAACGTGCTCCCATTCTTGTGTCCAACCGAAGCGTTCCACTGAGGTGAGGGGCGCGCCCGTGTTGCTCCCAATTAAATTGTCGCCGTTCGGATAGTTCCATCGCCGCCGGCGCCAATTGGCGGTGCGGCGGACCGTTTCCCTTGCCGGGACAAAACCAAAGGGCGCGGCTTGCACCGCGCCCTTTGTCGTTTGACTTCGTAGGCCTACGGGCGGACTTAGAAGTCCATACCGCCCATTCCGCCGCCGCCCGGCATGGGCGGGGGAGGCGTCTGCTTCTTCGGCGCTTCGGCGACCATGGCTTCGGTCGTGACCAACAGGCCCGCGACGGAGGCCGCATCCTGCAGCGCGGCGCGCACGACCTTGGCAGGATCGACGATGCCGCGGTCGACCAGGTCCACATAGTCCTCGCTCTGCGCGTCGAAACCGAAGGTTTCGGACTTGTGCTCCATGATCTTGCCGACCACGATCGAGCCTTCGACGCCGGAGTTTTCGGCGATCTGCCGCGTCGGCGCCTCCAGGGCCTTAAGCACAATGTTGATGCCGGCTTGCACGTCGGCGTTGCCGTCGCTGATCCGGCCAAGCGCCTTCTTGGCGCGCAACAGCGCGACGCCGCCGCCCGGCACGATCCCTTCTTCGACCGCGGCGCGGGTTGCGTTGAGCGCGTCCTCGACGTGGTCCTTCTTCTCCTTCACCTCGACCTCGGTGGCGCCGCCGACGCGGATCACCGCGACACCGCCTGCGAGCTTCGCCAACCGCTCCTGCAGTTTCTCGCGATCGTAATCGGACGTGGTCTCCTCGATCTGCTGCTTGATCTGACCGACGCGGGCTTCGATGTCCTTCTTCTTGCCGGCGCCGTCCACGATCGTGGTCTTCTCCTTCTCGATTATGACCTTTTTGGCGCGGCCGAGCATCGCCGTGGTCACGTTCTCGAGCTTGATGCCGAGGTCTTCCGAGATTAGCTGGCCACCGGTGAGGATCGCGATGTCCTCGAGCATGGCCTTGCGGCGATCGCCGAAGCCGGGCGCTTTCACTGCCGCGACCTTGAGGCCGCCGCGCAGCTTGTTGACCACCAGGGTGGCCAGGGCCTCGCCTTCGACTTCCTCGGCGATGATCAGCAGCGGGCGCCCGTCGTGGAGGACTTTCTCCAGCAACGGCAGCAGGTCGCGCATCGCGGCGATCTTCTTCTCGTGGAACAGGATGAAGGGCTCTTCGAGTTCGACCG
>DATFQX010000268.1:0-2835 GCA_035263865.1 Xanthobacteraceae bacterium
CGGCTTATCGTCGTTTCGGCACTGACGACCGAGTTAATGCATTGTCATTTCTCGCCTCGACACTCCTGCTCCTCGGCTATCCGGAGCAGTCCGCTACAGCGGTGGGACAAGCTGTGTCTCGTGCACAAGCGATGGGACTCGCGTATTCGACTGCCTTAGCTTTGAGCCACGTGGCGATCCTCGGCACCATTGGTTGTGATCCGCAACGGGCCGCGGCGCACGCCGATGAAGCGATAGCCCTCAGCGTGGAGCACGGCCTCGCAAGTCCTGGTCACAGGGCACGTTTCTTTCGGGGGGCCTTGCTCGCCCAAAGCGGCGATCTCCAACTCGGGGTCGAACTGATGCGCAACGCTATGGCGGCGGCCGAGGGCAGCGCTGAACGAAACCGCCGCACCTTGTGTCTTGGCCATCTCGCATCTGCCCACGCGAGCCTTGGCCAGGCTGAGGTTGGCCTCGATTTGCTCGACGAGGCAGTTCGAACAGCGGAAGTAACAAGCGAAAGGCTTTTTGAAGCTGAACTGCATCGTCTGCGGGGCGAGATCCTCTTGACGCTGGGCAGGAAAGCGGAGGCCGAGGCTGGACTGCGGCGGGCGTTGACGATTGCTCAGCAACAGCAGGCCCGTTGGTGGGAGCTGCGCGCGGCGACCACCCTCGCCAAGCATTGGCGCGACGAGGGCAAATGCCTGGAGGCCAATTCCCTCCTGCAACCGGTTTATGGGTGGTTCGTCGAGGGTTTCGACACAACATCTTTGAAAGATGCCAAAGCACTTCTCGGCGAGCTGAGGGACCTGTCAGGCTAAGCGTGGTATCATTCCTCCATTGCATGAATGACCCCCAACCGGAGGGTCACATGGCAAGCTACCTCGGACGACGAAAATTCTTAGCCACGCTCGGCGGCGCAGCGGCTGCGTGGCCCCTCGCGGCGCGGGCGCAGCAGGCGACTGTGCCGGTGATCGGGTTCTTGAGCGCGCGGTCGCCGGCGGAGGCGGCCTCCGACCTTGCCGCATTTCGCCAGGGACTTGGGCAGACCGGCTATTTCGAAGGCAAGAATGTCGCAATTGAGTATCGCTGGGCGGAAGGCCGGTATGATCGATTGCCGGCGTTGGCTGCGGAACTGGTGGCGCGCCAAGTTGCGGTGATCGCTGCCGTTGGCGGCGAACCGTCAGGACTGGCGGCAAAGGCAGCGACTGCCACGATACCAATAGTTTGTACCCTTGGTGGCGATGCAGTTGCGGCCGGACTTGTCGCTCATCTCAACCGACCGGGCGGCAACATCACCGGTGTGACCATCATGGGGTTGGAAATGGGGCCGAAGCGGGTAGAGCTTGCCCATCAACTTGTGCCCAACGGCAGCGCGCTTGCAACGCTAATCAATTCGAAATTTCCGCCGACCTTGGCCGAGGCGCACGATATGCAGGCTGCGGCGCACTCTCTTGGTCTGCAACTCACTGTGTTGGACGCCAGCACTGAAGGCGAAATCGATGCGGTCTTCGCAGGCCTCGCCCCGGCAGAAAGTCGATGCTCTGCTTATCAACACGGACCCATTTCTGTTCGGACAGCGGGAGCAAATCGTACAGCTTGCGGCGCGTTACAAAATTCCTACGCTCTATTTTTTGCGCGAGTTCGTCGATGCCGGGGGCCTAATGAGCTATGGACCGACGATCAACAACGGCTATCGACAGGCGGGGATTTACGTCGGTCGCATTCTAAAAGGCGAAAAGGTTGGCGAATTACCAGTCGTGCAGCCGACCAAGTTCGACCTAGTGATCAATCTGCGAACCGCCAGGACGCTCGGCCTCGAAATCCCGACGATTCTGCTTGTCCGCGCCGACGAGGTGATTGAGTGAAGAGGCGCGAGTTCATAACGTTGCTCGGCGGCGCGGCAGTTGCGTGGCCGCTCGCGGCGCGCGCGCAGACGTCGAAGGCCGGATACCCAACGAAATCCGTCCGCATCATTGTGTCGGTCGCCGCCGGGGGCCCGACGGATATTGTCGCGCGTATTCTCGCCGAAAAGCTTTCAGCGATGTGGGGCAAGACGGTGTTCATCGAGAACAAGGCAGGCGCCGGCACCAACATCGGCAACGAATACGCCGCGCGGTCCGATCCCGACGGATACACAATCTTGTTCAACGGCGGGTCCCTTGCGGTGAACGCCAGTCTCTACCGCTCGCTGAGCTACGATCCGATTGCGGATTTTGCGCCGGTCTCGCTTGTCACCCGGCTTGCCCATTTCGTGTTTGTGCCGAACTCCTCGCCGTTCCATTTGATCAAGGAGCTTATCGACTATGCCAAATCCCATCCTGGCAAGCTCACGATGGCATCGCCCGGCACCGGCAGCGCGCCGTTCCTGGCCGAGATGTTGTTCTTACAGATGGCCGACATCAAGATGACGCACGTTCCCTATCGCGGCGCTTCGCCCGCCTTCACAGACCTCATACCGGGTCGCGTGGACTGCCTATTCAGCAGCGGCGCATCGCTTTCCTACTCACGGTCGGGGCAGGTTCGCGTTTTGGCGACCAGCGGACCGAAACGAGATGTGGCAGCCCCGGATGTGCCGACCATCGCAGAGGCCGGCGTCCCGGGTTACAACGTCACGGCATGGCAGGCGCTGTTCGTTCCGGCCAAGACACCGCCCGAGGTCGTCCGCAAGATCAGCGCCGATACCAATACTGCGCTGGCCAACCCGGCGATCAAAGATAAGCTGGCAGAAACCGGCTACGCGGCCGGGGGGTCTTCGCCCGAGGAGCTGGGAACGCTGCTCAAGTCGGAAATCGTCCGATGGAGCGCACTCGTCAAGTCACTCGGCATCACACTCGACTGATCATTGGTGCATTG
>DATFQX010000269.1:0-3991 GCA_035263865.1 Xanthobacteraceae bacterium
CGTGATGATCGGCTTACGATGAAACTGCGCGAATGCAGTCGCCGTCAGGATCATGCCGTTGTTCGGCGTGCGCGCGAACGCCCCGATCGTGCGCTCGATCTGGCCCGCATCGTGCACGTCAACTATTTTAAGATTGATTTGCGGCCCCGCCCGGGGCCGTCATTAGTCCGAGCACGACGTTGCAATCACGAAGGTCATCTTTCGATGCTTTTCTCGTTGCGCGGATCAGGAGGGTTTCGGCGTCCCGATTGAAATATGCCGTCGATTCGGCCCCCATCCATTTTCGATACCCCGGTAGTGAGATCAACCACCAGCCGCTGGCCACGCAGGACATTCGAGCCCCGCGTCACGACAACATTCCCGACAAGCGTCACCGTGTTCTCACGCATGTTGAAAGTAGCGGCGTCCCCAGTCGCAGTCTGATCCTTTTGAACCACAACCAAGTCGCCTTTGGCCTCAATCTGGCGAACCTGCCGGTCGCCTGCACCAGTCTCCTCAGCGGCCCCGTTGACCAGGCGCGTACCTGTTTCCGCCTCGTAAGACACGACCAGCACCTTGCAACGCATTTCGGTGTCGCCCTGCAGAACGTAGACCTCGCCGGTGAAGGTCGCTATGTTGTCCTTGTCGCGAATCTCCAGCGACGCTGCCCGAATCTTCACGGGCTCGTCGCGGTTCTGCGAGAAGCCCTGCAGTGCGTTCGGCGGACCCTGATTGTTCTGCCCGGTCGCGTCGGGGGCGCAGATTGCGTAGGCGACCACGATAGCCATCCCCGTTACCAGCTCGCGCCAATGCCGCGTTCCCAGGGCGCTCATCCCTTATGTCTCCCTCCAGTTGTCGGCGGCAGTCGGAGTAAGCCCCCATCCGCCTAAGCAGGCGGCCCTACCCCCGGTATTTGACCTTTTGATCCCGATAGTACGCCGAAATGTGGCCCAGCCGCGGCGCGTCCCGTTCCGCTGCAGCCGCTCGGCGGCGGGGCCAGACCCATGTCGGTCATGAAACGCCGCGAGTTCATCGCGCTGCTCGGCGGCGCGGCGACCGCGTGGCCGGTCGCCCCTTGGAGCGGCAGACCGCTCGGATTTTTCAGAGACCAGTTGCGGCTCTTAACCTGCCTGCCTCATGTCGATGATGGCGGCGCGGTGCGCGCCAGCTGGCGCGCCCTCATGCGCGACTAACTTCATTGCCGCCTGCACGGCTTCAATATGCGAGCTGATCATGTCGGTGGTGTTGCGCGCCGCCTCGACATAAGCTCTGTTCTTCGCCGCGATCTCCTCGCTGTACTCCCGCATCACGCTCGCGAATTCGACCATTTTCTCGCGCAGCTCGCTGCGTATGTGCTCGGTACCTTCCCTGACCGCGGCAAGCAGTGTCTGACACTCAGCGACCATCTTCTGCGCCGCTTTGTCGGCCTCGTCAACGAGACCGAGTGCCGCCTTAATGGCTTCATCGCTGCTGGATGAGATCTGCTGGTAAAGCACACCCTGTAGTGCAGCGTTGCCGCCACCGTTCTTGTCCTGCCCCTCGTTCATGAGATCCTCCCTGTGCCTAGTAACGGAGTGCCTTAGCCCTTAGTCACGACGGGCTGTGGGTATTTGCCAACCGGATACTTGCCAACCGGATATTTGCCCACCGGGTACTTACCTATTGGCGCCGCCGCCACCGGGGGCGGCTCCTTGCGCGGCAAATCAGCGGCAGCGGCAACGCTCATCATGGCCACGAGCCCAGCCGCTACGATTATGATCGTCTTCATGATGCTAATCCCCTTGTTTGTTCACCCGGCACGGGCCGACCGAGTGACGCCCCTATTCCGCTTTGTCTGTGCGAGACGCCCGCTTCTACTATCCCACGTTCCGGCTCAATCACCGGGGGAATGGCTCCCGATTATTTGTCGCCTCGGCTGGTCGAATGGTTCAAATGTAATCGGTAGGATCGGGACAGTGGTATCTGGATCGGGACTCTATCCAGCGCATGACGCACCGTCGAAATTGGTCGGGCGATACGGGGCGTTACTCCCGCTCTTTCGGCTTGTCGGCGTCCATTGTCGGAAAGCCAAATGTGCATCACGATGCGCTGGAGTTCCCCGACGGGGAGACCGTGCTGCTCACCCGGCTATGCGAAGGCCAGCACGCGACCGTGCTGCAATTGCCGGTTTCTCCGCGCCCTGTGAACGCAGCGGAGCGGCAAAAGGGCGATTCGCTCGTCAGATAATCGGGCTGCTGACGATCAAGCTTGCCCGGCTGTTTGCATTATAGATAGAGCGATCGGGATGCCGATCGCTCTGGCAAGTGGTGGTGCGCGAAACAGCGAGACGTCTCGGGCGTCGCCCCACCTGAGCGCATAGAGACGATGTGCGCACGAATTGGAGCTCGCCATGGGTTTCAAGACCATTCTCGTTCCGATTGAACAGCATGATCTCATGAACCCGACATTGCAGACGGCTCTGCTTCTCGCGCAAAAATTTGACAGCTACATCGAAGGGTTCGCCTTGCGCCTTGAGATTCCCGCTGTCTTCGCAGTAACCGATGTGGGCGCTATGCCGATACCGGCATTGGAACAGGACATCGCAGAAAATGAGAAACGAAGCCGCAGCCTTTTCGAGAACTTCATGCAAGAGCATGGCGTGCCGCGCGGAGGTGACACAAAGGCCGTGTCAAGCGGTTGGCTGGACAATGCCCCTGAGGGTGACCACTTTGTAGGGAGCCATGGTCGGGTCTTCGATGTGATCGTCTTAGGTAAACCAGGTCGCGATCCGAAGGGCCCGCGGGTGAGTGCACTTGAAGCTGCCTTGTTTGAAAGCGGCCGGCCGGTCCTGATCACACCACCAACGCCGCAGCCTCAGATGGGGACCAATGTTTTGATTGCATGGAATTGCAGCACCGAGCAAGCGCGCACCACCGCTTTTGCGATGCCTATCCTTAAGCGTGCTAGCCGCGTCATCGTATTGACTGTCGAAGGTGGAGCGGCGGTACCCGGACCAACAGGGCTGCAACTGTGCCGCTATCTGCAATTGAATGAGGTCCCGGCAAAGCCGTTGACCGTCGGTCTTGATGGCCGCCTGACGGGTGAGGCGATTTTGGCCCACGCGAAGGCTTTGGGCTGTGACCTCCTGATCAAGGGCGCTTACACACAGAGTAGATTGCGGCAAATGATCTTCGGTGGCACCACCCGCTACATCCTAAGCAACGCAGAATTACCAGTACTCATGGCGCACTGACCGCTCTGGCCAACGCCATCGGGGGCACCGCCACCCCATTGGATTTCAAGCTGCACATTGCGATCTTCGGTCCAACCCAACTGATGCAGCAATTGCATGAACACCGCGAGACCAGCCTGTTGGTCTGCCATTTCGGGCGCACCGCCCATGAGCACGCCGATCCGCCGCATGCGCTCCGGCTGCTGCTCGCGCGCCGCATCTCCAGCCGAGCCAGCGAGGCGGGGTCGCGGTCCGGCAAGCGTCGCAAATCCTGGACTGGATGCGGATGGACAGGGCCGAGCTCGACCGGCAAATCGAAAAGGCGATGCGGTGACGGGCCGATCGCGAATCGAGCCGCGCCAGGATGTAGGCGCGCGAAGTGCCTGTGGAACCTAGTTCCGCCCCATTCCCTGAGTGGTATCGGGGAAGGGACTGGGGGCAATCATGCGACTGACTTTGATGGCGGCTGTGTTGTGCTGCACGGCGATTGGCGCCGCCGTCGCTTACAAGGCTCAGTTCGACGAAAACGAACGTTGCTGCCTGGTACCGACCGCGCGCAACATCAGCCTCAGTCTTCGCGAAGCCCTTCGGATCACCCGCTACCAATCGGAGATCGGCCAGGACAAATGGGTCGCCGAAACCATGTTCCCCGGCATTACGAACGGCTTCTTCCTCGACGTTGGTTCGGGCGACGGCTACATGGAGTCGAACACGCAGGCCCTCGAAGCCAGGGGATGGAAAGGCATCTGTATCGATCCGTTCCCCAGGAACATGGGTGGGCGCACCTGCCACATGTTCAAG
>DATFQX010000270.1:0-93169 GCA_035263865.1 Xanthobacteraceae bacterium
TTTGGAGCGGGCGAAGGGATTCGAACCCTCGACCCCGACCTTGGCAAGGTCGTGCTCTACCCCTGAGCTACACCCGCGTCCGAATTCCGGTCGCACCATGGCGGCCGGTTGATCGAGCACCTATGCCAAAAGGGCGAAAGCTTTGCAACCATCCCTAACCGTTCACATCATGCCCTCTTGTGGCAATCACGTCCGCGGTCCATGAAGCGCGCGGGCGAGGCGCTGTCGGGATTTCATCAGATGTTCGCCGCAATCGATCAGGGATTCGATATCAGACCGGCGCCACGGGGCGGCTGAGTGCCCTCAACGATCGGGTCCAATGCCTGCCACTCCTTCCGACCTATTCGCTTTCCTCGACCGGCTCGGCATCACGCACGTGACCGTGACACACCCCCCGCTGTTCACGGTCGAGCAATCGCGCGAGTTGCGCGGAACCATTCCGGGCGGGCACACCAAAAACCTCTTTCTCAAAGACAAGAAGGGAGCGCTTTTTCTGGTGACGGCGCCGGAGGACGCAGTGATCGAGCTCAGATCGCTACACCGACGACTGTGTGCCGCCGGCCGGTTTTCGTTCGCATCTGCCGAGCTCCTGCGCGCAACGCTGGGCATCGAGCCCGGCGCGGTGACCCCGTTTGCGGCAATGAATGACAGCGATCACCGCGTCAGCATTGTGCTTGATGCCGCACTGATGCAACACGAGATCATCAACTGCCATCCGCTCGTCAACACCATGACGACCTCGATCGCACACGCCGATCTGCTGCGGTTCCTGGAGGCGACCGGCCATTCGCCCCGAATCGTGGCGGCCGCGGAACAAGAGAAGTCGCTGCAGGATTGAGTTTATTGATTGCAAAGGTGGCCTTGAACACCATTTAATTGGCCATATGCAGATTTCGGCGCGGCGTGGCTTGCCTGCGCTTGGTCAGGAGTCAATCGAGCGCCACGCCGTTCGGCGTGGGGCGGCGCGTACGAAGGACGAACGGGATGACGATGTTGCAGAGCGGCGAGGCGCCAGCGACGGGCGCCGTGGTCAAGGACACGACCACTCAGAGCTTCGTCAAAGACGTAATTGAGGAATCCAAACGCCAGCCGGTCCTGGTGGACTTCTGGGCGGAATGGTGCGGGCCATGCAAGCAACTCGCACCGGTGCTGGAGAAAGCGGTTCGTGCCGCCAAGGGCAAGGTAAAGCTCGTCAAGATGGACATCGACAAGCACCCCTCGATCCCGGGGCAGCTCGGTATTCAGTCGATTCCTGCAGTGTTTGCTTTCGTCAACGGCCAGCCGATCGACGGCTTCCTCGGTGCCCTGCCGGAGAGCCAGGTCATCGCCTTCATCGAACGGCTGACCAAAGACCGCCTCGGCGGTGAGGAAAAGGACCTCTTGAAGAGTGCCGACGACGCGCTTGCCAAAGGCGACGCCGCGGGCGCAGCCGACCTCTATGCCAAGGTGCTGGCGCAGGACGGCGGCAATCTCGCTGCCCTTGGCGGCCTCGCGCGCAGCTACGTGCGCACCGGCGCCCTTGAGCAGGCGCGACAGACCCTGGCGATGGTCCCGGAAGCCAAGCGCAACGATCCCGCGATCACTGCGGCCCGCGCGGCACTCGAGTTGAGCGAGCAGGCACAAGCGGTCGGACCGATCGCTGAGCTCGAGCAGAAGGTCGCGGCGAACCCGCTCGACCATCAAGCCCGCTTCGATCTCGCGGTCGCGTTGAATGCAAAGGGGCGCCGCCAAGAGGCCGTCGATAACCTGCTCGAGATCGTCAAGCGCGATCGCAAATGGAATGACGACGGGGCGCGCAAGCAGTTGGTCCAGTTCTTCGAGGCCTGGGGCCCGACCGACGAGGCCACCGTCAATGGCCGTAAGCGGCTGTCGTCGATTTTGTTTTCGTAGCGCACGCGGCTGCCTGGTCGGGCGCCGAGAAGCGTTAAGGCAAAGAGTTTCGGTCGCATTGCCGCGCTGGGAGAGCGACCATGCCGATGAATGCGGTCTATGAGAGGCCGGACGATCTCGCCGATGTGATCCCGGTCTTTCCATTGCCGGGGGCGCTGTTATTGCCGCGCGGACAGATGCCGCTCAACATCTTCGAGCCGCGCTACGTAGCGATGATCGATGACGCCCTGCGGGCCGGTCACCGCCTGATCGGCATGATCCAGCCCGACGCCGCACATCCCGGACCCGAGAGCAGGCCCAATCTCTACAAGGTCGGCTGCGTTGGCCGCATCACGCAGCTCGCCGAGACCGGCGACGGCCGCTACCTCCTCCAGCTCACCGGCATCGTCCGTTTTCGCGTCGACGAGGAGCTCAGCGTGAGGACGCCGTACCGGCAGTGCCGCGTGAGCTATGCTCCCTTCGTCGACGATTTCACCGCCCGGAAGGGCGAAGACGAGGTGGACCGTGCGAGCCTTCTGCGGGCGCTCTCCGATTTTCTAAAGGCCAACGATCTCAAGGCCGACTGGGACGGCATCGAGAATGCCCCCAACGAAGCCCTGGTCAATGCGCTCGCGATGATGTCTCCTTACGGAACTGCCGAGAAGCAGGCGCTCTTGGAAGCGCCCGATCTCAAGACCCGCGCGGAGATCCTCATCGCGGCGACGGAGATCGAGCTGGCCAAGAAGACAGCGGGCTGCGAAACCCCGCTGCAATAACATCGCGCGATGGGGCGCGAACATCGCGGGATTGGGACGCTAAAATATGCCGGCTAAAGCCGCTGCGGTAAGCCGCGCATCGGATTGGAGGAGAGCGAATGGCCAAGGAAGAGTTGCTCGAATTCAGCGGCACCGTCACCGAAGTGCTACCCGATGGCAATTATCGCGTCACGCTCGATAATGAACACGAAATTCTCGCATACATGTCGGGCAAGATGCGCAAATTCCGCATCCGCACGGGGGTCGGCGATCGGGTCGTCGTGGAAGTCTCGCCATACGATCTCACGCGCGGACGCATCAATTTTCGCCAGAAAGAGGAACGCGCGGCCGCTTCCGCGCCACGCCGTCCCAATTTCCGGCGGTAGCCAGGCAAGCTGCGTGCTATAGCCGAGCTGGAGTATCGGGGCGCGGTCCACGACGAAGCAGTTGCATACGCACTGACTTCGCGGAACATCGCCATTCACGTGGAGTACGTCATGAGCAACCCACCCGAGCGCCCCCCCGGCGGCGTCGATCCGAAGCTTTTGGAAATTCTGGTCTGTCCGCTGACCAAGGGACCCCTCGAATACGATGCGGAAAAGCAGGAGCTCATCTCGCGCTCCGCCAAGCTTGCCTATCCGATCCGCGGCGGCATCCCGATCATGCTGCCCGAGGAGGCACGACGGCTGGATTGACGCCCCCGCGTTGTGATTGCCTTCGCCAAGGGCGCAGGCGGGATACCGCCGCGGAGGTTTCGCGTTTGAAAAACTGCCGGTCGGCACACGGACGAACGAGCCAAGGGTATAGCGATGATCAAAATCTGGGGGCGAAACACTTCCGTCAACGTGCAAAAGGTGATGTGGGCGGTTGGCGAGCTCGGCCTACCACACGAGCGCATCGATATTGGCGGTCCGTTCGGCAAGAACAACGAGCCCGCATATCTGGCGATGAACCCGAACGGCCTGGTGCCGACGCTGCAGGAGGATGAATTCCTGCTGTGGGAATCGAATTCCATCGTGCGCTACCTCGCGGCGAAATA
This sequence comes from Xanthobacteraceae bacterium, assembly GCA_035263865.1. Taxonomy (GTDB): domain Bacteria; phylum Pseudomonadota; class Alphaproteobacteria; order Rhizobiales; family Xanthobacteraceae; genus VAZQ01. Next base: position 3,664 of record DATFQX010000270.1, read on the forward strand.
CGGCGCCGGCAACCTCGAACCCTCCGATCTGCGCGCGCGTGCGCGCGCCAACAGCTGGATGGACTGGCAGCTCACCGTCGCGCATCCGCCGCTCACGCCGGTGTTCTGGGGCCTTATTCGAACCCCGTCCGAGAAACGCGATCACGCAGCAATCGAGGCGGGTAAGGTCAAGTGCATCGCGGTGATGAAAATTCTGGACGCGCAGCTTGCCGAAACGGCGTTCGTGGCCGGGGATACCCTCTCAATGGGCGATATTCCAGTTGCGCTGATGGCCTACCGCTTCCGCCGCCTCGTGCCGGAGCGCCCGCCCTTCGAAAATCTCGAGCGCTGGTTTGCCCAGATCGAGCAGCGTCCCGCGTTCAAGCAACACGTGCTGGCGATTCCGTTCGTGTGAATGCACTCGGACGAAGCGTCGCCCTGAACCGAAGGTGTCCGAGCCCCGGCATCGACTACGCTGCCGCAAGCTCAGCCGCCGTCGCTATAGCGCCTCGCCGCGCAACAGCTTCGGCACCTCGCCCATGAGTCCGGCGGCCTCGCGGATAAAAAGCTGCTTCAGCGCCGGCAGACGATCGACAAGACCGAGGCCGACATCGCGCACGAGGCGCAGCACGTCCGATTGATTGGCGAACAGCCGGTTGAGCCCATCGGTCGTGATGCCCATAGCCACCGTGTCGAAGCGCCGCCAGCGCTGATAGCGCTCGAGCACGGCAGGCGAGCCGGGATCAAGCCCCAGCCGAGCGGCATCGACAATGACTTCGGCGAGCGCAGCGACGTCCTTGAGCCCCATATTGAGTCCCTGGCCCGCAATCGGGTGGATCACATGGGCGGCATCGCCCACCAGCGCGAGACGATCGGCAATGAAAGCGCGCGACAACAAAAGTCCGAGCGGATGGACGCGACGGGGACCGACCGCTGCGATCTCGCCGAGACGAAGGCCGAAGCGCCGCTCTAGCTCAGCGTGAAATTCGGCGTCCGGCAGCGCGACGATGCGCACCGCCTCTTGCGTTTCCTCGGTCCAGACGATGGACGAACGGTGACCCACGGCAGCGTCGCGTTTCAACGGCAGGATCGCGAACGGCCCGGCGGGAAGAAAGTGCTCCTCGGCCCGCCCGCAATGATCGCGCTCATGCGCGACGGTGGTGACGATGGCGGACTGCTCGTACCTAAGGCCGTGGCTGGCAATTCCCGCATGCTCGCGGATCGCCGAACGCGCGCCATCGGCCGCGACAAGAAGGCGGGCACCGCACGTCTCGCCGTCGGATAAGCGCACTTCGACGCGGTCCGGCGTAAATTCGAAATCAGCGACCGCCGCCGGCCTCAATCCGACGCCTTCATCTCTCGCCTTCTGCGCCAGCGCCGCGAGCAGGGGCGCATTCTCGATCATGTGGGCGAACGGCTCCCCCGGTTCGACGTCACCATCGAACGTAAGAAAGACCGGCCGCACCACATCGGTGAGACGGCTATCCGTTACAACCATGTCGCGGATGGGCTGTGCCTCGATCGTCTGCCACACGCCGATCGTCTCGAACAGGCGCCGCGCCGCGGCGACGATGGCTGATGCGCGCCCATCGTTTGCCGGGCGTGCCAGCGCCGGGTCGGCAACGGTAACGGAAAACGACGGCGCAAGACCCTGACGAAGCGCGATCGCCAGCGCCAAGCCGGCAAGGCCCGCGCCACCGATGAGCACATCGACGCTCTGCACGCTCTGAGGTGATGACCCCACGGCCGTCCTCCTGCTCATGACTATAGCATTGTCACGACCCAGGCCGGCGGACGATGATGCCCGCCGCGACCGGAAAATGGGCAATGTCGTCTGCTGTTCAAGATCTGCTTGCCATTCTCGACCTCGAGCAACTCGAGGTAAATCTGTTCCGCGGCCGCTCGCCCCAGGTCGGCTGGCAGCGCGTGTTCGGCGGACAGGTGATTGGGCAAGCGCTCGTGGCCGCCTGCCGTACGGTCGACGTGGCAGGTCGACCGCCGCACTCGCTGCACGCCTATTTCCTGCTTGCCGGCGATCCGAAGGTGCCGATCATTTACGAAGTGGACCGCATCCGCGATGGCAAGAGCTTCACGACCCGTCTTGTGAGCGCAATTCAGCACGGGCATGCGATTTTCACCATGGCGGTGTCGTTTCACCACGACGAGCCTGGCATGAGCCATCAGGCCCGCATGCCGGCGGTGGCGACACCGGAGCAGTTGCCGAACGAAGCCGACATCAAGCAACGCGTGCTACCGCTGATGCCCGATCCGGTGCGGCGCTATTACGAACGCGAACGGCCAATCGAATGGCGGCCCGTGGAGCTCGATCGCTATCTCGGAAAAAAAATCGAGGATGGGCGCTTCCACGTCTGGATCCGGGCAACGGCGCCGCTTCCAGATGAGCCCGCAATTCATCAATGCGTTCTCGCCTACGCATCCGACATGCTGCTGCTCGATTCGGCGCTGATCCCGCATGGGCGCACCGTGTTCGAACAAAGCCTGATGGCGGCAAGCCTCGATCACGCGCTTTGGTTTCACCGCCCGTTTCGAGCAGACGAATGGCTGCTCTACGCCCATGACAGCCCTAATCTCTCGGGTTCGCGCGGCTTTTCCCGTGGTCTCATTTTTGCCGGGGACGGAACGCTCGTTGCCTCCGTGGCTCAGGAAGGCTTGCTGCGGGAACGCAGCCTCTTTCGTTAAAGGGGGAGTTGTGCTGCAGTGATCGGGAGCCAAGCCGGGGCTCCCATGCGAATGGGGGAATTAATCGCTTAATCTTTCGCCATGGCGCCGATAATGTAGGCAAGCATTCGGGGAGCGAATTCATGAAACTGGTCATTGCCGTGATCAAGCCATTCAAGCTTGAGGATGTTCGCGACGCATTGGTGGCAGTCGGCGTGCAGGGCATGACCGCAAGCGAAGTCAAAGGCTACGGAAGGCAGAAAGGGCATACCGAAATCTACCGCGGCGCCGAATACGCCGTGAACTTCCTGCCGAAGATCCGCATCGAGGTGGCGGTGCCGTCCGATCGCGTAGGTGCCGTCGTCGAGGCGATCATTGCGTCCGCCAAGACGGGTCAAATCGGTGACGGCAAGATCTTCGTGACGACGATCGACCAAGCGGTGCGCATCAGGACCGGCGAGACCGACGCGGACGCATTGTAAAGCCTGAGCCATCGAGGGGGCAGCATGAGAAGGGACAATACTCGCATCACTTGCGCGGTCGCGGCCGCGCTGGGTTTTGGCTTCGCTGCGGTACCAACGCTCGCGCAGGAAACGACGTCCAAAATCGACGCCGCCGATACCGCCTGGATGATCTCAGCCACCAGCCTCGTGCTGATGATGACGATCCCAGGTTTGGCGCTGTTCTATTGCGGAATGGTGCGCAAGAAGAACCTCCTCGCCACGATGGCACAAAGCTTCGCCTGCACGGCCGTGTGCTCGCTCTTGTGGTTCGCCTTCGGTTACAGCCTGAGCTTCGTCGGAGACGGGAAGTGGCTTGGAACGCTCGAACGGGTGTTCATGCGCGGCACCAGCATGGAGGCAACCAGTGCATTCGCGCCGACCATTCCCGAAACCTTGTACATGTTCTATCAGATGACGTTTGCAATCATCACGGTTGCCCTGATCGCAGGCTCGATCGCGGACCGCATGCGCTTCTCTGCTTTTTTATGGTTTTGCGCGAGTTGGCTCATCTTCGTGTATGTGCCGATCGCGCATTGGGTTTGGGGCGGCGGTTTCCTCGCCCATGCCGGCGTTCTCGATTTTGCCGGCGGCACCGTCGTCCACCTCAATGCGGGCATTGCCGGTTTGGTTGCGGCCTACGTGATCGGCAAACGCCACGGGTATGGCACTGAGAATTTCGCACCGCATGACCTCTCGCTGGCAGTGATTGGCACGGGGCTGCTTTGGGTCGGCTGGTTGGGCTTCAACGGCGGTTCGGCACTCGGTGCCAATTCGCGCGCTGCCTTCGCAATCCTCGCCACCCATCTCGCGGCCTCAACCGGCGCGCTGACCTGGATGTTCCTGGAATGGCTCACACGCGGAAAACCCTCGGTGCTCGGCCTGATCTCGGGCGCGGTCGCCGGTCTCGGCACCATCACGCCGGCGTCCGGCTTCGTGCTGCCTTGGCAGGCCGTCATCATCGGCCTCGCCGCTGGGGCCTTTTGCTTCTGGGCCTGTACCTGGCTGAAGCTGCGCATGGGATATGACGATTCGCTGGACGTATTCGGCGTTCACGGTGTCGGTGGCGCCACCGGCACGTTGCTCACCGGCGTCTTCGCGGTGGCGGCACTATCCGTAGGCCCGGATTCACCGGAGGGTGCGGCGGGGCTCATTGAGGGCAACGCCCGACAAGTGTTGATCCAGCTCTACGCCGTGATCGCTGTCATCATCTGGTCCGGCGTGCTGACCTTTATTCTGCTCAAGGCCATCGAGTTGTTCCTGCCGCTGCGCGTGAGCGGGCAGCACGAGGTTGAAGGACTCGATCTTAGCCAGCACGGCGAAGCGCTGCAGTGAAGGCACGGCCGAGCCTGCAATAGATTTGTCTGCGCACCGCCTTCTCGGCAACCGAGCGCTCATCGCGTTCGCTAGAGCTGTGCGACCGGCGGATGATCGGTCACGTGCCCATCGAGCCCCGGGGGCCAGCGCGTAGGACATGGGCATGCGACATCTCGCAGCGCCTGACTAAAAATTGTGCAGGCCTGAGCGGCGTTTGTGCGGCGCCTATCAAGTGGTCGTAAGCGGCCCCGCGACCTGCTGCGAACGCCTTTTGTTTCCACGCACTTACAGCACGCCGGCGAATTGGCACGACGCTTGATTCACCGCAACAGCGTCGTCGGCCGAGCGAGGGCTGCGCAGGCCAAACTCAGTAACCTGCACCTGCAGGCGCGAGCGGGGGGTGACCCCATGAAAATCGTCATGGCCATCATCAAGCCGTTCAAGCTCGACGAAGTCCGCGCCGCTCTTACCGGCATCGGCGTGCACGGGATGACCGTGACTGAAGTCAGGGGCTACGGGCGGCAGAAGGGTCACACGGAGATTTATCGCGGAGCGGAATATGCGGTGAGCCTCTTGCCCAAGATCAAGATCGAAGTCGCGGTGACAACCGACCTGGTCGAGCAAACCATCGACACCATCACCGCCGCCGCCAAGACCGGCCAGATCGGAGACGGAAAGATCTTTGTCCAGAGCCTCGACACCGCCGTGCGCATCCGCACCGGCGAGACCGACACCGCAGCGCTTTGAACCCGCACGCGAAGGCGCACTCGACCTCGCGCTGCACGGCGAAACGGTCCACTGAGGGACACGGTTAGGGCGGAGACCCGGCACCGCCCTTGCCGTCGAGGGGCCCCGGCGCGAGCTGGGGCCCCTCAGTTTTTTCGCTATGCCATTGCGCGCGCAACAACGCGCAAAGAGGTATCGCCGCGGCAGCCGCCCTGCAGATCCTTGCTCTGATCTGCTATGGAGCCGCCTTTCGATGGTTAATCGCGCCTTAACCTCGCCGCACCTATGGTAGGACATCCCTCGCGCGGCGGGTGTTGGCGCCGCTTTGTCGATGTTCATGACCGCCGCCGAACGCGTCGCTCCGCCCTCGCCGACCCGCCCGGATATTGGTCGCTCGCCATTCGTGCGGCTGCGCGAGCTTTTGGGCAGCATCGACCCGGGCAAGCCTCCGATCAGCCTCGCCGTGGGCGAACCGCAGCATGCGGTGCCGGCCTTCGTCGGCCCGATTCTGGCCGCGCATATCGATGAGTTCGGCCGCTACCCCATGAACAAAGGGCTCGACGCCTTCTGCGAGGCGGCCGCCGCTTGGCTCGGGCGGCGCTTTGCCCTGCCGCGCGCGATCGATCCGGCCAGCGAAATTTTGGTGCTCAACGGATCACGCGAAGGACTGTTCCTCGCGGCAGTCGCTGCAGCGCGCTGGGTCGGCGGCCGCCGCGGCCGCCCTGCGATGCTCCTCCCCAATCCGTTTTACGCGGCTTATGCCGCGGGCGCGGTGGCGGCGAACTGCGAACCAGTCTACCTGCCGGCCACGGCAGCGACGGGCTTTCTTCCCGATCTCGAAACGCTCTCGGAAGACCTCCTCGCGCGCACCGTCGCGTTCTTCATTGCCTCGCCGGCGAACCCGCAGGGCGCGGTCGCCGACCTTGCCTATCTCGGGCGCGTTGTCGCCCTCGCCCGACGGTTTGGTTTTCTCCTGTTCAGCGACGAATGTTATTCCGAGATCTATACCCGTCGCCCGCCCGCCGGCATCCTCGAGGCCGCCGGACCGGATTTTGCGAACGTCGTCGAGTTCCAGTCGCTTTCCAAGCGTTCCAACTTGCCGGGCTTGCGCATCGGCTTCGCTGCCGGCGATCGAAAATTCCTCGCGCGCTTTTTGGAGCTGCGCAACGTCTCGGCGCCGCAAGTGCCCATGCCGGTGCAGCGCGTCGCGATCGCCGCGTATGGCGATGAAGCACATGTCGAGGAAAATCGGCGACTCTATGCGCAGAAATATGATCTTGCCGACAAGGTCATCGGCGAGCGGTACGGATATCGACGTCCGGACGGCGGATTTTTCCTTTGGCTCGACGTGTCGGGCTTCGGCGGTGATGAAGCCGTGGCGCTGAGGCTTTGGCGCGAGGCGGGGCTGCGGGTGGTGCCAGGCCGGTACCTCGCGCGCGAGCAGACCGACGGCTCGAATCCCGGCCTCGGCTACATCCGCATCGCCATGGTGCACGATCAGGAGACAACCGCGCAGGCGCTTCATCGTCTCGTCGCGGTGCTCCGCTGAGGACGTCATGGCGGCTGTTGAACGCGGCCTCGAACGTCTGAGCTTCCTTCCCGATGCGATGCGTGACGCGCTGCGCCGACGCCTGCGCGAACTCGGCGGCGTCGCGCTCGTGGTGCTGGCGGCGCTTCTCGCGCTGGCGCTGGCGACATGGTCGGTCCAGGACCCCTCGTTGAACCACGCCACCACTAACCCCGTGCGCAACCTGCTCGGCGTGCCCGGTGCCGTTGTCGCCGACTTGCTGATGCAGCTGCTCGGGGTCGCTGCGCTCGCTTTCATTCTGCCGGTCGCGATCTGGGGCTGGCGGCTGCTTACGCACCGGCCCTTGGAGCGCGAACGCATCCGTCTGCTGTTCTGGATCTTAGGCGTACTGCTGAGCGCCGGCTGCGTTGCCGCCTTCCCGCGCAGCGCCGCATGGCCTCTTCCCGTTGGGTACGGCGGTGTCATCGGCGATTGGATGCTGCGTTTGGCCGCACTTTTCTCCGGCGGAGCGGTTAGCGGAGCGATGCGCATAGCCATTGCGATCGCGGCAGGGGCGGGAACGCTCATCTGCTTCGCATTCGCCACGGGCTTCGGCTGGCGCTCCGACGAGCGCAATCCGCAGGCTGGGGCGGAAGACGAGACGCCGGTATCAATCTCGCTCGGTTGGGTCGCGCACGGCTTTCTCAGTCTAAGAGCGCGTGTCGCGCGCGCGCTCACGCGTCGGCCGACAGCACGCGCGCTCGCGCGCCGGGATGCGCCGCAGGACCGGATCGAACCGCGCCTGGAGGCAAGCGCCCGAGATCTCGCGCCACGACTCGCACCAGAAATGGAAGACGAGCCGCACGAGGCGGCTCTGTATCCATCACGCAAACCACGAGCAGCTCCGCGCGCGCCACGAAGGCCGAGCGGCGGTTATGTCCTGCCCTCGCTCGAACTGCTTGCCGCCCCGAAAGCAATCGGCCGCGCGATGCTTAGCGCTGACGCGCTGGAGGCGAACGCCACCGCGCTCGAAGGAGTTCTCGGCGATTTCGGCGTGCGCGGCGAGATCATCAATGCGCGGCCGGGCCCCGTCGTCACGCTGTACGAACTAGAGCCCGCACCGGGCATCAAATCGTCGCGCGTCATTGGGCTCGCCGACGACATCGCCCGTTCCATGAGCGCGCTCTCCGCACGTGTTGCCGTTGTTGCCGGACGCAACGTCATCGGCATCGAGTTGCCGAACCCCACGCGTGAGAAGGTTTATTTGCGCGAACAGCTCGCCAGCCGCGACTACGTCGACAGCAGCGCAAAATTGCCGCTCTGCCTCGGCAAGACGATCGGCGGCGAGCCCGTCATCGTCGATCTTTCGCTCATGCCGCACCTGTTGATCGCGGGCACCACGGGTTCCGGCAAGTCGGTCGCGATCAACACGATGATCTTGAGTTTGCTCTATCGGCTGCGTCCCGACCAATGCCGGCTGATCATGGTCGATCCGAAAATGCTTGAGCTGTCGGTCTATGACGGGATCCCGCACCTGCTCACCTCGGTCGTCACCGATCCCAAGAAAGCGGTGGTCGCGCTCAAATGGGCGGTGCGCGAAATGGAAGAGCGCTACAAGAAGATGTCGAAGCTCGGCGTGCGCAATATCGACGGCTACAACGCCCGTGTGGCCGAGGCGAAGGCGAAGGGCGAGAAGCTCACCCGCACCGTCCACACCGGCTACGACAAGGAAACCGGCGAGGCGATCTACGAGATTGAGGAGCTCGACCTCGAGCCGCTGCCGTTCGTCGTGGTCATCGTGGACGAGATGGCGGATCTTATGATGGTTGCGGGCAAAGACATTGAAGGCGCCGTGCAGCGCCTTGCCCAGATGGCGCGCGCCGCCGGCCTGCATGTGATCCTGGCGACGCAACGCCCGTCCGTTGATGTCATCACCGGCACGATCAAAGCGAATTTTCCGACGCGCATATCGTTCCAGGTCACCTCAAAGATCGACAGCCGCACCATATTGGGAGAACAGGGGGCCGAGCAGCTGCTCGGCCAAGGCGACATGCTCTATATGGCGGGCGGCGGCCGCATCAGCCGCGTACATGGACCATTTTGCTCGGATGAGGAGGTCGAAAAAGTCGTCCGTCATCTCAAATCGCAAGGCACCCCGCAGTATCTTGATGCTGTCACCGAGGATGAGGATGAAGACGGCGATCCACTCTTTGACGCGACCGGGATGGGCGAGGCGGACGGTGGCGACCTCTACCAGCAAGCGGTGCAGGTCGTCATCCGCGACCGGAAAGCCTCGACGAGCTATATCCAGCGCCGGTTGCAGATCGGCTACAACCGCGCGGCCTCGTTGATGGAGCGCATGGAGAAGGAAGGCGTCGTCGGCCAAGCCAACCACGCCGGTAAGCGCGAAATTCTGATAGGAGAAGAAGCCGCAGAGCGCTATTGAGAGCTCGATAACGGCCGTTAAAGCGCTTTTTCTCGCAGTTCGTCGTCTTCTCGCCACACGGGGCAGCTATCGAGCGCCGGGCACGCGGAGAGGGGCCATGGCTGGCACGGGCCAGGGACTATTCGTCGGGGTGGCGGTATTGGGTATGGTCGCGCTGGGCTGGCCGGCAAGCGCCGAGACCATTCCGCTGCCAACGCCAGCACCTCTACCGAAGGAGACCGGCGCCTCGCCCAGCAAATCCGGCGCGGCCGCACAGCCCGCCGGCTCGGGATTGGCCGCCGGAATCAAATCGCTATTTCATCTCGATCGGGAGCCGGAGACCTCTGCAACCCCGGCCACCGCCACAACCGGTTTCACTGCCAGTCAACGCGCTCAGGTCGACAAGGTCAGCGCCTATCTCTCGAGCATGCAGCAGTTGGTCGGGAATTTCGTCCAGGTCGGCCCTGACGGCAGTCGCGTGAGAGGTGAGTTCTATATCCAAAAGCCGGGCAAGGTTCGTTTCGAATACGAGCCGCCGAGCCGAATCGAGATCATCGCCGACGGACAGTCGGTCGTGGTGCGCGATCGCAAGCTCGCCACCCAGGATCTCTACCCGCTTTCGCAGACGCCGCTGCGCTTCCTCCTTTCCGAGCGCATTGACCTCCTGAGAGAGACGAACATTGTCGGCGTGCGCACCGACGACACCTTCGTGACGATCACCATCGAGGAGCAGCAACCGCTCATCGGCACCAGTCGATTGATGATGATGGTCAGCGCGAAGGATTTTCAGCTCAAGCAATGGACGATCACGGATCCGCAGGGCTACGACACTACGGTGGCTGTCTCCAATCTCGACAACAGCAAGCGGCCGGACCCCAGCCTGTTCAAGATCGACTACACCCGTTATATCCAGTAGCGCTATCAGCGATCCGCTAAATCGCTGCTCAGACGGTTGGCGCTTGATCTGGCTGCGAGCGATCGCCAATTACCCGGCGACGCTTGTTTCATCCAAATCCCGATGCGGTTGACGGTTACAACGTGGAATATCAATTCGGTGCGCCTGCGCATCGATGGCGTCGCACGATTCGTGAAAGCAGTTCGCCCCGACGTCCTGTGTTTGCAGGAAACGAAATGCCCTGACGACAGGTTTCCGCTCAAGCGTTTCAAGCGTCTGGGCTACGACCACGTGGCCCTTAACGGACAGAAGGGTTATCACGGCGTCGTGGTGCTTTCCCGTCTGCCGTTCGAAAGCTTCAACATCCAGTCGTTTTGCGGCAAGAGCGACTGCCGGCACGTTTCGGCCGTGCTCGGCGAGCGCGCGGGACTTCGCGATCCCATAACGGTTCACAACCTGTATGTACCGGCCGGCGGCGATCTCCCCGACCCCGCAACTAATCCCAAGTTCGCGCATAAGCTTGCCTTCCTCGAAGAGATGCGGGCATCCGTCACTTTGCGATGCCATAACTCGAGCCGAATGATCCTGCTCGGCGACCTCAATGTCGCACCGCTCGAGCACGACGTCTGGAGCCATAAGCAGATGTTACGCGTCGTGTCTCATACACCGCTCGAGTGTGAGAAGCTCGTCGCCGCCCAGAAGGACGGCGGCTGGATCGATGCCATGCGCATGCGGGTGCCCGAGCCGACGAAGCTCTACACCTGGTGGAGTTATCGCTCGCCCGATTGGGAGAAAGCTGACAAGGGACGCCGGCTCGATCATATCTGGATCGCGCCTGCGCTCGCCGACCGGCTCAGCGATGTGCAGGTGATGAAGCATCTGCGCGGCGCGGCACGACCATCCGATCATGTGCCTGTGACGGCGGTACTCGAGCTATAGACCCGGGCGAATCACGCCAGCGGAGTTTGACGGTGACTCACCGCATCGTCATGGCCGCTCTTGAGGTAATGCCGCCGATATCACTTCGACGCGTAGGCTTCGAGAAAAGCTCGCATCTTTACGATTTCGCGAGTTGCGTCATCCAATCGACTCGCCAGGGTTTCGCGCAACCTGCGCGCCGCGTCTGGAAAACTATCCAGCATTCTGATGAACAAGGGCCGTGAAATGGATAGCACGATCGACGGCTCGAGCGCCTTGGCAGTCGTCCGGCGCCTCGTTTCGGCAAACAGTGCGACCTCTCCCAGAAGCGTACAGGGACCGACCGTAATCTCCTCGCCCTCCTCGGACTGGGATAATCTGAAGCTGCCCTGCTGGACGACAAAGCCGCCGTCGGCCTGCTCACCGGCCCGAAACAGCACCTCGCCGCGATCCACTTGGCGAGTCACTGCGCCAATCGCCAAAATTCGCAGCGCTTGACGGCCCAACAGACTGAGCGTCGGCACGCGTTCGAGAAAGGCAATGTCGTCATCGATGGCCATGGGGAGCGGCGTTAGGGCACCAGCTTGTAGCCGCCCCCTTCGGTGATCAGGATGGCAGGGCTGGCGGCATCCTGCTCGACCTTCTGCCGCAGCCGATAGATGTGCGTCTCCAGCGTGTGGGTGGTGACCCCGGAATTGTAGCCCCAGACTTCCTGCAACAGCGTCTCACGCGATACCGGACGTTGGCCGGCACGATAAAGATAGCGCAGGATGGCGGTCTCCTTTTCGGTCAGCCGCACCTTATTGCCCTTGGGGTTGAGCAAGATCTTTGAGCTCGGCCGAAAAGTATAGGGGCCGATGGTGAAGACGGCGTCCTCGCTCGCCTCGTGTTGGCGCAGTTGCGCGCGAATGCGCGCGAGCAGCACCGCGAAGCGAAATGGTTTGGTCACATAATCGTTGGCGCCCGACTCCAGTCCAAGGATGGTGTCGGAATCCGTGTTATGTCCGGTCAACATGATGATGGGGGCTTTGAAGCCGTTCTTGCGCAGGATGCGCACCGCTTCGCGCCCGTCAACGTCGGGCAGTCCGACATCCATGATCACGAGGTCGATCTGCCCCGCCTTCGCAGCCTGGACACCCTTGCTGCCGTTGTCGACCGCGACGGACTCGAACTCCTCGTGCAACGCGAGTTGCTCCACCAGCGCCTCGCGCAGCTCGGCGTCGTCGTCCACGATCAGAATCTTGCGGGTATTGGTCATTTATCGGCCCCAGGAGCGGCAGCGTCCCGGCAGGGGGCATTGGGCGAAATAGAGCATTCAGGGGTAGAAGGGCAAGCCGGATTGCTGTTCTCACCGTCTGTCACATAGGCATCAGAAGTCGTTCCATGCATCGCCGGGCCCTTTCCCTGATCCGCGTGCGGGCCCGCCCGGGGAGCCGGACCCGAGGGGTCCTGCTCGCCGGATCGCGCGCCTTGCAGGTCGTGCTCGGCCGCGGCGGCATTCGCGCCAACAAATTCGAGGGTGATGGCGCAACCCCGCGCGGGCGCTTTCGGCTCATCCGCCTGTGGTGGCGCGCAGATCGCCATCCGCACCCGACGACCCTGCTGCCGGCCCGGCGCATTAGTCCGTCCCTTGCTTGGTGTGAAGATACCGCCGATCGCCGGTATAACTGTCCGTTCCAACGCGCGGCCGGCGACGGGGGCGACCGCCTGTGGCGGGACGACCAACTCTACGATTTCATCATCGAAATCGGCCACAACGTGCGCCCGCGCGTGGCGGGGCGTGGCAGCGCCGTCTTCGTTCACGTGGCGCGGCCCAATCGATCGCCGACGGCGGGATGCGTGGCGCTCGCGCGCAATGACCTGCAGCGATTGCTGGCGATGCTGGGACCGCAGACGCGGCTGTTGATCGAACTTTAAGACTGAATCTCGCCTCCCACCGATCGTTCCCCGAAAATGGCCGTGCCTACGCGCACATGGGTTGCGCCGAACGCGATTGCGATTGGAAAATCCGCGCTCATGCCCATGGACAGCAGCGCAAGATTGTTGCGACGCGCGATTTTGGCGGTCAGCGCGAAATGCGGAGCGGGCGACTCATCGGCTGGCGGAAGGCACATGAGCCCCGCGATCTGGAGGCCGTAACGTTCGCGGCACGCCTTCACGAACGCATCGGTCTCCTCCGGCAACACGCCGGACTTCTGCGGCTCGCCACCTGTATTGATCTCAACGAACAATGTCGGCCTGCGTCCCTGCTTGCTGATTTCTTTGGCCAGCGCCTCTGCCAAGCTTGGCCGATCGAGCGAATGGATGGCGTCGAACAGTGCGACCGCGTCCTTTGCCTTATTAGACTGCAGTGCCCCCACGAGATGCAGCTCGATCCCGCCATGGCGCTCTTTGAGCGGCGGCCATTTGGCCTTTGCCTCCTGCACCCGGTTTTCGCCGAACACACGCTGTCCTGCGGCAATGACCGGCTCGATCGCCTTCGCGCCGAACGTCTTGGAAATTGCCACCAATGTCACCGAGGCCGGATCGCGTCGCGCATCGGCGCAGGCGCGCGCGATCTGATCGCGCACCTTGGTCAGGGGCGTCTCGATGAGATTCGCTGCGCCATTCATTTATTCATTCTAGCAGATCGAGTGCGTCGCAGCGGATCGCCCCGGCCGCTCACTCGGCGTCGTGGAAGATGATCCCCAGCGTGTGGCGAGAACCCGAGCGCAACCGGCTCACGCCGTGGCGCATGTTGACGCGGTAGGTGCCGCGCGTGCCTCGAACCGGCCGGTGATGCACGGGAAAGATCACGCCTTCACCCTGCGCCAGCGGAACGATTTCCGCCCGCGACTGCATGCGCGGCCGCTGCTCGGTGAGCACAAATTCACCTCCGGTGAAATCGTCGCCCGGACGGGACAGCAGGAAGGCAACCTGCAATGGGAACACGTGCTCTCCGTAGAGATCTTGATGCAGACAATTGTAGTCGCCGACGCCATAGGCGAGGAGAAGCGGCGTGGGTTTCGCTTGCCCGGCTTTATGACAACGCGCGAGATAGCTCGCGTGATCGCGCGGAAACCGCACCCCGATCCCAAGGACTTCGTTCCACCGATTGGCGATATCGGCGAGCGGCGGATAAAGCGCGACCCGCAGCGCCGCCACCAGTTCCGGCAACGGATAGGCGAAGTATTTGTATTCGCCGCGCCCGAAGCCATGCCGTACCATCACCACACGGCTTCGAAACAGCGCGTCAGAGGCGTAACTCGTAGCGAGCGCGGAACATTGCTGCGCTGTCAGCAGCCGCCCGGTCGTCGCGCAACCGTGGTTATCGAGCTCCGCGGCGATGCCCGTCCACTCGAGCGCGGCGATTTGCGCGGCGAGCACGCCTCCTTCAGCGCCGGATGCATGCTCGCGCCTGACGGAGAGGACGCGAGTCATGCCGCCTTCTCCCGATCCAGCAATCCGCGTTTTCGCTCGATACCCCAGCGATAGCCGGAGACTGCGCCATCGGTGCGCACAATGCGGTGGCAAGGAATAGCGACGGCAATACCATTTGCGCCGCAAGCCTGTGCCACTGCGCGCACGGCTTTCGGCGCGCCAATCCGCTTGGCGAGATCGCGATAGCTTGCGGTGGACCCTGCGGGGATCTCGCGGATCGCCTTCCACACCCGCTGTTGGAAGGCGGTGCCGCGGATGTCGAGCGGCAGATCGAGGCCACGAGCCGGCGTCTCGACAAAACCGACCACCTGCGCCACAAGCCGCTCGAACGCTTTATCGCCGCCAAGAAGCTGCGCTTTTGGGAAGCGGTCCTGCAGAGCGCGGACCAACGTCTCGGGATCGTCGCCGAACTCGATCGCGCACACCCCTTTGCTCGTGGCGGCGACGAGGATCGAACCGAACGAGCACTGGCCAACCGCAAAGCGAATGACGTTGCCGCTCCCGCCGCTGCGGAACTGCGTTGGCGTCATGCCGAGCAGACCGGGCGCGGCGGCGTAGAACCGTCCGTTGGAGTTGAAGCCGGCGCCATAGATCGCTTGCGTGACGCTTTCGCCGGAGGAGAGCTCCTCGCGCACCCGCTTGCCGCGATGGCCCGCGGCATAGGCCTTCGGCGTCACACCCGTGACTGCCTTGAACACGCGGTGGAAATGGAAGCGGCTCATGCCGGCGGCGCTTGCCAGCGCCTCGAGGCTCGGCGCCTCCTCCGCGTCTTCGATCAGGCGGCACGCCCGCGCGACGGCGCCTGCGTGCACGTCGGCGAGCGCGGGTGAATTTGGTCGGCAGCGTTTGCACGGCCGAAATCCCGCGCGCTCGGCATCGGTACAGGTTCTGTAGAAGGCCACGTTATCGCGTCGCGGCAGACGCGCCGCGCACGACGGCCGGCAATAGACGCCGGTCGTGCGCACAGAATAAACGAATGCGCCGTCGGCGGCGCGATCGCGCCGTTCCACCGCGCTCCAGCACGCGTCATTGTCAAGCGGCGCCAATTTTTCCGATTTTTTGGCGGTTCGCATGGTCAAGGACATGGTCTTGCTCCATCAGATTTGCGGATCGCTCCGCGTCCCTGGTGGCAATCTATGGATCGCAGCACCGCAAGCACTCCGGTCCTTGCTGTCAAATCAAAGATAAGCGCGCCACCCGATTTCCGCGACAGTGCAGCGGCGGCCGCACCCGGGGCCAAACATGGCGCGTCGCGACAGTTGACCAATGCCCGGTTGCTGCCCTAGTGCCTTGGTAAGTATTTGGCAGGCATACTCATTCCATGGCGATCGAACGCTACAATGCCCGCGAGGCGGAGGCCCGCTGGCAGAAAATGTGGGACGAGCGGGGTATTTTCGCCACCCGTAACGACGATCCGCGCCAGAAATACTACGTGCTGGAGATGTTCCCGTATCCGTCGGGACGCATCCACATGGGGCACGTGCGCAACTACACCATGGGCGACGTGGTCGCGCGCTTCAAACGCGCCATGGATCTCAACGTGCTGCATCCCATGGGCTGGGACGCGTTCGGCATGCCGGCGGAGAACGCCGCCATGGAACGCCAGGTCCATCCCAAGGCCTGGACCTATCAGAACATCGCCGCGATGAAGGCGCAGCTCAAATCAATGGGGCTTTCGCTCGACTGGGCGCGCGAGGTGGCGACCTGCGATCCCGCCTACTACAAGCACCAGCAAAAGATGTTTCTCGACTTTCTCCGCGCAGATCTGGTCGAGCGCAAGCTGGGCAAGGTGAATTGGGATCCGGTCGACCAGACTGTGCTCGCCAACGAGCAAGTGATCGACGGCCGCGGCTGGCGTTCCGGCGCAGTGGTCGAGCAGCGCGAAATGCCGCAATGGTATTTCCGCATCACGGAATTTTCCGAGGATTTGCTGCAGGCCCTCGACCGGCTCGACCGCTGGCCCGAGAAGGTTCGCGTGATGCAGCGCAATTGGATCGGCCGCTCCGAGGGGCTTCTCATCCGCTTTGCGCTCGATCCCAGCACAACGCCGAATGCGGAAGACGCACTCGAAATCTTCACCACGCGGCATGATACGCTCTTCGGCGCCAAGTTCATGGCGCTTTCGCCCGACCATCCCCTCGCCGCCGCTGCGGCAGCCAAGAACCCCGCGCTTGCGGCATTCATCGCGGAGTGCAGACGCCACGGCACGGCACAGCAGTTGATAGATACCGCCGAGAAGAAGGGTTTCGACACCGGGATGAAGGCTCTCCATCCCTTCGATCCAAACTGGAAGCTTCCGGTCTATGTCGCCAACTTCGTCGTGATGGACTACGGCACGGGCGCGATCTTCGGCTGCCCGGCACACGACCAGCGCGACCTCGACTTCACCAACAAATATGGGCTCGGCAATACGCCGGTGGTGTGCCCGCCGGGTCAGGAGGCCAACACCTTCATCATCACCGACACCGCATATGACGGTGACGGACGATTGATCAATTCGCGCTTTCTCGACGGCATGAGCGTGGAGCAAGCGAAGGAAGAGGTCGCGCGACGGCTCGAGCGCGCATCGCACGGCAATTCTCCCATCGGCATCCGCCAGGTCAATTTCCGCCTGCGCGACTGGGGCATTTCGCGCCAGCGCTACTGGGGCTGCCCGATTCCTGTGATCCACTGCGAGCGCTGCGGGATCGTGCCGGTATCGGAACACGATCTGCCAATCACTTTGCCGGACGATGTGACTTTCGATCGACCCGGCAATCCACTCGACCACCATCCGACTTGGAAAAACGTGACGTGCCCGGAATGCGGAGCGGCGGCCCGGCGCGAAACGGATACCATGGACACGTTCGTCGACTCCTCCTGGTACTTCATTCGCTTCACCGATCCTTGGACGAGCTATCCAACGAATCGCGCCGTCGCCGACTGGATGATGCCCGTCGATCAATATATCGGCGGCATCGAGCACGCCATTCTGCACCTGCTCTACAGCCGCTTCTTCACGCGCGCGATGCGCGCGACCGGGCACATCGACCTCGATGAGCCGTTCACAGGTCTGTTCACTCAGGGCATGGTCGTACACGAAACCTATCAGGCCGCGAACGGCGAATGGGTCATGCCCGCGGAGGTGAGAGTCGAAGGCGCGGGCGAAGAACGTAAAGCCAAACTGCTCGCAACCGGTGACGCGGTCGCGATCGGTCCCATTGAGAAGATGTCGAAGTCGAAGCGCAACACGGTCGACCCCGATGACATCATCGCCAGCTACGGCGCCGACACCGCGCGCTGGTTCATGCTTTCCGATTCGCCTCCCGAACGCGATGTGATCTGGACCGAGGAGGGCGTACAGGGCGCGTGGCGCTTCGTACAACGGCTCTGGCGGCTCGTGCACGAGGCCGCAGAGGTGGCCGCACCGTCCGATCTTGCCCGCCCTGCCCACTTCGGCGAGGCCGCGCTCGCTTTGCGTAAAGCCGCCCATCGCGCGCTCGCGCGCGTCTCGGAGGATATCGAGCGGCTACGTTTCAACGTGTGCGTCGCGCATATCTACGAGCTGGCCAACGCGTTCCAGAGCTCGCTGGCCGAGCTCGAGGCTGAGCCGACGGCGGATTACCGCTGGGCGGTGCGGGAGGCGGCCGACATCCTGGTGCGGCTGTTTCACCCGATGATGCCGCATCTGGCGGAAGAGTGCTGGGCCGCGCTCGGCCACAAAACCCTTGTTGCTTCAGAGACTTGGCCCCAGCTCGAGGCGGATCTTCTGGTCGAGAACACGATCACACTTCCGGTCCAAATCAATGGTAGGAAGCGCGGCGATGTCACAGTCGCTCGCAATGCTGCCAATTCCGAGATCGAGTCCGCTGTTTTGGCGCTCGATGCGGTAAAACGGGCGCTCGATGGCAGGCCGCCCAAGAAAGTGATCGTCGTTCCGCAAAGGATCGTCAATGTGGTGGCATGACAAGGGTACGGCTCTACTCGGCTCTTGCGCCCGATGGCGCGCGGGGCCGAAGCAGGCCGCGCCTTGCTCGACCGTCTCCGCGCGGGCGAAGCTGATGCGCGCCTTCGGCGCGCTGGCGCTCGCCGCGTTGAGTGCCGGGTGCTTCCAACCGCTTTACGGCGACCAATCGCCAACCGGGGGGCCGGTGTTGCGCGACCAGCTCGCCGCGGTGAACGTCGAGCAGATTTTTGCGCCAAAAGGAACCGACGAGGCGCGGATCGCGGTCGAAATCCGCAATGCGCTGCTCTTTGACTTCACCGGTGGCGGCTACGCGGCGCCACCCCTTCATCGGCTGAAGATCTCCATCACCTCCACACGTGCATCGATCATCGTCGACGTGAACACCTCGCGCCCCGATGTGGAGAACTACGGCATCAATGCCACGTACACCTTGACCGAAATCGCAACTGGCAAGGTAGTGGTAACCGGCACGACCTTCTCCCGCGTGTCCTATGACGTTCCAGGCCAGGAGCAACGGTTTGCACGCGTGCGCGGATTGCGGGATGCCGAGCAGCGCGCGGCGAAAGTGATCGCCGACAATATCAGGTCGCGGCTTACATCCTATTTCATTGCTGGAACGTAAGAGCGCTCCTGCCAATCGTCATTGAACAGACCTCGCGGAAGCGCCCTCCCGATTTGAAGCGGGCAGAACACTTGTTGCTGCAGCTGCCTCGGCATGACGCGGGAGATCGGGAGATCTCATGGTTGCGCTGAAAGCCTCCGAGGTCGAGAGCTTCCTCGCGCGGCCGAATCGGCCGATCGTGCTCATTTTCGGCCCGGACGCGGGCCTGGTGCGCGAGCGCGCGGAAGCGCTCGTGCGCAAATCGGTTGACGATCCGAAGGATCCATTTCAACTCGCGCGAATGGACGGCGACGAACTCAGCAGCGAGCCTGCGCGCCTCCTCGAGGAGGCCAACACGGTTCCGCTGTTCGGCGGTCGTCGCGCGGTCTGGATAAAAGCCGGTGCGCGCAATTTTGCTCCCGCGCTTGAAGCTCTCGTCGCAGCGCCGCCGCCGAATTGCCGCATCGTGATCGAGGCCGGGGACCTCAAGCGCAATGCGCCTCTGCGCGCCGTTTGCGAGCGTGCGAAGAACGCCGCTGTCCTGCCTTGCTACCCAGACGCGGCAAAAGATTTGACTCGTCTCATCGATGAGGAGATGGGCGAGGCCGGTCTTGCCATATCGGGCGAGGCGCGCGCCGCTCTCATTCCTTTGCTTGGGGGCGATCGCCTCGCCTCGCGCCATGAAATTCGCAAGGTGGCACTGTTTGCGCGCGGCAAGCGGCGCGTTGGGCTCGAAGACGTGGCGGCGGTGGTCGCCGACGCCTCGACGCTCGCGCTCGATGATTTGATCGACGCCGCGTTTGCCGGCCGCACCGGCGACGTCGATGTCCAGTTCGACAAGGCGCGCACCTCTGGAACGACGCCGGGCGCGATTCTATCGGCCGCGCTGCGACATGTGGCACAGCTGCATAAGGCGAGGCTATCCGTCGACCAAGGCGACTCGATCAGCCAGGCCGTCGAAGGCATCCAGCCATTCGTTCGTTTCAATCGCAAGTCTGTGGTCGAAACCGCGCTGAGGGCTTGGACATCAGTCCGGCTACAGCGCGCGATGGCGCGACTCGGCGAGGCTGCGCTCGACGCACGCCGACAGTCGGCAATGGCCGAACCGATTGCGCGGGGCGCGCTACTGACGCTCGCGCTTGACGCGCGCCGGAAGCAATAACCGCAGAGCTAGTGCGCATCGCCGCAGTGCCAACGGCCAGAGCGCATTAGCGACTGCCCGGATCAATTCTTCTCAAGGCGCCGCAGGAGGTCGTCGAGCTGATCGAGGCTGCGATAATGGATCCGCAGCACGCCACTTTCGCCGCGGTGATCGATCGCGACTGCAAGGCCAAGCGCGTCCGACACCCGCCGCTCGAGTGCAATCGTATCGGCGTTCTTCACCGCGCGATTTTTACTCGCGTTGCCTGTGCTTGATGCGCGCTCCTTCGCCAGCGCCTCCACCTGGCGAACATTGAGGCCCCGGTCGACGATCTCGCGCGCCATCTCTTCCGGATCGGGCGCGCCGACGAGCATGCGCGCCGCGCCAGCCGTAATCTTGCCGGCATGAATATAAGCCTTGACGGGCTCCGGCAGCTTCAACAGGCGCAGTGTATTGCTGACATGACTGCGACTCTTGCCGACGACTTTGGCGATATCGTCATGACTGCGCTGGTACTCGCTCGCGAGCGCCTGATATCCGGCCGCTTCCTCCAGAGGATTGAGATCAGTGCGCTGCACGTTCTCGATGATCGCAAGCTCGAGCGCTTCGCTGTCGCTTGCTTCGATCGGCACGATTGGAATTTCGTGCAGCGCAGCGCGCTGAGCTGCCCGCCAGCGCCGCTCGCCAGCTATGATTTCGTAGACATCTTTCGCACCGTGTAGCGAACGCACAATGACCGGTTGGATGATGCCGTGCTCCTTTATCGACGCCGCAAGCTCATCGAGCTCGGTTTCCGGATAGTTGCGCCGGGGATTGCGCGGATTGGGCTTGAGAAACTCGATCGGAACGCGACGTTGATTGCGCGCGCGCTCGGGTGCGCTCGTCGTTTCGATACCAACGTCGCCCATCAGCGCGGCAAGACCGCGCCCCAGTCGCGATCGGCCCTCATCTGCCATGTCCGCGCCTCCTCAATCTTATTGTGTCACGCGGCACCGTGCCGCTGATCGGAGTCGATTACGTTCTCGGCGGGCGGCGAGTTCGCCGTCAATTCTTTCTCACGCTGAATGATCTCGGTCGCCAGCCGCAAATAGGCTTCGCTCCCAACGCATTTGAGATCGTAGACGAGCACCGGTTTACCGTAGGACGGCGCCTCCGATACTCGCACGTTGCGCGGAATGACGGTGTCGTAGACTTTCTGTTTGCTGTTCGCCCGCACGTCGGCCACGACCTGGTTCGAGAGATTGTTGCGTGCGTCATGCATCGTGAGCACGATGCCGTGAATGGCGAGCTCGGGGTTGAGCTGGGATTTCACGGTATCAACGGTCTGCAGGAGCTGCGACAATCCTTCCAGCGCGAAGAATTCGCACTGCAGCGGAACTAGAACCGCATCTGCCGCCGCCAAAGCGTTGACGGTGAGCAGGTTGAGAGACGGCGGACAATCGATCAGCATGTAGCTGAAATCGCTCACCCGCGCAGTCGCCTTGCGCATTGGCGCAAGTGCTTGACGCAGCCGGAAAGCTCGATCGCGTTCTTGGCTCACCTCGAGTTCGAGGCCGGAGAGATCGAGCGTCGAAGGCACGATCGACAGGCGCGGCACCGCGGTTGCCAGCACGGCATCCGACAAACTCGCCGATCCCATCAACACATCGTAAGTCGAGTGGCGACGGTTGCGACGATCAATCCCGAGGCCGGTCGACGCATTGCCCTGCGGATCAAGATCGATGATCAGCACTCGCTCGCCGATGGCGGCCAGCGCGGTGCCGAGATTGATCGCGGTCGTGGTCTTGCCGACCCCGCCTTTCTGGTTGGCAATCGCAATCACGCGCAGCAGCGCGGGGTTGGCAATGCGGCTTGCAAGCGGGACAACGGACGGCGTTTGGACCGGCGACGGCGCCGGCAAATCCGCATGCTCAGTCATGGCATTGCGTCTCGCGTCAAAGGGCCTCGGTCGCGAATCAGGTGAAATGTTATGGCCTTACATTGCGCCGCTCCACATCGCGGATGACGACAATGTGCCCCGCAGGTTCAATGCGGCTGAGCACCAGCGCGGCCGCCATGATCCACCCCTCACTGGCGGCCGACTCACGCGCGTCTTTAAGCTCAAGCTCTGCATGTCGCCCCTTCGGGAACAAGCCCACCGCGCCGCTTTTCCCCAGAAGCGGAAAGCATTGGTCCAGCAATGACTTGAGTGGAGCAACGGCGCGGGCGGTGACGACATCCGGCCCGCCTTCGAAGCTCGCCACGAATTCCTCCAGGCGCGTGGCATGCACGCTCGCTGGCGCTGCGGTCAGGCGTTGGGCTTCACGGAGGAATGCCGCTTTTTTGTTATTGCTTTCAATAAGATGCACGTGAGCGCCGGGCCTGTCCGCAAGCGCACAAGCAATCACCAAGCCGGGGAAACCGCCCCCCGCCCCCAGATCGACCCAAATCCGCGCATTTGGCGCGAGGTTTAACAGCTGTAGCGAGTCGGCGATGTGCCGTGTCCACAGGTCTGAAACCGTGGATGGCGCAATCAGATTTGTGGTCTGCTGCCACGTCAGCAGAAGCCCAACGAAGCGATCGAGGCGTTCCAATGTTTCACGTGAAACGGGCGTGAGCTTAAGCGCGCGCGCACGGTCTGCAGCTGCAGGCGCAAGAGGTGCCCTTCGCCCGCTTCCCCGGCTCCTCTGCTCCGGATTGGAAGGGGGCCGGCGGCGGCGCGGCGACATCAGCTTGCGGCGGCCGCAGCTTTAGGACGTTGGCCAATCCGTTTCAGGTGCGCAACGAGAAGGGTGAGCGCCGCTGGCGTAATCCCGTCCATCTGTGCGGCCTGACCGATGGTGCGGGGACGCGCGGAATTGAGCTTTTGACAAACTTCAGTTGAGAGCCCGGGCAACGCCGAATAATCGAGTCCTTCTGGCAGTCGCAGGCTTTCGTCTCGGCGATAGGCAGCGATGTCCGCCGCCTGGCGTGACAGATAGACCGCATATTTTGCGTCGATTTCGAGCTGCTCTGCGATTTTCGCCGAAAGATCGGCGAAGTGGGGCCAGATCTTTGCGAGTTCTGCCACGCCGATGTTCGGGTGCGACAGCAGGTCAAAGGCCGTACGGCGCTGGCCGTCCCTGTTGAGGGCAAGCCCATGCCGATGCGCCTCGCTCGGGGTGAGTGAAACCGAGCGGGCGAAATCGCGTGCCGCAGCAAGGGCCGCCATCTTTGATTCGTGGTGGGAGCGGCGCTTTGCACCCACGCAGCCAATGACGATGCCTTGCCCGGTGAGGCGCTGGTCGGCATTGTCGGCACGCAGGGTGAGCCGGTATTCCGCGCGCGAGGTGAACATCCGATACGGCTCGCTCACGCCCCGCGTCACCAAATCGTCAATCATTACAGCGAGATACGCCTCGGCGCGATCGAAGGTAATGGCGCCTCCCCCACCCGCGCGCGACGCCGCATTAAGGCCTGCAACCAAGCCCTGAGCTGCCGCTTCCTCGTAGCCGGTGGTCCCATTGATTTGTCCGGCCAGGAACAGCCCCGGCAGCCGCTTGGTCTCCAATTTGGGATGAAGCTCGCGCGGATCGACATGGTCGTATTCGATGGCGTAGCCGGGGCGGATCACGCGTGCCTCCCCGAGCCCTGGGATGGTCGCGATCAGCGCGGTTTGCACTTCCTCCGGCAACGAAGTGGAGATGCCGTTGGGGTAGACGGTGCAGTCATCGAGCCCCTCAGGCTCGAGGAAAATCTGGTGCCCATCACGCTCGCCAAAGCGGACGATCTTGTCCTCGATCGAGGGGCAATAGCGTGGCCCTTTGCTCCGAATTTGCCCGGAATACATGGGCGAGCGGTGAACGTTGTCGCGGATAATGCGATGGGTCGCTGCGGTCGTGCGGGTGATGCCGCACTGGATCTGCGGATTCTCGATGCGCTCGGTCAGGGTCGAAAACGGCTCAGGCGGCTCATCGCCCGGCTGCATGTCCACGGCAGCCCAATCGATGGTGCGGCCGTCGAGCCGTGGCGGTGTCCCCGTCTTGAGCCTGCCAAGCGCAAATCCAAGACGCTCCAGCGTCAAAGCAAGACCAACCGCAGGCGCCTCGCCGACACGGCCCGCCGGCGTCGTTCGCTCCCCCACATGAATGAGGCCCCGCAAAAAGGTCCCGGTTGTCAATACGACGGCCGCTGCCCGGAGCTCGCGCCCATCCGCGAGCTTGATGCCAGCGCTTTGGTTGTCCCGGATAATGAGGTCGTCCGCCTCGGCTTCGATGATGGTGAGATTGGGGATCGCAGAGATCGCCGCTTGCATGACGCGGGCATAGAGCCTGCGATCCGCCTGCGCGCGTGGTCCACGCACCGCCGGCCCCTTGCGCCGGTTGAGGACACGGAACTGGATGCCGCCAAGATCGGCCGTCCGCCCCATCAGGCCGTCCAAGGCATCGATCTCGCGGACAAGGTGGCCTTTGCCAAGGCCCCCGACCGCTGGATTGCACGACATTGCGCCTATGGTCGCGAAGCGGTGGGTAACGAGCGCAGCCTTGGCGCCCATACGCGCGGCGGCC
The DNA here is from genome assembly GCA_035263865.1 of Xanthobacteraceae bacterium. GTDB lineage: Bacteria > Pseudomonadota > Alphaproteobacteria > Rhizobiales > Xanthobacteraceae > VAZQ01. The sequence goes on from DATFQX010000270.1 coordinate 28,244, forward strand.
GCGGCCGCCTCACAGCCGGCATGGCCGCCGCCCACCACGATCACGTCGTATTGCGCATCCATTCCGTACGAACCCTTCGAGCGCGGAGCTTCTATCTAACTCGGTAACGATCGTCTATTTTGCCCCGCCCCGCGTCGTCCCGCAGCGGCACGTTTCACGTGAAACATGGCGCCAAGATATCGGGAGAGCCCGGGCATGGCTCAAAGTCGGTGGCCGCCCCCCTATTTCCCGATACAGAAATCTCGGAAGATCACATCCAGGACGTGCTCCACGTCGACTCGGCCCAAAAGCTTGCCCAATGCCCGGGCCGCCAGGCGAAGGTGTTCCGCCATGATTTCCTCGCGGCCCTCCTGGGCTGCGCCTCGCGCACGCTCGAGCGCAAGAGCGGTTTCTCTCAAATGCGAGCGCTGGCGCTCCCGCGTGACCAACGCAGGCTCCGATGTGAAGAAGCGCGCTGCAAATACCGAAAGTTGATTCATTAGTTCATCGACACCGAGCCCAGTCGTGCTGGAAATGCAGTTATCTTGGTCGAATACGGATTCAAACTTTCGCTTCTCCTTCTCCGTCAGTAGGTCCATCTTGTTGACCACCAGCCAAGTGACTGCATTCGGTGCGGATTGGCCCGCAGAGGAGGACGAAAAATCGGGTGTCTCCATGCCAGTGGCCTCGGTCACCCACAGCACGAGATCGGCGTTGGCCGCCTGTTCGCTCGCCCGCCGGACTCCTTCGCGTTCGACGGGATCGCTCGTCGGGCGAATGCCAGCCGTATCGAGGATCGTGACCGGATAGCCGCCAAGGTCGAGATGCAGTTCGAGCACGTCCCGCGTGGTTCCGGGGAAGGGTGATACGATTGCGGCCTCGCGGCGCGCCAGCCGGTTGAACAGGGTCGACTTGCCGGCATTCGGCGGTCCCGCGATGGCAACGCGCAGCCCCTCGCGCAAGCGCTCGCCGTGGCCTGCGGCCGCCTTGCTGATCTCCTCACCAAGTGGACGAATGAGCTCTAAAGCACGCGACATCATGTCCTTGGGGACGTCCTCCTCGTCGGAGAAATCAATGCCGGCCTCGACCAGCGCCAAAGCCTCGATCAGCCGCTGCCGCCAGCTCTCGGCGCGATCGCCAAGCAGACCTCTGAGTTGCTGGTACGCCTGCCGACGTTGTGCCTCGGTTTCAGCTGCCACCAAGTCGGCGAGCCCCTCGACTGCGGTCAAATCCATGCGCCCGTTTTCGAAGGCGCGGCGCGTGAACTCCCCTGCTTCCGCAGGGCGCAACCCGGAGAGCTTCGCCAGCGCCGAAAGAACCGCCGCGATCACTGCGCGGCCGCCGTGCACGTGCAGCTCGGCGACGTCCTCGCCGGTCTCGCTGTTGGGAGCGGGGAACCACAAGGCAAGCCCTTCGTCGATGACGTCATGGGTCGCCGGATCGCACACCTGCGCAAGCGACGCGCGGCGCGGCTGCGGCACGCGACCGATCAGCCGTTCGAGCGCCTCGCTCGCGCGGGATCCGGAGATGCGAATAACCGCGATTGCCGCCGGCGGTCTTCCGGAGGAGAGAGCAAAGATCGTGTCGCGGTCGCTGCTCATGGCGTGGCGTACTCGAACGTCCTCAGCTTGCAGGTCATATCGCAGCGACATAGCTTACACGTAGCTCGAAAGCCCATTTATTGATGCTTAGCCAGGTCTCGCGCGCCGAACCAACTGCATTGGCGGGCATTGTCAGTAGATGTCATCCCATTCGGTCGCAACGTCCCACGAGAACCGTCTCGCGCACGAGACGAGCCCCTACCTGCTGCAACACAAGCACAACCCCGTCGATTGGTGGCCCTGGGGACCCGAAGCGCTAGCCGAGGCAAAGCGCGCCAACAAGCCGATTCTGCTCTCGGTCGGGTATGCGGCCTGCCATTGGTGTCATGTCATGGCGCATGAGAGTTTCGAGGACGCGGCCACCGCGCAGGTCATGAACGATCTGTTTGTCAACATCAAAGTGGATCGCGAAGAACGCCCCGACATCGACCAGATCTACATGTCGGCTTTGCACCACCTCGGTGAGCACGGCGGCTGGCCGCTGACGATGTTCCTCACCCCTGACGCTGAGCCGTTCTGGGGCGGCACTTACTTTCCCAATACGGCCCGTTACGGGAAGCCGGCGTTCGTCGACCTCTTGCGTGAGATCGAGCGCGTGTTCCGCGAGAACCCCAAAAGCGTGGAGCAGAACCGCAGCGCGCTGATGACGCAGCTGATGGCAAGCGCCAAGCCCAAGGGCCGCGTCGTGATTGGGGCAGGCGACCTCGATCGCGCTGCTGATCAACTCTTGGGCGTAATCGACCCCGTCAACGGCGGCATACGCGGTGCGCCGAAATTTCCGCAGTCAATGATGCTGGAATTTTTGTGGCGCGCGGGCGAACGCACGAACAACAACCGCTGTTTCGCGGCGGTGGAGCTCACGCTCGCTCGCATTTGCGAGGGGGGCATCTACGATCATCTCGGTGGCGGCTTCTCGCGCTATTCGGTTGACGAGCGCTGGCTCGTGCCGCATTTCGAAAAGATGCTTTACGACAACGCGCTCCTGCTCGAATTGCTCGCGCTCGCCTACCTGCGCTCGAGCAACGACTTGTTCGCCCGTCGCGCGCGCGAGACGGTGGCTTGGCTCGCGCGAGAAATGACGACACCGGAGGGAGCGTTTTGCGCGTCGCTGGACGCCGACTCCGAAGGTGAAGAGGGCAAGTTCTACGTATGGTCGTTGGACGAGGTGAGAAGCGTATTAAGTAACGACGATGCCGACTTTTTCGCCGCCCACTACGACGTCACCGCCGAAGGCAATTTCGAAGGCCACAACATTCTCAATCGCCTCAAGCATATGCCGCGCAGTTTGGAGGATGAGCACAGGCTCGCGCCGCTGCGCGACACATTGCTGAGCGTGCGTGCAAAGCGAGTGCGCCCGGGCCTGGATGACAAAGTGCTGGCAGACTGGAACGGTTTGATGATTGCCGCGCTCGTCAATGCCGCCCTCGCGCTAAGCGAGCCACTATGGGTGGAAATGGCCGCGCGCACCTTCCTCTTCGTTGACGCCAAGATGGCGCGGGGCGACCGCCTCGGTCATTCTTGGCGCGCGGGCAAGCTGCTCGTGCCGGGTCTCGCCTCCGATCACGCTTCAATGATTCGGGCAGCGCTCGCGCTTCACGAAGCCACCGGCGAGCAAGCTTATCTGGAGCGCGCACTCGCCTGGCAGGCGACGTTCGACCGGCATTACGCCAATGCGGAGAACGGCGGCTATTTCCTCACTGCCGATGATGCCGTGGGCTTGGTCGTGCGACCCAACTCCACCAGCGATGATGCGACACCGAATCCCAACGGTCTGGCGGCGCAGAACCTGGTCCGCCTCGCGTTCTTCACCGGTCAGCACGCCTGGCGCGACAAGGCTGATCGACTATTCGAAGGCATAGCCGCGAGCGCAGCCGAAAATGTCTTTGCGCATCTCTCGTTTCTCAACGCGCTGGACCTGCGCCTGCGCGCAGCCGAGATCGTGGTGGTAGGAGAGGATGAGCGCGCCAACGAACTCCTCGCCGCCGCGCGCAGGCTTTCTTTCCTCGACCGCGTGGTCTTGCGCGCGTCGCCGGCGCTGCCGCCCGGCCATCCCGCCTACGACAAGATCAATGCAGCCGCGCAGAGCGCAGCCTTCGTCTGCGTCGGCGAGACTTGCTCGCTGCCTGTAAGTGAGCCCGATGCGATGGCCGAAGCCGCGCGTGCGGCGCGGCACTGATCACGCGTTCATCGACTCGAAGAAGTCGCCATTCGTCTTGGTGTTGCGCAGCTTGTCGAGCAGAAAGTCGATCCCATCCATGGTTCCCATGGGATTGAGGATGCGGCGCAGGATGTACATCTTCTTGAGCTGATCGGGCGGCACCAGCAGTTCCTCCTTGCGCGTGCCCGAGCGCGTGATGTCCATGGCCGGGAAGGTGCGTTTGTCGGCCACTTTGCGGTCGAGAATTATTTCCGAATTGCCAGTGCCCTTGAACTCCTCGAAGATCACCTCGTCCATACGACTGCCTGTATCGATCAGCGCGGTCGCGATGATGGTGAGCGAACCGCCTTCTTCGATGTTGCGCGCCGCGCCGAAGAAGCGCTTCGGCCGCTGCAGCGCGTTGGCGTCGACGCCGCCGGTGAGCACCTTACCGGAGGACGGCACCACCGTGTTGTAGGCACGCCCAAGCCGAGTAATGGAATCGAGTAGAATGACCACATCGCGGCTGTGCTCGACCAGGCGCTTGGCCTTTTCGATCACCATTTCGGCGACCTGAACATGGCGCGATGCCGGCTCGTCGAAGGTCGAGGATACGACCTCGCCCTTCACCGAACGCTGCATGTCGGTCACCTCCTCCGGCCGCTCGTCAATCAGCAGCACGATCAGGTAGCATTCCGGATGGTTCGACGTGATGGCGTGGGCGATGTTCTGCAACAGCACGGTCTTGCCCGTGCGCGGCGGCGACACGATCAATGCGCGCTGGCCTTTGCCGATCGGCGCAACGATATCGATCACCCGGGGAGAAAGGTCCTTCTTGGTCGAATCCTCGTGCTCCATGCGTAACCGCTCCTCGGGATAGAGCGGCGTGAGATTGTCGAAATTGACCTTGTGGCGCGCCTTCTCCGGATCCTCAAAGTTGATCGTGTTGACCTTGAGCAGCGCAAAATAGCGCTCGCCTTCCTTGGGCGAGCGGATATGGCCATCGATCGTGTCACCGGTGCGCAGCCCGAACCGTCGGATCTGCGACGGCGAGACGTAGATGTCGTCGGGCCCAGGCAGGTAATTTGCTTCCGGCGAGCGTAGGAAGCCGAAGCCGTCGGAGAGCACCTCGACCACGCCTTCACCGATGATGTCGGTCTCGCGCATGGAGAGCTGTTTGAGAATACCGAACATCAGCTCCTGCTTGCGCATGGTGCTGGCATTTTCGACCTCGAGCTCCTCGGCGAACGAGACGAGCTCGGCCGGCGTTTTGGCCTTGAGGTCCTGGAGTTTCATTTCCCGCATAGGGGGTAGTCCTGTGGAGGGGATCGGTGACTAAAAAAGCTGCCGATCGATACGGAAGGGGAGAATCGCAGGTCTTAACCGAGGACTTTAAGCCCGATACTCGGTCCGGCTCCCGCACTTGGGCCGGTAACTAAATGCATCTGCCTGCGTTCGGGGAGATGAACCGAAGATATGTAAAGACGCTTCCATGCGCAAGTGCCGCGCGTGGTCGCCTTCATTCTGTTGTGGGTTCATCAGAACGGCTTGACGACGGCGAGGATAACGATTCCGATCAAGAGCACCGTCGATACCTCATTGATAATTCGATAGAATCTCTGAGAGTGTCGATTCTGGTCATGGGCGAAATCGCGCACGCAGCGCACAAAGAATCCATGTAAGGCGGAGAGGGCGAGAACCAAGACGACCTTCGCCTGCAGCCAGCCGGTGACGTAGGCGCCGCCGGTCCACGCAAGCCACAAGCCAAGCACCCAGCTTACCGCCATGGCGGGTGTGGCGATCACGTTGAGGAGCCGCCGCTCCATGAGCTTGAACGTTTCAGACTGCCTGGAGTGGGGCTCGGTCTCGCAATGATAGACGATTAGGCGGGGCAGATAGAGCATTCCCGCCATCCACGCGATGATCGCGATCACGTGGAATGCTTTCAGCCACACATACATGGCTCACTCCGCTGATCACGTAGGTGCAACTGCGCGCACGCGGGCAAGCATCTGCTCCACATGCGCAATTGGCGTTTGCGGCAGAATGCCGTGTCCGAGATTGAAGATGAACGGGCGCCCGGAGAACGCTTTCAGTATTGTCTCGACGGAGCGGTCCAGTGCAGTGCCACCAGCGAGCAGCACCAGCGGGTCGAGATTTCCCTGCACTGGCAGGTGTGGCTGAATGTGCTCCCGCGCGAAGGTGGGATCGACCGTCCAATCGAGGCTAATGGCGTCTACCGGCACGTCTTTCACATAGCGCAACAGTGCGGTGCCGGCACCTCGGGGAAATCCAATGACTTTTGCGTTCGCGACGTGATGGCGGACCTTGGCGATAATCCTCTGGGTAGGCTCGATGCACCACTGATGGAACTCTTGTGCCGGCAGTACACCGGCCCAGGTATCGAAAATCTGGACCGCGTCGACCCCCGCTTCCAGCTGCCGAACGAGGTAGCTGGCAGACGCCTCGACCAGCTTTTCGATCAGCCTGCTAAATCCCTCGGGATCTCGATAGGCAAAGCGCCGCGCAGGCTCCTGCTCCGATGTGCCAACGCCTGCGACCATGTAGCTTGCCACCGTCCACGGCGCGCCGCAAAACCCAAGCAATGAAACGTTCGCTGGAAGATCTTTTTTCACCCGCTCGATCGCCTCGTAAATCGGTGCGAGCACACCGTGGTCAAGTTTGGTCTTCAGCCGTGTCACGCCTGGGCGATCCACAATTGCATCGAGCTGCGGTCCCTCGTTCGGCGTAAAGCGTACAGACTGTCCAAGTGCATATGGCACGACCAGGATATCGGAAAACAGAATTGCAGCGTCGAAACCAAATCGACGAACTGGTTGAAGCGTCGCTTCCGCCGCGAACTCAGGCGTGAAGCAGAGTTCAAAAAAATCTCCAGCTTTCTCACGCAGCATTCGATATTCCGGCAGATAGCGACCAGCTTGCCGCATCAACCAGATCGGTGGTGGACTGCAACGTCGACGATTAAGAACTTCGAGAATCAGCTTTGTCACACGCGATATTCCATCATGGAGCTTCCTCTAAACATAGAACTTAAGAATCTTTGTTGTGATTGTTGGGATGTTGATTTGACTCGTACATCTCCGTCCACATGGTATCCACGTCGAGAAAGTTATGCTCGCCCTGTGGAGTAAATTGTGATCCATGTGATGCAATTCGAAAGTCTAAGCTTTATCGCTTGTTTCATCGGGTCTTTTAATTCGTCATCCAGATATGATTCACATTTACCCAGTGCGTTGGCCGATAATTGCCAACGGTCTCCTCACATTTATAGTGGGGAATGTCCGGGGGGTTTAGCCCATCGTGGGCTTGCACTTGGGTGCCACTCGTGGCCTTCTCACCAACAATCCACAGTTAGTCCTCTGCACCATGCCGCAGCGTACCGCTAGCTATTTCCATCTTCATCTCGTATCTGATGCGACCGGGGAGACGTTAACCACCGTCGCTCGTGCGGCGACGGCGCAATATACAAAAGTCTCGGCGGTGGAGCATATCTATCCTTTGGTCCGGACACAGAAACAACTCGATCGTGTACTGGCTGAGATCGAAGAGTCGCCTGGTATCGTCCTTTACACCCTGCTTGACGATGTGCTGCTGCAACGACTCGAAAATCATTGCCGCGAACTGAGCCTGCCCTGCTTGTCGATTCTGGGACCGGTCCTACAGCTGCTCCAGTCCTATCTTGGAACCGAAACCTCGCATCGTGTGGGGGCGCAACACACCCTGAACGCTGATTATTTCAAGCGGATCGACGCCCTTAACTACTCAATGTTGCACGATGATGGCCAGCATCTCGAGGACTTGGAAGAAGCTGATGTGGTGCTCGTCGGGGTATCGCGTACGTCGAAGACGCCCACCTCGATTTACTTGGCGAACCGCGGCGTAAAGACCGGCAACGTACCGGTTGTGCCAGGGGTCGCGATCTCGAGGCATGTCGAGCAGCTCTCACGGCCGCTTGTCGTCGGGCTCTACGCAAGCCCGGAGCGGATCGTGCAAATCCGACAAAATCGGTTGCTCGGCCTCAGGGCGCATAACGACGGGGACCAATATATCGATCGCAAGGCGGTTGCCGAGGAGGTCGCGTTCTCGCGCAAGCTCTGTGCCAGGCACAACTGGCCGAGCATTGACGTAACCCGGCGCTCGATCGAAGAGACCGCCGCCGCAGTAATGAGCTTTCTAGCCGAACGCCGCCGCCAACCGGTCGCTTGAGCGATGCCACTTTGGCTCGCCCACGAACCGCTGGTCCTCGCGTCCAAGAGCGAGATCCGGCATGCCATCCTACGCCATGCCTGCGTCCCGATCGAGACTCAGGCTGCCGATATCGACGAGCGCGCGATCGAACAAAGCAGCACGGGCCGGGATGCGGGCGAAATCGCGGCGCTGCTCGCGCGTGAGAAAGCACGAGCCGTGGCCGCTCGCTTTCCCAGCCGGCTGGTGTTGGGCGCGGATCAGACGCTAGCGCTTGGCAACCGGCGATTCTCGAAGCCCAGCGATCGCGCCGGTCCGCGCAATCAACTCGAAGCCCTGCGCGGTCGAACGCACGAGCTTCATAGTGCGATCGCCCTGGCGCAAGGCAGCTCCATTCTGTGGGAACACCGTGAGCTTGCACGGCTCACCATGCGCGCCTTTTCAGATCAGTTCCTCGAAGCCTATCTCGATGCCGCGGGACCCGCTCTCACGGCAAGCGTCGGCGGCTACCAACTCGAGCGGCTCGGCATCCATCTTTTTGAGCGCATCGAAGGCGACCATTTCGTCATTCTTGGGCTGCCGCTCATGGCGCTCCTACAATATTTCCGTCAGGCCGGCTGGCTGGCTGGGTGAATTGTCAGACAGCTTGGGCTATGGGGGCGTCATGTTCATTCTCGGTCTCACCGGCTCCCTCGGCATGGGAAAATCGACGACGGCACGGTTCTTTGCCGAGGAAGGCGTACCGGTGCACGACGCCGACGCGGTCGTCCATCGCCTGTACGAAGGAGAGGCTGCCGCCGCGATCGAGGCGGCATTTCCCGGCACAACCGCGGGCGGCAAGGTCGACCGCGCGGAGCTGGCCGCGCGGGTCCTGGGCGACAGCGGAGCACTCAAACGGCTCGAAACAATCATTCATCCCCTGGTGCAAGAGGCCGAGCGACGCCTTTTGGCCGAAGCCGACGCGCGCGGCGAGGAGGTCGCGGTTCTCGATATTCCACTCTTATTCGAGACCGGTGGCGAGGAACGGGTCGATGCCGTGGTCGTGGTATCCGCGCCACCGGAGGTGCAACGCTCGCGCGCGCTCGAACGCCCCGGCATGACGGTGGACAAACTCGACGCCATCCTCGCGAAGCAGATGCCGGATGCTGAGAAGCGGCGGCGGGCCGATTTCGTCGTGGATACATCGCACGGCCTCGAGGCGGCGCGCGCGCAGGTGCGTGCGATCCTCAAGGCGATTGCTAGAATGCCGAGGCGGCGCAAGTGATTCGTCAGCTGCGGGCATCAAGATGGAAACGTTGCCGTGCGCGAAATCGTACTCGATACCGAGACCACGGGACTCGATCCCTTTCAAGGCCACCGGGTGGTAGAGATCGGCTGCATCGAGCTCGTCAACCGCATCCCGACGGGGCAGAGCTTTCATCGCTATCTCAATCCTGAGCGCGAGGTGCCGTCCGAAGCCGTTGCGATCCACGGCCTGTCGACCGAGTTTCTCAAGGACAAGCCGTTCTTCGCCGAGATCGTCGAGGACTTGATCGCATTCATCGGCGATGCGCCGCTTATTGCGCACAACGCGGTGTTTGATCTCGCCTTTCTCAATGCCGAACTCGAGCGTGCCGGCAAACTGCTCCTCGCGCGCGAGCGGGTGCTCGATACGCTGCTGCTGGCGCGCCGCAAATACCCGGGAGCGCCAAACCGCCTCGACGACCTTTGCGCGCGGTTTGCAATTGATAATTCACATCGCACCAAGCACGGCGCGCTGCTCGACGCCGAACTTCTCGCGGACGTCTATCTCGAGCTGATTGGGGCCCGGCAGGCGCAGCTTGTCCTCGTGGAGATGGGAGTGGGCGCGACGGTCGCGACGGCCGGTCCAGCCGCCGTGGTCCGTCCCGAGGCGCTCGTGGTGCGGTTGAGCGAGGAGGAGCGCGAGGCGCATCTCGCCTTTATCGCAACGCTTGGAGAAAGTGTGATCTGGCGCGACTATCTCAGCCTGCCGGCCGCAGCCGCCTGAAATTTGCAGCGAGCTCGATCCCTAATCATAGCGGTACCACAAATCGCGTGGGCCCGCTCAGGATCTTCTAGCTCGACGACGTGGTTGCTTGCGCGGCCTGCATTTGCGTCGCCCGCTGCTGATACAGCGCGACGAAATCGACAGGGTCGAGCAACAGCGGGGGAAAACCGCCGTTGCGCACCGACGTTGCGACGATCTCGCGCGCGAATGGGAACAACAAGCGTGGACACTCGATCATGACGAGCGGCTGCAGCGTCTCGGCCGGTACGTTCTGGATCCGGAAAACGCCTGCGAACGTCAGATCGAATGCGAACAGCACCGTTCCCGCGCTCTCGGCCTTGCCTTCGAGTTTAAGCGAGATTTCGTAGTCCGTCTGCGCGAGTTGTTGGGCGCCGACATTGATTTGAATGTTGATCGCAGGCTGCGTTTGCGGCGGCGTCAACGAGCGAGGCGCGTTGGGATTCTCGAACGAGAAGTCCTTGATATACTGGCCGAGCACCGTGAGCTGCGCTTGGGTTTGCTGAGCGCTTGGGCTCGGCGCGGGTCCGCCATTGCCGGTGGTCGCCATCGACTGTCCCCTCTCACTGCACACAAATGAACGCAGTCGGCGGCGTGGCTAACACAGGCACTCCAGTCGGACAAGGATTTCACATCCCTGGGCGCGGACTTGCGCGCCCCGCCCGCGGCCCTTTCTAATGCCCGGAAATATCAGACGGAATCTGGTGATGCGGTCCCCTGCCGTTTCGCGATGCCCGTCCCAAGCGGGTGTAAAGCGCAACTTCGCTGCTCGAGATTGACGCGGGCGGACCTTCTAGAACCTGCGTTTGAGGTGGCGGTGAAAGGCTCGCCGCGCTGTGTCCGGCCCAACCATGGCGCGAGGATGAAGCCCCTCGCTGCGCGACTGAAAGATGAGCAATCCGATTAATCTCCATTTAACCAAGGACATCGGGCTATTCCTGCGGCGGCTTTTAGGTCACAAGCCTTGTTGGCGCCATGGTTCGGATCGTCTATGGTCGCGCCGGTGCGGCGCATGCACCGGGCTCGGGCAACAGGCCTCTGGATCAGCGCGGTCGCGCACTTACATAACTGATGCGGGAACCGCCTCTGCTTCTGCAGATTTCCTGTCTGCCTTGCCAGTGATCCCGCGGTTCCCTCACGGCGGTCGAGAGCGTGCGAGACGTGTTCGACATCTACACCATCATCTTCTTGGCGCTGGCAGTGTTCATCTTCCTGCGCCTGCGAAGCGTGTTGGGCCAGCGCACGGGCCGCGAGCGGCCCCCTTACGACCCGTATTCCCCCCGCGATGCCATGCGCGGAGCGACCAACGATAATGTGGTCACGCTGCCCGGCCGCGCCGGTGATACCGCGCAAAAGCCGGTCGAGCCCGTCGACCCGGCCGAGCGCTGGAAGGGCATCGCCGAAACCGGATCAGCGCTGGCGGCTGGGCTCGATTCGATTGCCCGGGAAGACAAGACTTTCGACGTCAAACATTTCATTGCCGGCGCGCGTGCCGCCTATGAAATGATTGTCTTGGCTTACGCCGAAGGCGACCGCCGCACGCTCAAAAATCTGCTCGCGCGCGAGGTCTATGATGGATTCGAAGCGGCCATCAGGGAGCGCGAGAACAAAGGCGAGACCGTCGAGTCCCGTTTCGTCGCCATCGACAAGTCCGACATCGCCGGCGTCGAACTGCGCGGCCGCACGGCGCAAATCACGGTGCGCTTCGTCTCGCAGCTGATTTCGGTGACCCGCGACAAGGCCGGCAATGCGATCGAGGGCAATCCGGACAAGGTGACCGACGTCACCGACGTGTGGACCTTCGCGCGCGACCTCTCCTCGCGCGACCCCAATTGGAAGCTCGTCGCCACAGAAGCCGGGCAGTAACCGGGGCGGAACGCCATGCCGGCGCGCTTGTGCGTCTTCCTCGGAAGCATCGCCGTCGCGGCATTCTGGCTCGCCGGCCCGCTTTGCGCGCAATCGGCCGACGAGCCGTTCAAGCTCGCCGATAGTCAGCTCGAGCCGGTCAAGTGGGCCGACGTCGTCGGCTGGGCAGCGGATGATCACCTCGCGGCTTTTGCGGCTTTCAAGGCCAGCTGCCAGACCTTTCGCAACATCAAGCAGCCTTCCGATGAGCGGCCGATGTTCAACGCGCTCGGGGACGTCTGCCGGCGGGCGGCAGGCGTGCGGCCGGCCGATAAAGCGGCCGCGCGCCGTTTCTTCGAGGATAATTTCCGGCCGATTGAGATCGTGCGGCTCGGCGAGACGCAGGGTTTTTTGACCGGTTATTACGAGCCGATCGTGGAAGGCTCGCGCTTCCCCAATCCCGAATTCCACGTCCCGCTCTATCGCCGTCCGCAGGATCTCACCGCGGCCGGCTTAAAGCCCGGGGCCGAATTTCCCAACAAGGGTGTGCTCGTCGGCCGGCGCAATGAAAAGAACGAGATCGTGCCTTATCACGATCGCGGCGCAATCGAGGCCGGCGCGCTCGATGGACAAAAGCTCGAAATCTGCTGGCTCCGCGATCCATTCGAGGCGCTGGCGATTCAGATCCAAGGCTCGGCACGCGTGATCCTCGAAGACGGCACGCCGCTGCGCATCAATTACGATTCCCACAACGGTTACCCCTATACCGCCGTCGGACGCGTACTCATCGAGCGCAATCTCGTTCCGCGCGAGGAAATGTCGATGCAGCGCATCCGCGACTGGATGGCCGCCAACCCCGACGACGCGCCGAAAGTGCGTGCGACCAACCGCTCCTACATATTCTTTCGCATCACCGGGCTGTCGAACGAAGGCGAACCCGTCGGCGCGGGGGGTGTTCCGCTTGTGCCCGGGCGCTCGATCGCGGTCGACAAGATTCACGTCTACGGCACGCCGTTCTTCATCGACGCGAGCTTGCCGATCGAGAGCGCGAAACCGACGACCCCCTTTCGCCGGCTGATGATCGCGCAGGATACCGGCTCGGCGATCGTCGGGCCGGCGCGCGCCGACCTCTATTGGGGGGCCGGCGATGATGCCGCCCGGATCGCCGGCCGCATTCGCCACGCCGGCCGCTTCGTCATGCTGCTCCCGCGCGAGCTCGACATGGTCGAAGCGGGAAAACACATGCCGCTCCCGGTGCCGAAGCCGCCGATCCCCGAGGTCGAAGTCAAACGGGAGCAGAGCAAGTCCAAGCAGGCCTCCAGCAAGGGCGAGGAGGAAGGCCGGGGAAAGAAATTGCGCCGCCAAGTTGGCCCCGTGCGATGGCGGCCGCGAACATGAGCGAAGCCAAGCGCGGCTCGCGGCGGCTCAATCCCGAGGAGCGCAAGCTCTGGGGCGAGATCACCCGCTCGGTCGCGCCTATGCGGCGCGTGCCGGCCGAGCGGACGTCTATGGACGCGGGTGGCAAAGCGGCGCCTTCGAGCAAGGCTGCGCCGCGCGTCGCGCCGGCCATCACCAAGTCCGCGCCGCGCCTCGAGCCGTTCGACCGGCGGCTCAAGGCGCGCCTCGCGCGCGGTAACGAACCGCTCGATGGCCGCATCGATCTTCACGGCAAGACGCAGACCGAAGCTTATGCGGCATTGCTCGCGTTTGTGCAGCGAGCGCAGGAGGGCGGTGCCAAATTCGTCCTGGTGATTACCGGCAAGGGCCGCGCGCACGACGAGTTAAGCGAGCGCGGCGTGCTCAAGCGCCAAGTCCCACAGTGGTTGCGACTGCCGCAATTCCGCGCCTACGTTTCGGGCGTGGAGGACGCCCATGTCGGCCACGGCGGCGCCGGGGCGCTCTACGTGCGCATCAGGGGTCAGAGACCAGGAACCGGGAAATCTCCCGGCTCCTGACCCCTTGTTTCCTTAAAGCCTACTTTTAGCTGGTGACGACCACCGTCGTGCCCCAGCCGACCCGGTTATAGAGGTCGAGCACGTCCGCATTGTGCATGCGAATGCAGCCGTAGGAGACGAACCCGCCGATCGAGCCCGGGTTATTCGTGCCATGGATGGCATACTCTCCCCCGCCGCTGAGCGTCAGCGCGGCCGCCCCCATGGGATTGCTCGGACTTCCGCCTGGGATCACGTTCGGCAGCGAAGGCTTGTCGCGCTTGACCTCGGCGGGTGGCGACCAGGCCGGGCGCAATTGCTTGCTGCTGATATAGGCCGTGCCCGTCCACTGCTTGCCGACCCGGCCGACGCCGACCGGATAGCGCACGGCCTTGCTGTTGCCGAGCACGTAATAGAGCGCCCGCTCGTTGGTTTTCACCACGACGGTGCCGCTCGAATACGAGCCCGAAAATCCGACGATTTCGCGTGCCTGCGCCAACTGCGGCATGGTCGCAGCCAGCGCGCATGCGGCCGCGGCGGCCGCAACTGAGCGTGACAGATGCATGATTTGACCGTGTTTTTTTTGCCCGTTAATCCCCTCGATCGTCGGCGCCCGACAATCCGCTTGGATTCCCCTCATGCAGGCGGCGACGGATCATTAACTATAATAATCGAATCGATCGAAAAGCTCAGGGAAAACCGCGCGTCGGCAGCAGCGACGCGCAAAATCCCAACAACTGTGCTCCGCGCGCCACGTCGCGGCGCCACATCAATGAGCGCGCGTCCGCCAACGCGGACTTCAGCGAACGGGAGTCAGTGCAAGCGACAAGCTCGGTCTGCTCCCTCTCCCGCTTGCGGGGGAGGGTTGGGGAGGGGGTCAAATAGAATGATCTATCATGTTGCGTGCCCCCTCCCTGTCCGTCCCCCCCCCCCCGCAAGCGGGGGAGGGGACGGTGTGGCACTGCTCGTCGTAGTCGCACCAGCGATGGTTCATTCGCAGGCGGGCCCCGCTACGCGTGGGCCTTGCGGTTCTGCCGGTTGCCGACGAGATCCTCGACCACGCTCGGGTCGGCCAGCGTCGAGGTATCGCCGAGATTGCCGTACTCGTCTTCGGCGATCTTGCGCAGGATTCTCCGCATGATCTTGCCCGAGCGCGTTTTCGGCAGGCCCGGCGCGAACTGAATGAGGTCGGGCGAGGCGATCGGGCCGATTTCTTTGCGCACCCAGGCGACCAATTCCTTGCGCAGCTCTTCGCTCGGCTGTTCGCCGGTCATCAGCGTGACATAGGCGTAGATGCCCTGGCCCTTGATGTCGTGCGGGTAGCCGACCACGGCCGCCTCCGACACTTTGGCATGTGCCACCAGCGCGCTCTCGACCTCGGCAGTGCCGAGGCGATGGCCGGCGACGTTGATCACGTCGTCCACGCGCCCGGTGATCCAGTAATAGCCGTCGGCGTCGCGCCGGCAGCCGTCGCCGGTGAAGTATTTGCCGGGATACGCCTTGAAATAGGTGTCGACGAAGCGCTGGTGGTCGCCATAGACCGTGCGCATCATCCCCGGCCAGGAATCCGTGATGCAGAGGTTGCCGGTGCCGGCGCCCTCGAGCGCCTTTCCGTCTGCGTCGACGATCTGCGGAACGATGCCGAAGAACGGATTTGTCGCCGAGCCCGGCTTGAGCCGCGTGGCGCCGGGCAGCGGAGTGATGAGAATCCCGCCCGTTTCCGTCTGCCACCACGTGTCCACGATTGGGCAGCGGTCCTCGCCCACCACGTGGTAGTACCACTCCCACGCCTCCGGATTGATCGGCTCGCCCACGGTGCCAAGCAGCCGCAGCGACTTGCGCGAGGTTTTCTTCACCGGCGCGTCGCCCGCTTGCATCAGCGCCCGGATCGCGGTCGGTGCGGTGTAGATGATGTTGACTTGGTGCTTGTCGCAAACCTCCCAGAACCGCGAGGTCGTGGGATAGTTCGGCACGCCCTCGAAGATCATGGTGGTCGCGCCGTTCGCCAGCGGGCCGTAGAGGATGTAGCTGTGGCCGGTCACCCAGCCGACGTCGGCGGTGCACCAGTAGATGTCGCCGTCGTGGTAATCGAAAATCAACTGGTGCGACATCGCCACGTAGACGAGATACCCGCCGGTGGTGTGCAGCACGCCCTTCGGTTGCCCGGTCGAGCCCGAGGTGTAGAGGATGAACAGCGGGTCCTCCGCCTTCATGTGCTCGCACGGACACTCGGATGTCACGACCTTGGCGGCCTCGTGGTACCAGACGTCGCGTCCGGGCTGCATGTCGACGGGAGCGCCCGTGCGGCGCACGACGATCACGTGATCGACGCCGCCGACCTTGTCGATGGCGGTATCGGCATTGGCCTTGAGCGGCACCTTGCGTCCGCCGCGCACGCCTTCGTCGGCCGTGATGATGACGTTTGATTTGCAGTCGGCGATGCGCCCGGCGAGTGAGTCCGGCGAGAAGCCGCCGAACACCACGGAATGGATGGCGCCGATGCGCGCGCAAGCGAGCACGGCATAGGCGATCTCGGGAATCATCGGCAGATAGATCGTGACCCGGTCGCCCTTCTTGACGTTGCGATTGCGCAGGATGTTGGCGAATCGGCAGACCTCGTCGTGCAGCTCCCGATAGGTAATGTGCTTGGACTCTTTGGGATCGTCGCCTTCCCAGATGATCGCGGTCTGCTTGGCGCGCTTGGCAAGATGCCGGTCGATGCAGTTGTAGGCGGCGTTGAGCACGCCGTCCTCGAACCATTTGATCGCGACATTGCCGGGAGCAAACGAGCTGTTCTTGATCTTGCTCGGCGCCTTGTACCAATGCAGGCGCTTGGCTTCTTCGGCCCAAAAACCGTTCGGATCCTTGAGCGAGCGCGCGTACATCTCCTTATATTTATCGGCGTCGATATAGGCGCGTTTTTTCCACTCCGGCGGAACGTCGTAAATTTTCTCGGACATAACCTCCTCCAAGCACCGCGCCGGGAAGCACCCTACGCAATATTCTCTCTTGTTCGGGCCGTCGCCCGAAGGGCTCGTCCATGCCATTATGCGACGGTCGCCGCAGAAGCGACAAGTCTAGGGACGTTCGACTTTGGTTGTCGTCGTGCGCCGGCGTGCGGCAAAATGACGGGCGGCGGCCTCTAGCCGGGAACACTGCCTCATGCGTTGTGTTGTGTTTTCTCTGATCCGTATCGCGCTCGCGGCCGCGCTTGCGATGCTCGCGAGCGCAGCACCTGCCGAGACCTATCCGGCACGGCCAATCCGGCTCTTGATATCGTTCCCGCCGGGCGGCGCCTCCGATCTCATCGCGCGCACCTTGGGGGCGCCCTTGAGCGCGCGGCTCGGCCAGCCGATCGTGGTGGAGAACCGGCCCGGCTCGAACGGCAACCTCGCCGGCGAGCTCGCCGCGCGCGCGGCGCCCGACGGCTATACGCTGCTGCTGGGCCCCAGTTCGCTCCTCGCCGTCAATCCGCACCTCTACGCCAGGATGGCGTTCGATCCGCTCAAGGAGCTGTTGCCGGTGGCGAGCCTGGTGCTGAACGAGCTGATCCTGGCGGTCAACCCAGCGCTTGCGGTCAAGAGCTTTCAAGATTTCATCGCGCTGGCGCGCGCGGCGCGGCCACCGTTGTTCTACGCCTCGATCGGCAACGGCAGTGAGCATCACCTCGCCATGGAATTTCTCAAGCAGCAGGCCGGCATCGACCTCGTGCATGTGCCGTACCGCGGCGGCGGCCCTGCAGCGATCGGCGTCATGGCCGGCGATGTCGCCGCCATGTTCGGCGGCGGCTCGGTCGCGCCGCTCATCCAGTCGGGCAAGCTCAGGGGGTTGGCGGTGACCGGGCAGCGGCGCTCGCAGCTATTGCCCGAATTGCCGCCGATTGCCGAGTTCTATCCCGGCTACGAAGTGACGATTTGGCAGGGGCTGTTCGCGCCGATCGGCACGCCGCCCGCGATCGTGCAGCGGCTGCGCGACGACATGGGCGCGGTTCTCGCGCAACCCGATATCGCGGAAAAGCTCGCCGTCGCCGGATCCGGTGAGCCTTACGTCACCACGCCGTCCGACTTTTTGGCGCGCATCCGCAGCGATTACGCGCGCTACGGCAAGCTGATCAAGGACGCTGGCCTCGCGGTTGATTAATCCAGCGTGCGCCGAGACCGCGCTGCGTCGGAGCCACGCTATGATCCCGTCACGTGTGCCGAGAGGAGGCCTTTCATGCGCAAGTGTTCATGGACGCTGATTGTGTGCCTGACGGTGTTGTTCGCCGTTACTCCCGTGCGCGCGCAAACGCCCTCGCCCGATGCGATGGCGGCGGCGCGCGAACTGATCGTCACCATGCACGCGGTCGATTATTTCAAAGCCACCATGCCGGCCCTCATGCAAGCGATGAAGCCCGCGATCGCTCAGAACCGGCCGGAAGTCGAGCGCGATTACGATGCGATGGTCCCGCTTGTGCTGGAGGGCATGAATACCCGGATGAACGACCTCATCGAGCAGGTTGCGGTGCTTTATGCCAAAAATTTCACCGCCGATGAACTGCGCGAGGCGGTTGCGTTCTATCGCGGGCCGACCGGCCAAAAGATCGTGCAGAAGCTGCCGGCGATCACGCAGGAGAGCATCCTGATTGGACAACGATGGGGACAATCGATCGGTGGTGAGCTGCACGGGCGAATGATCGACGAGCTGCGCAAGCGCGGCCACAATATTTGAGCTGGCAGCGACCCACAGACGCACATCAGCGTTCCGCAATTTTCGTTCTGCGGATTACATAGTGTTGGATGCTTGATCACGCCCCGCGCTGGGTCTGCACCCTCCCCCGCTTGCGGGGGAGGGGTGGGGAGGGGGCACGTTCAATGACAGCTGCGATCGTTTCCAGAACGCCCCGCCGGTTCGTCATGACGTCGTGATTGTTGAAGCGCAGAACGCGAAAGCCTTTGGCGGCCAGATACGCATCTCGACGAGCGTCGCGCTGCTCTTGTTTTGATTCGAAGTGCTGTCCGCCGTCGAGCTCAATAACAAGCCTTGCGGCGTGACAGACGAAATCCACCACGTACGGCCCGATTGGAGCCTGACCACGAAAACTCGCGCCGTTCATGCGATGAGCACGCAGGGCCGACCAAATGATCTGTTCGGCGTCCGTTGAATTCGCCCGCAGCGATCGCGCGCGGACACGCCGCTTCCTCGAGATATGCCAACGGGGTCCTTTTGGCAGCTCAATCATTCTGCCCCCTCCCTAACCCTCCCCCGCAAGCGGGGGAGGGAACGCGCCGAGTTTGCGGCGAGATCGGCCTGTGCCCGCGTTGCGGCTACATCAATCCTTCACGCCGCCGAGCGCGCACACGATCTTCCATTCCTGCGCGGTGACCGGCTGCACCGACAGGCGCGGATGTTTGGCGAGCGACATGGCTTTGAGCCGCGCGTCGGCCTTGACCGCCGCAAGCGTCACCGGTTTTGCGAATGGCTTGACCGCCTTGACGTCGACGGCGACGAAAACGCCCTTCTCGTCCGTTGGGTCGCGGTAGCTTTCGCGGATCACTTCGACGATGCCGACGACCTGCTTCTCCTCGCCGGTGTGATAGAAGAGCGCGTGCTCGCCCTTCTTCATCGCTTTGAGATTTCCGCGCGCGATGAAATTGCGCACGCCGGTCCACGGCTCGCCCTTGGCGCCGCGCTTGACCTGATCGTCCCAGGAGAACGTCTCCGGCTCGGTTTTCAAAAGCCAATACGCCATCGGTCTCACTGTGCTGGATTGGTTACGTCACGGATCGTCGAGATTAAAGCGCGTTCTTCTTAACTGCTGCAACGACCTCCACGCGCATGACAGTGCCGCGGACTCCGTGTGCACCCCTCCCCCGCTTGCGGGGGAGGGACGATGGAGCCGATGAGCCGCAGCCTTTTGAGAGGGCGCGTTACCCCTCCGCGCGGAATGGCCGAGTCAGCAATGTTTCGGTCGCCGCGTCCACGCTGGCGCGGCCGGCGAGAATATCGCAGACGGCGCTCGCAATCGGCATGTCGATGCCTTTGTCGTTTGCCATCTCGACCAAGACCGGAGCGGTGAAGATTCCTTCGGCGAGCGCATGCGGAGCCTGCGCCTTCTCGCCGCGGCCGAGTGCAACGCCATACGAGAAGTTGCGCGACTGCGAGCTCGAGCAGGTGAGGATCACGTCGCCAAGTCCGGACAGGCCGGTCAGCGTCTCCGCCCGCGCGCCGAAGGCGCGGCCGAAGCGCGCGAGCTCGGCAAAGCCGCGCGTCACCAGCGCGGCGGCGGCGCTCGCGCCAAGCCCGCGGCCGGCGACGATGCCGGCGGCGATCGCCAGCACGTTCTTGGCGGCGCCGCCGATCTCGACCCCGCGCACGTCGGTCGAATGGTAGGGCCGCAGCACCGGCGAGCCGAGCGCGCGGGAAAGCGCCGCCGCCACCGCCTCCTCGCGCGTGGCGAGCGTCACCGCGGCAGGCATGCCGCGCGCGACTTCGGCGGCAAAGCTCGGGCCCGAGAGGATCGCGGGCAGCGCCGCGGGTGCGCTTTCGGCGATCACCTCGCTCATAAAGCGCCGCGTGCCGCGCTCGATGCCCTTGGCGCAGGCGATGACCGACGTGCCCTCGCGCAGCATCGGGGCGATCGCGCGCGCCGCCGCGCGCATCGCTTGCGAGGGCACCGCCAGCAGGATGGCATCGCAGCCGGAAAGCTCCGCCCCCATCGGGGCGACCGCAACGCGGTCGTCGAGCCGCACGCCAGGGAGCCGCGGGCTCTCGCGCGTCTTTGCAAGCACGTCGGCGCCATTGCGCGCGGCGAGCAGCACGCTGCGGCCTGTGCGCGCGATTGCGTTGGCAAGCGCGATGCCCCACGCGCCCGCTCCGACAACCGCGATGCGATCCAATGCCATGGCGTCAGCAGTTTAGGGCGCGCGGCGAACTCGGTCTGCTCCCTCCCCCGCTTGCGGGGGAGGGGTGGGGGGGTGAGCAGGCGCGAATCTTTTTGCATGCCCCCTCCCTGTCCCTCCAGCCGAAGTCGGATTTATCCGACTTCGGCCAGTTCATATGTGGCCGAGCTCGGGTAAACCCGAGTTCGGCTGCAAGCGGGGGAGGGGACGATGTGGCACGGTCGGTGTTCATGGGTCCCCGCTTGCGCGGGGACGACAGCCCTATTCATTGCCCGTCGTTGGTTGATTGACCTCCGCCATTTCGGCGTTCGGCTCCCGCCCTGGCCCCGCCACCTCGGCGAGCGGCCAGCGCGCGTGCGGGGCGGCGTCGAGCGTATCAGTCAAGCCCAGCGCCAGGCGTTCCGCGCCGGCCCAGGCGATCATGGCGCCGTTGTCCGTGCACAGCGCCGCCGGCGGCACCACGAGCACCGTGCCGGTCTCGAACGCGACCTGATGCAAGACTTTGCGGATCGCCTGGTTGGCGGCAACCCCGCCCGCCGCGACCAGCGCGTTCGGCTTGCCATAGGCGTCCCGAAACAGTTTCAACCCCGCGCGCAGGCGATCGGCGACGACCTCGACCACGCTCTGCTGAAAGGACGCGCAAAAGTCGCGCACGTCGGCCTCGCTCAGCGGCGCAACTCTGTCCGCCTCAACGCGCAGCGCCGTTTTGAGTCCGGACAGGGAAAAGTCGGCGTGCGGCCGTCCGAGCATCGGCCGCGGCAGGTAGAAGCGCGTCGGATTGCCGGTGAGCGCCTCGCGCTCGACCTGCGGGCCGCCGGGGTAGGAGAGCCCAAGCAGCTTTGCCACCTTGTCGAAGGCTTCGCCGATGGCGTCGTCGACGGTGGTGCCGAGGCGCACGTACTGCCCGACGCCGAGCACGGCGACGATCTGGGTGTGGCCGCCGGAGGCGAGAAAGAGGCAATAGGGAAACGGCGTCGCCTCGGTGAGCCGCGCGGTGAGCGCGTGCGCCTCGAGATGATTGACCGCGATCAGCGGTTTTTCGGCGACGAGCGCAATCGCCTTGGCGGTGGTCAGCCCCACGATCACGCCGCCGATCAGCCCGGGTCCCGCGGCGGCGGCGACGCCGTCGAGCGCGGCGAAGTTTTTTCCGGCTTCGTCCATCGCCTTGGCGATGATGAGGTCGAGCGCCTCGACGTGGGCGCGCGCCGCGATTTCCGGCACCACGCCGCCGAACGCGGCATGCGCCTCGATCTGCGAGAGCACGACGTTTGCGAGAATCCGGCCAGGCCCCAGCGGCAGCCGCTCGACCACCGCCGCGCCGGTCTCGTCGCAGGTTGTCTCAATGCCGAGCACCAGCATTCAACGCTCCGTTCGATCGCGCCGCAAACTCAGTCTGCTTTCTCCGCGCGCTCGCTCTGCTCTCTCCCCGCACTCGGTCTGCTCCCTCCCCCGTTTACGGGGGAGGGGTGGGGAGGGGTGGGGAGGGGGAATACAACAAGATTCGTGCGTACGTGCCCCCTCCCTAGCCCTCCCCCGCAAGCGGGGGAGGGGACGCACCGAGTGTGCTGCGCGGCTTGCAGCGAGTAGCGCGGGCATATCCCCGATTTCGCTCCTTCTCCATCCGCGCTACCGTGTTTCCCCGGCTGCGACCGGCCTAGCATCGCGAGGTCATCGCGTGCAATCGGCAAAGCCTACGCCATCCTTCCCGCTCGTCATCGGTACGCGCGGCAGCCCGCTCGCGCTCGCGCAAGCGCAGCTCGTGCGCGAGCGCCTCGCCGCCGCGCACGCGCTTGCCGCCGACGCGATCACGCTCGAGGCGATTCACACCACCGGCGACAGGATCCGCGACCGGCCGCTCACCGACGCCGGCGGCAAGGGCCTCTTCACCAAAGAGATCGAGGAGGCGCTCCTCGCCGGCGCCGTCGACCTTGCCGTGCATTCCGCCAAAGACATGCCGACCTTCCTGCCGGGCGGCCTCGCCATCGCCGCGGTGCTGCCGCGCGAGGACCCGCGCGACGTCTTCATCGGCCGCACCACAAAGACTTTTGCCGAGCTGCCGCGCGGCGCCCGCGTCGGCACCGCCTCGCCGCGCCGGGCGGCGCTCCTCAAGCGGCTGCGCGGGGACCTCGCGGTCGTGCCCTTGCGCGGCAACGTCGAGACGCGGTTGCGCAAGCTTGCCGAGGGCGAGGTCGACGCCATCGTGCTCGCGCTCGCCGGCTTGAAGCGGCTCGGGCTTGCCGATGCCGCAACGGCGCTGCTCTCGGTCGACGAATTTTTGCCGGCGGTCGGGCAGGGGATCATCGCGATCGAGGCGCGCGGCGACGATGATCGCGCGTTTGCGCTGCTGCGCTCCATCAGCCACGCCGCGACCGCGGCGGCGTTGTGCGCCGAGCGCGCCTTTCTTGCCGTGCTCGAAGGCTCCTGCCGCACGCCGATCGCGGGGCACGCCGCCGTCGCCGCGGGCCGCCTCGCGTTCCGCGGCTTGATCGCAAAACCCGACGGCAGCGAAGTGTTGGAGGCGCAGCGCCACGGCGCCGCTGCCGCTGCCGCGCGCCTCGGCGCCGAGGCCGCGCGCGAGCTCAAACTCTCCGCCGGCGCCGATTTCTTCGCGGCGGTGTGAGGTGATGGTGGAACATTTGAATCTGAGCTTTGCATCCAAACTCCGTTCATTCCCGCGAAAGCGGGAATTCAGGAATGACTGGGTCCCCGCTTTCGCGGGGACGAACGGTGAGGCGATGTGCGGTTTGAAGCGGGGTGAGGTGATGACCGTGCGGCACACTCGGTCTGCTCCCTCCCCCGCTTGCAAACCGAACTCGGGTTTACCCGAGTTCGGCCGCTTCTTAACTGGCCGAAGTCGGATAAATCCGACCTCGGTTGGAGGGGTGGGGAGGGGGCACCTACACTCCGCTCGAGCCTTGTTGCATGCCCCCTCCCTAACCCTCCCCCGCACGCGCGGGAGGGGACCCACCGAGTCCGCCGCACCACTCATGCACCACAACCACCGTGTGTCGGCGTGCGGCTCCTGGTGACCCGCCCCGAGGCTGACGGCGCGCGCACCGCGGCCGCCCTGAGCGCGCGCGGCCACACCGTCATGGTTGCGCCGCTGTTGCACGTCGCGCCCGTGGCCTTCGCGCTGCCCCGGCAACAATTCGACGCGGTGGTGCTCACCAGCGCGAACGCCACGCGCGCCCTTGCCGCGCACCCCGCGCGCGCCACGCTCACCGCGCTCCCGGCATTCACGGTGGGCCGCCACACCGCGGCGGCCGCGCGCGCCGCAGGCTTTCGCGACGTCACCTTCGCCGAGGGCGACAAGGAGGATCTGGCCGCGCTGTTGCGCGCGCGCGCCGGCAAACATGCGTTGCTCTATCTCGCCGGCGAGGATCGCGCCGGCGATGCTGCGGATTGGGGCGTGCCGGTGCTCACCATGGTCGCCTATCGTGCGCGCAAGGACGAGCGCTTCTCGCCGCCCGTTGCCGCGGCGCTCGCGCAAAGCGCGCTCGACGGCGTGCTCCATTTCTCGCGCCGCAGCGCGCAGGCCTATGTCGATTGCGCCGCGCGCGAGGGAAGCTCCGCGCTCGCGCCGGTGCATTTCTGTCTCTCCCGCCAGGTCGCGCAGCCGCTTCGCGCCGCCGGCGCCGCGACCATCCGCATCGCGCCGCGCCCCGACGAGGCGGCGCTGATCGAGCTTGTGGGGGAGGCGTGACGTCACGATGCTGCTGCCGCACACGCGGTCTGCTCCCTCCCCCGCACTCGGTGTGTCCCCCTCCCCCGCTTGCGGGGGAGGGCTAGGGAAGGGGGCATGCAGAAAGACACAAGTATGCGTGCCCCCTCCCCACCCCTCCCCCGTAAACGGGGGAGGGAGCAGACCGGACTTGCGGCGCTGGTATTGGCAAACAGCGCCGCTATTGCCCAAACGCCGCATAGGTTTGGCTGCGCAAATCTGCTACGACAGCGCCGCCCATCCGTTCTAGACTGCCCAGCCGGTCAACGAATCACCCAGCCGTCCTAAAGAGCACACCGCTGCGGCGCTGCCCGGCACGGAGAAGAAAACATGGATGCACCCTCCGATATGCCTTCGCGCGGGGAGCCGGCCAAACCAGCGTCTGAGCCATCCGCGGCAGCGCCCGATGCATCCGCGGCACCTTCCGATTCATCCGCATCAGCGCCCGAGCCTTCGCCGCCGCGGCGGCGCGGCGGCGGCGTGTCGCTGCTCGGTATTGCGACGGCGTGCCTCGGCATCGTGCTTGCCGTGCTCGGTATTGCGACGCTCATCGTCGGCCGCGACAGCAGCGTGAGCGCACTCGATGCGCGGCTCGCCGGGCTCGAGCTTCACCTGCGCGAGCTTGCCGCGCGCCCGGCGCCGGCGAGCGCCGATCCCAAAATCCTCGAGGAGGTCGCGGGCCGTCTCGCCAAGCTCGAGGCGGCCGCCGGCGCCCGCTCGGCGCTGGGCGATGCGGCGCTTGCCGACCGCCTCGCAAAACTCGAGACCGAGCTCAAGCTGCTCGCCGAGACCGTGGGCGCCCTCGGCCGCCGCAACGAGGAGATCCTTGCCGCCGCGCGCGAGGCGCGCGCGCGGGCCGATGCCGGCGCTGCGGCGCTCGCCGAGCTTGCGCAAAAAATTCCCGATGCGTCCGCCGCTGTGCGCAGCGAGCTTGAAGGCTTGGGCAACCGCGTGGCGGCGGTCGAGCGCGGCGAAAAGGCGGCGGAGCGCGGCGATCGTACGCTGCGGCTCGCGCTTGCCGCGAGCGCGCTCAACGGCGCGGTCGAGCGCGGCGAGCCCCTCGCGACCGAGCTCGCCACGGTCAAGGCGCTCGGCGGCGAGCAAAAACTCCTCGCCGCGCTCGAGCCGTTCGCGGCGTCGGGCGTGCCCACACCCGCGGTACTCGCGCGCGAGTTTTCCGACCTTGCGCCGTCGCTGCAGGCTTCCGCGGCGCCGCGCGAAGGCGTGCTCGGCAAGCTGCAAATGAACGCGGAAAAATTGATCCGCATCCGCCGCATCGACGAGACGCCGGGCAGCGACCCTGCCGCGATTCTTGCCCGCAGCGAGGCGAAAGTTTTGCGCGGCGATATTGCCGGCGGTCTCGCGGAGTTGGCGCAGCTTCCACCGCAAGCGCGCGTGCCCGCCGAGGCTTGGATCAAGCGCGCGCAGGCGGCGGTCGCCGCGCGCGACGCGAGCCGGCGCCTCTCCGCCGACGCGCTGGCCGGGCTCGGCAGGTGATGGCGATGCGATTTTGGGGCGATGGAATGAGCGCGAGCGGCAAGCTCGGTCTGTTCCCTCCCCCGCTTGCGGGGGAGGGGTAGGGAGGGGGCATGCATCAAGATTCGCGGGATAAGATTCCCGTGCGTAAACTCACCCCCTCCCCAACCCTCCCCCGCAAGCGGGGGAGGGGGCACACCGCGTTCGCCGCGCAACTGTCGCCCGCGGGCTTGACCCGCGGGTCCATCATTCTTCGTAAGAAGTTTTTGCGAAGACGATGGATGCCCGGGTCAAGCCCGGGCATGACGGATAAAAGGCCGCAGGTTAAAACTTTGATATGAGCCGCTTTCAAACATGATTCGCGTCATCATCTACCTCATCATTGTCGCGGCGCTGGCCTACGGCGCGGTGTGGCTCGCCGAGCGGCCGGGCGAGGTCGCCATCACCTGGCAGGGCGAGCGCATCGACACCTCGGTGATGGTGCTCGCCGCCGCGATCGCCGCCGTCGCGGTGGCGGTGGTGTTTTTCTGGTCGATCCTGCGCGCGCTCCTCAACGCGCCCGCAGCGATCGCCCGCTACCGGCGCGAGCGCCGCGGCGAGCGCGGCTATCGCGCGGTCTCGCGCGGGCTGATCGCGGTCGGCTCCGGCGACGCGCGCGGGGCGCAAAAATTCACCGCCGAGGCGCTGCGCATCGCCCCGCGCGAGCCGCTCACGCTTCTCCTCACCGCGCAGAGCGCGCAGCTTTCCGGCGATCGCGACGCGGCCGTCGCGACCTTCCAGGAGCTGGCAGCGCGCGATGACACCCGCGTGCTCGGCCTGCACGGCCTCTTCGTCGAGGCGCATCGCCGCCACGACCACGCCGCTGCGCTCGGCTTTGCCGAGGCGGCGGCGCGGCACGACTCGACGCCGGTGTGGGCGGCGCAGGCGGTGCTCGAATTCCGCTGCGTCGCCGGCGACTGGACCGGCGCGCTCGAGCGGCTCGACCGCAACTTGAAAGAAAAGCTCATCGACCGGCGCACCTACCGCCGCCAGCGCGCCGTGCTGATCACCGCGCAGGCGCAGGCCTTGGCGCAAACCGAGCCCGCGCGCGCGGCGGCGCTCGCGCGCGAGGCGGCCAAGCTCGCCCCCGACCTGGTGCCGGCCGCAACACTCGCGGGGCGCCTGCTCGGCGAGGCGGGCGAGCGGCGCAAGGCATCGCGCATCATCGAGCGCGCCTGGCGCGAAAATCCGCATCCCGATCTCGCCGCCGCCTATGCGGCGCTGCGCCCCGGCGATTCCGCGCGCCAGCGCTTGAGCCGGGTCGAGGCGCTCGCGGCAAAAGGACCCGCCGACGCCGAGGCCGCGCTCGCGGTCGCACGCGCCGCGCTCGACGCGCAGGAATTTTCCGTGGCGCGCGCCGCGCTCGCGCCCTACACGGCCGCGCCGCGCAAGCGCGTGGCGGCGCTGATGGCCGAACTCGAAATGGCGCAGGGCGACGAGGGCCGCGCGCGCGAATGGATGGCGCGCGCGCTCAACGCGCGGCGCGATCCGGCCTGGACGGCGGACGCCTTCGTCTCCGATCACTGGCTGCCGATCTCGCCGGTCAGCGGCCGGCTTGACGCGTTCGAGTGGAAGGATCCGCTCGCTGGCGAGGACCACGGCCCGGTGATCGAGCACGCCGCCGAGGCGGCGTCGGTACCGGCGACAGTCGCGACACCGCGTCCAGCGCACACGCGTGCCGCGGCGTCCCCTCCCCCGCTTGCGGGGGAGGGACAGGGAGGGGGCACGCGAAAAGATGCATCGGTGCAAGCTCACCCCCTCCCCACAGGGGCACCCCGCGACGCAACGCGTCGCGGGGACCCCGTTGCGGGGGAGGGAGCAGACCGAGCATGGCAACCGGATGAGGAGACTCGACCCGGCGGCTTCTTCGGAAGTCACGAGACGGAGCGCCCAGAAGAAAAAGCGGAGCGCCCGGATGAAAAGGAGTCGCGCCGCAGCCCTTTCTTCGGTGGTGGAGCGCGAGAACGCCACCGCCGCGCGGCGGCGACGGCGGATAAGTCGCGCGCGCCGCGTCCCGAGGTAACGCCGGTGGCGCCGCCCATTATTCCGCTGGTGCACGCGCCTGACGATCCCGGCCCCAACGGCGATGCGCCGCGCGAGCCCGAGACGGACGCGCCGCCCTCGGAAGGCTGGCGCCGCATCCGCGCGCTGTTCAAGTGACAGCGCACTGACTTTCAGCCTGGCGGGCAGATCTCTCCTCCGCTCATTCCCGCGCAAGCGGGAATCCACGTCTTCGTGTCCCGGGCGAGCGAAGCGAGACCCGGGACCTAGAGCCACCAGCTCCAACCCTGGGTCCCCGCTTTCGCGGGGACGAACGGAGAGGAGAGGGCGCACCGCTTCGACAGCGGGCGGCTTCTTTGCTACAACGCTCGCGACGCCGCAGTAGCTCAACGGTAGAGCAATCGCTTCGTAAGCGATAGGTTGACGGTTCGAATCCGCCCTGCGGCACCAGCTTTCCAGCATCAACCGTCCGCGCTGCGATGAGCTCGGCCTCCTCGCCAGTGATGCATTTCACGCTTTCGCCGCGGCGATGACGATTTTGTAACCGTTCCCATGGCTTGCGGCCGGCAGGCTTGCAGCGATGCAAAGCGGCGGCGCCAACGATACGCGGCCGCGTGCGTTGTCGCGGTTCGTGGGGCGAGATAAGGAGAGCGTGTCATGATCGGTGTGCACAAACACGTGGCTGCGGCGCTCGCCTTGGGGATTGCGGTTTCCGCCCTGGCAACGCCGAGCTTTGCGCAACGCGCGGAGGATCAGATGAGCGGCTCGCGGGAAAATGCGCTGAAGGAATGCAACGCCGAGGCTCAGAAGGTGAGCCAGCACACCTGGGCTGACCATCAGATTCACAAATACCGCTCCTGCATGATGCAACACGGCGAGCAGCAGGCCGCCTATTACGCCGCCCTCAAGGTGAGGGTGCCCGCCCTCGCCCTTCGAGACGCCGCCTCATGGTGAGGTGCCCACCCTCATCCTTCGAGACGCGGGCTGCGCCCGCTCCTCAGGATGAGGGTGGGCCTCGAACCACGCGCGCCTTCTCAGGACGAGGGTGGATGGATGCTACCCCTACGAGTTCTATTCGGGCGCCGCCGCGACACCTGTGTTCCACCCTTGGAACAGCGGTGCGATGCCACGGAACAGCGCTGCCGCGTTGCGCGTTTTCTTTGCAGTATGGGGCCGTTCCGCGGGGCGATGGAACGGCCTCGCGATTCAGGCGAGACGAGTCTCGAGTCTACTCAAAAAGAGAGATCCAAAGTCTCGCGCAACCACGCGGCGTTGAGTCGCGTGAGGAACATAAGGAGTATGGTCATGAAAAGGGTCAGCAAAATCGTGGCGGCCCTTGTTTTCGGGCTCGTCGTTTCCGCGCTGGCGACGCCGAGCTTCGCGCAGCGTGCCGAGGGCATGAGCGGCGCGCGTGCCCAGGCGCTGGAAGCGTGCAACAAGGAGGCCGGGAAATTTGTGGAGCACACCTGGGGCGACGTCGAGATCTACACCTACCGCGCCTGCATGACAAAACACGCCCAGCAGGAGTAGCGGGCGGTTGCGACAAGGAGCGGTCTTGCCCCAGCGTCCCATCCCCCGCTTGCGGTGCGTAACAAGAAAGAACGAGGCTCTTGCCCCCCTCCCCGACCCTCCCCCCGCAAGCGGGGGGAGGGAGCACACCGAGTGTGCGGCGCGCATTATCTTCTCAGCACGAGATGTGTCCCGCCGCCGCCACAGCCAAACAAAAGTCAGGAAAATCGACGCGCGCCGCTACCCCTGCGGCTTCCATTCGCGCGCGCGCTTCTGCGCCTCGGCGAGCTGTGCCGATGTCATCTCGTTGGCCATCGTGTCGCGGTTCTTGACCGCGGCGGCGCGGTTGCGCGCGTCGGTCGGGGGAAAGCGCGCGGCGGCCAGATTGAACCACATATGCGCCGCGACCGCGTCCTGCGCCACGCCTTCGCCGCGCGCGTAGGCGAGGCCGAGATTGTACTGCGCTGGCGCATCGCCGCGTTCGGCGGCGGCGCGGTACCAGCGCGCGGCCTCGGCGAAATCCTGCGGCACGCCGCGGCCTTCGCCGTACATCACGCCGAGCGTGTAGCCCGCGACCGCGTTACCCTTCTCGGCGGCGGGCTTAAGCCACTTCGCCGCCTCGGCGTCGTCGTGCGGCGCGCCGCGGCCGCGGTAATAGGCTTGTCCGATGATCGCCTCGGCGCGCGCATTGCCCTCATCCGCGAGCGGACGCGCGAGCTTGAGCGCCTTGGCGTAGTCGCCCTTCTGGAACGCGGCCTCCGCCTCATCGGCGGCGTCGCCGGGCCCGCTTGCGAGCCCGACCGCCGCGGCGGTCACGACGAAAGCCTCTTTGATCGCGTGCCGGTAGACGCCGAGCGTAAAGCCGATCGCCAGCGCGATCACGGCCACGCCGATGGTGAAGCGCACGCGAAAGCCCCACCACTGCCGCGCCACGCCCTTGCACTGGCTGAGCGCCGACTGCAGCGCGTTGACGCGCTGCTCAAGCTCGACCTCGCGCGCGTGGTTTTTCGTTCGTGCAAACAACGCCATGCCAAGTCCTTGCGGCGAAAGCCCCGCGCCTGCCCTAGAGGTAGGCATCGGCTTAAGGCGCGACAACCTTGCGTCAAATACTCGTGAGGACGCCGCGAACTCGGTCTGCTCCCTCCCCCGCTTGCGGGGTAGGGGTGGGGAGGGGGTGGACTGCCGAGTCTTTGTGCATGCCCCCTCCCTAACCCTCCAGCCGAAGTCGGATCTATCCAACTTCGGCCAGTTAAGATATGGCCGAACTCGGGTAAACCCGAGTTCGGCTGCAAGCGGGGGAGGGGACGCACCGAGCGCGGGGAGGGAGCACTCAGTCTGCGGCATAAGTGCCTGCGGCAAGTGCACCGCGAGTGCAGCGAACCCGAGGCCGCCCTTGCGCGTTGTAAGGCAGTCCCAACGGGGGCCGCAGCCCATGGTGCGAGCGAGCGTGCTGCTTGCGGCGGTGCTGGTGGTGTGCGTGGCCTCGAGTGCCGAGGCGCGCCGCCGCCACCACGGCTATTGGGGCGGCGAGCAAAGCTACGGCGAGCGCTCCTCCTCGCGCTCCTCGCTCGACGCCTGGCGGCGCGCCCGCGACGCGCAAGGGCAAAATCAAGATCAGGATCAGCCGCGCGACCAAGGGCAGGCGCGTGGTGAGGATCGCGGCACGCCAAGCCCCAAGCAAAATCTCGGGCAGGATCTGCGGGGAGACCGCGGCGATGATCGCTCCCGCTATTCGCGCTACGAGCGCCGGCGCGGGCGTCTCGACGAGTGGCGCCGCGCGCAAGAGCGCGGCCAAGAGAGTTTTCGCCGCAGCCGCGATGACTGGCGCTCCGTGCGCGAGGAGGAGCGCCGCGCGCGGGACGCGCGGGATGAGGAGCGCCGGCGCGCACGCGAGCGCGAAACCCGCGCTGCCGCGCCTGGCGCTGCTGCGCTGTCCCGCACCCGCAGCGGGCCGTTCGGCGCCGCCATCGACAAGCTCGTGCGCGGCTGCGCCGTGCAAGCGGCCGAGTTCGAGAACTGGCCGTTTGATGCGATCTCGGAGGCGGTTGCCCCCGACGAGGCGCAGCGCAACGCGCTCACGAATCTGCGCAACGCCGCCAACGAGGCGGCGGAGCGGCTCGTCAAGGACTGCCCGCAGGAGGTGCCGGCGGCGCCCGCGGCGAGGCTCGAGGCGGTGGCGCAGGGGATCGACGCGGCGCTCAAGGCCTACGACGTCGTCGAGCCGGCGCTGCAGGCCTTTTACGGCGCGCTCAACGACGAGCAGAAGGCGCGGCTCTATCGCGAGATGGCGGCGTCGGTCGCCGCGAATGCGCCGCAGACCTCGCCCCGCCGCGAGGCGCAGGACGCGCGCGAGGCGCGTGACTATTCGCGCGAGGGTCGCGACTATTCCTCGCGCCGGCATCGCTGGCGCGCCTATGCCGCGGCACGCGAGGCCGCCGCGCGCGAACAAACTGCGGCGCGCAACCCGCCGCGCCCATCGCCGACCGGCTCGAGCGGCATGTGCGAAGAACTCGCCAGCGTGCTGCGCAACTGGCCGGTGCGCGAGATCGAGCAAAACGTGCGGCTCAGCGGGGGGCAGCGCGTTGCCTTCTACGAGCTCGTCACCTCTTCGCTCAAAGCCGCCGACACGCTTTCTTCCGCCTGCCCCGCCGAGGCCGCGCTCACCCCGGTCGGGCGCATGCAGGCGATGCGCAAGCGCCTTGCTGCCGTGCGCGCCGCCACCGCCGCCATCCGCGCCCCGCTTTCGCGCTTCTACGAGGCGCTCGACCAGGGCCAGCAGGTGCGGTTTGCCGGGATGAGTTAGGGCGCACTCTTCACGCGCACACTCGGTCTGCTCCCTCTCCCGCTTGCGGGGGAGGGGTGGGGAGGGGGCGAACCGCGCGACTCTTCGTGCATACCCCCTCCCTATCCCTCCCCCGCAAGCGGGGGGAGGGGACACACCGAGCGCGCGGCCTGATTGTCGATCAAGCAACGAGCGCTTAGACTCTCGCCTCATGACCAAGCTTCTCGAACAAGCACTCGAAGCCGTCCGCTGCCCGCGGCGGTGAGCCGGAGGAGATCGACGCCGCGCATCTTCCGGCGGTTCTCGAAGGCCTTGCCCAGGCGAAGCGTCCAGTTCGCCAGCGATGCCGAGGTCGAAGCCGCCTTTCGCCGCCTCGACGGATGAAGCTGCGCTTCACTCCGCGAACACTACGAGCATTAGACGGCGCGAAGGATTTCCTTGCTTCTTGGGATTGCCGCTTTGGCGATCTCCTTGAAACGATCTTTGATTGCCAATTGCGCAATCGCGGCGCTCAAAAATCCACGTTAAGCTTATCTATCGTACGGAATGCTTGGCTTACTTGGTCGCGGTAATTTCTTAGTTCCTTAATGACTTGATCTCCGTGCCGCTCGCCTGCTGCTGCAATGTCGAAAATATCGGCCCGCGGTAGTAAATCTTTTTGGTGATGATCTCTGGGATTGTCTCTAACAAGACAGCTTCACCTTGAATGTCGGCCTGGGTTGTTGGCGAGGAAGTCAGTGCGCCCGC
The DNA here is from genome assembly GCA_035263865.1 of Xanthobacteraceae bacterium. GTDB lineage: Bacteria > Pseudomonadota > Alphaproteobacteria > Rhizobiales > Xanthobacteraceae > VAZQ01. The sequence goes on from DATFQX010000270.1 coordinate 61,125, forward strand.
GACAATGAAGTCGATCGCCCCGATTTTAGCGAATGCCAATTTGAGAGACCGAACGCCGTCACTTTTGAGGATCGAGAAATGGAAGCAGCTGTGGGTCGGGCAAAAAAATGTCTTTCACGGCTTTCGCGATGATTGATCTGCAGCATCATCGCTGTGCCGCCACCAAACGTCCATTCATCGATGACGAGTTCTTGCGAATTAGCTTGTCGGATGTGCCGACATGCTATTCGAAATAGTTTCGTCCAGAGTTCTGGGGCGCTCTCGCAGCGAGAGGGTAGGACTCGCCCGAATACGCTGCAAAAGCCTTTGCCGCTGCGACCAGCTGTGCCTCGGTTACATTGAATTGATGGGCGAATTCTACTTGCAGGTGAGGCTTAAGCTCACCAAAAAAACTGACATGTGACCAGGGACGGCCTTAGCCGCGGTCTCATCAAGCAGGCAATGAACCAGCTCCTGCGCATCTAGCTGCTTGCTATAAGGCGCGTTCACGGTTGCCAAAACGAGTGCGGCGGGGCTCACCATGATTTCGTTCGATATGCATCAGGTACCACAATCAACGTAGGTTTAATGCCTGCCCTGTCAATGGCTTTTGGGTGGGGTCACGTTTCACGGAGTTGCCTGCTGGGAGTTCAACTGTCGGCGTAGCGGCAGCCTCGGTCGGCTCCCTCTCCCGCTTGCGGGGGAGGGGTGGGGAGCTTGCAGGGGTCTTTGTGTGTGCCCCCTCCCTAGCCCTCCCCGTAAACGGGGGAGGGAACACACCGAGTGGGCCGCGCGAGCACCATTCGTCCCTAAACTGTTGATTCCCCGCCAAACGCCTTCATCCGCCGTAGCGGCTGACATAGACTGCGCGCGCAGTGCGGCGGGCGCGGCGTGGCGCCGTGCGCGCAAAAAGTCGCCGCAACGGAGAAGCGAGAGAGCCATGTCCAGGCGAGCCGCCATGATGGGACGACGCGAGCCGCCGGCGCGCGAAGCGCCCCGGGAGAAGGCCCGCGCGCCGCGCGCGGCTGCGCCGAAGCGGCCGGCCGCGCTCGCGCAGCAAAAGGCGCGCCTGCTCGAGATCATCAAGCAAAAATCGCTGCTCCTCGGCAAATTCAAGCTCGTGTCCGGCGCGGTGAGCAACTACTATCTCGACATGAAGCCGACGATGTTCGACCCGGAGGGGGCGCATCTCGTCGCCGAGCTCGTCTTCGATCTCGTCAAGGACGAGCAAGTCGATGCGATCGGCGGCCTCGAGCTCGGCGCGGTGCCGATCATCGTCGCCGTGTGCGCGCGCAGCTGGCACGGCTGCCCCGTCGCCGGCTTCGTGGTGCGCAAGGAGATCAAGGACCACGGCACCGAGCGCAAGATCGACGGCAATTTCAAGCCCGGCAGCACCGTCATCCTGTTCGACGACGTCACCACCAAGGGCGGCTCGGTGATGCAGGCGGTCGCCGCGGTGCGTGGGCGCGGCGCGCGCGTCAAGAGTATCATCACTCTCGTCGATCGGCTGGAGGGCGCCGAGGAAAATCTCGGCAAGGAGGGCCTCGCGCTCATCGCGCTTTATTCGACGCGCGATTTGCTGGGGTGAGGATAAATCGCGCAACACGCCCCACCCGTCACCCGCGGGCTTGACCCACGGGTCCATCTTCTTCGTAAAAAGCTTTTCGCGAAACGGATGGATTGCCAGGTCAAGCCCGGCCATGACGCACTCACTGGATATTTTCATTTGCGCGAACGCACGATCGTGCCGCGCGCTCGGTGCGTCCCCTTCCCCGCGTGCGGGGGGTTTGGTGATAGCCGGAAAAGTAGGCCACGTTCCTTTCGCGCGCAGGGTAGTCCATAGACGCAGAGCGTAGCTCGTCGCGGGCAGCCAACGGGTCTACGCTAAGGTGGTGTGAGAGCTTTCTACCGCCGTCGGCATTCCGAGACAAAGAAGAATAGAGGGTTGCCGAGGAACGTCTAAAGGCATGAAGCCTCTAATGCTACGGCGACACCTAAAACAGCCTACGACGGTCTTGCCGACTGTTTGAAAATCACGAGCTGCCTTCCGGACTCCTTATTCGCGACAAGAGGGCTCGGGGACAGCTTTTATTTGGCGTGTCGGATTCGGTAAAGCGATTCCAATTCGTCCTAACAATTCAGATCAAAACATGGGGTTGAACAGACGTGTGGAATTTCTCATAGCGAGTCAGGCAGAGGTGATCACCGCTTGGATCGAGAATACGAAGGGACTCTGCGAGGATGAGGCGTGCGGGGCGAGAAACGGTGGGCTACGGCGCTGCGCGCCTAACCCACCCTACGAAGTCTGCACAACGGTTTCCGCGTGGGCACGCTTCGCTTTGCCCACCCTACTGACGGCGGTCGCCATCACCCCGCCTGCCGCTTGCCGGCGTCCTCGTGCCAGAAGCGCTTGTGCTGGCCGGCAAGGGAGTGCACCGGGATGCGCACGATTTTTTGCGCATCCGAAACGGCGGTGCCGATCACCTGCGCCACGCGGCCGTGCGCCTTGAGGATGGCGAGTATGTGCTCGGAAGCGGCAGGATCGACCACGTAGCAGAAGCCGATCCCCATGTTGAAGACCTGGTACATCTCGCTCAGCTCGACCTTGGCGTGGCGCTGGATGAGGGGAAAGATGGGCTGCGGCTCAATCAGCGCGTCGAGCGTAAAGCCGACCGGCGCGGCGACGCGGCAGAGGTTGAGCAAGCCGTCGCCGGTGATGTTGATCAGCGCGTGCACGCCGGGAACGGCGCGCAGAATCTCCAGCGCCTCGCGCACGTAGATGTCGGTCGGGCGCAACAGCTCCTCGCCGAGCGTACAAGAAAGCTCCACGAATTTGTGGTCGATGCCGTAGTGGTGATCGGCAAAAAACGCCCGGCGCGCGAGCGACAGCCCGTTGCTGTGGATGCCGCTGCTCTTGACCCCGATGACGGCGTCGCCCTCGCGCACCGCGCGCCCGTCGATGACGTTACCGAGGTCGACCTTGCCGACCGCCATGCCGACGAGGTCGAAGTGCTTGACCACGTCCTTGAGCTGCGCGGTCTCCCCGCCCGAGATCGAGATTTGCGCGAGTTCGGCGCCCTTGCACAGGCCTTCCGCGATCGCGTCGAGCATGGCGGCGTCGGTCTTTTCCACCGCGATATAGTCGACGAGCGAAAGGGGCGTCGCGCCGACGCAGATCATGTCGTTGACGTTCATGGCGACGCAGTCGATGCCGATGGTGTCGTACTTGCCCATCATGTCGGCGATGATGGTTTTGGAGCCGACGCCGTCGGTGCACAGCGCAAGGCCGACGCCGTCGAGCTCGATCACGTTGGCGAAGTAGCCGATCGGCAGCACGAGGCGGCCGAGCCCCGCGCGCGGCCAGGTTTTTTGCACGCGCGCGATGATGCGGTTAAGCCCCGCATCCGCCTCCGCCGTGTCGACGCCGCTCTCGCGGTAAATCTCGCTGCGCACGTGGGTTGGTCCGTTATCAGCGCCGCGTCCTGAGCATTAGGCGCGACTTTCTCCAGCATCCATCGAAAGAAAAAAGCGACTTCATTTGAAGACGATGGATTGCCGGGTCAAGCCCGGCAATGACACGGGCTGAGGATAACGGCGGCTCGACTCGCGCTGAACGGCGTCGCGAGTTGCGCATTGACCGCGCCGCGGACTCAGTCTGCTCCCTCCCCCGCTTGCGGGGGAGGGGTGGGGGGGAGGGGTTGTGCACACTCGCTCTATCTTTTTGCCTGCCCCCTCCCTAGCCCTCCAGCCGAAGTCGGATTTATCTGACTTCGGCCAGTCATTACGTGGCCGAACTCGGGTGCTGTAAACGGGGAGGGGACGCACCGAGCGGGCGGCGGGAGCGGTGACTCACTCGCACGAGCGCTTCGCGCCGGGCATGAACTCGGCCCAAACTTTTGCGGTGTGCGCGCCGAGCGTCGGCACGGCGCGGTAGCGGCGCGCGGCGGCGTCGCTGCGCGCGGGCGGCGCCGGCAAGCTCACCGGGCCCGATGGTGTCGCAACTTGGATGCGGGAGAGCTGCGGATGTTTTGCGAGATCGGCGACGGTGTTGACGCGGGCAAAGGCGATGTCGTTCTCCGCAAGCTTTTGCGTCAGCGTCGCCTCCTGCATCGCGCCGAACACGTCGGCGACGCGCGCGTCGGTCTCGGCGCGGCGTTTGACCCGCTCCACATTGGTGGCGAAGGCAGGATCGGCGGCGAGCACGGCGTCGCCCAGCACCTTTTCCGCGAGTACGCGCCACTCGCGGTCGCTCTGGATCGAAATCAAGATGTCGGCGCCGTCTTTCGTCGGAAACGCGCCGTACGGCGCAATCGAGGTGTGCGCGAGCCCCATGCGTTTGGGCTCCGCGCCGCCCTCGTACTGGATCAGCGGCACCGCCATCCAATCGGCCATGGCGTCGAACATGGAGATGGAGATCGCCGCGCCTTCCCCCGTGCGCTCGCGCGAAAAAAGCGCCTCGAGGATCGCCTCGTAGGCGTTCATGCCGGCGGCGATGTCGCACACCGAGACGCCGACGCGCGCCGGCGCCTCGGGGCCGCCGGTGATCGAGGCGAGCCCCGACTCTGCCTGCACCAGCATGTCGTAGGCTTTTCGTTTCGCGTATGGACCTTCCTCGCCGTAGCCGGAAATCGAGCAGATGACGAGGCGCGGATGTTTTTGGCGCAATTTGTCCACCGGGAAGCCGAGCTTTCCCACCGCGCCCGGCTTCAAGTTCTGCACGAACACGTCGGCCTTGGCGATGATCGCCGCCAGCAGCGCCTTGTCATCTTCGCGCGCGAGGTCGAGCACCAGCGATTCCTTGCCGCGGTTGAGCCACACGAAATACGCGCTCTTGCCTGGCCCTTCCTCTCCGCTTGCTCGGTCTGCTCCCTCCCCCGCTCGCGGGGGAGGGTTGGGGAGGGGGCGAGCTTGCACGGACGAATCTTGTTGCGTGCCCCCTCCCTGTCCCTCCCCCGCAAGCGGGGGAGGGGAATGAACCGAGTTTCGGGAGAGAGCAAACCGAGCGCGCGGCACGGCGAGCTTGTCGTAGTAGCGCGCGAAGTCGCCTTCCGGTCGCTCGACCTTGATCACCCGCGCGCCGGCATCCGCCAGCCGGCAGGTGCACATGGGCGCCGCCACCGCCTGCTCGAGCGACACCACCAACAGGCCTGACAGGGGAAGGGGCATGGGGGTGCGATTTCGTAGGGTGGGCAACGGCGGCTTCGCCGTTGCCCACGCGTATCCTTGCCGTCCGCCGCGGAGACGGGACGGGAGACATTACCGTTTTTTGTTGCGCGAGTACGGGCTGCCGCCCTCATCCTGAGTAGGCGCGAAGCGCCGTCTCGAGGGATGAGGGCGATACCGAAGATTCCGGGCAGCCTCATGCTTCGAGACGCCGCCCTCATGGTGAGGTGCCCGCCCTCGCCCTTCGAGACGCTCGCTGCGCTCGCTCCTCAGGACGAGGGCGGGCCTCGAACCACGCGCGGCTCCTCTGCATGAGGCTGACTGGCGCTTCGCCGCGTTGGCCTGCGCTGCTATGGTTACATTGAACGATCTCACCGCCTCTCCCGTTGTTGCGCATGGCCCGCATTGCGATGATCGCGCTGATGTTGTTTGCGGCGGCGCCGGCGCTCGCGCAGGACGGTGGGGCGAGCGCGCCGGCACCTGCCGCGCCGGCCGGCAGCAACACGACACCGCCTTCTGCCACGACTGACAAGCCGCCCGCGGTATCTCCGCCGGCCGCTGGCACCGAAACGCCGCCGCCCGCCGAAACACCAGCCGCGCCACCGCCGCCTCCGACCGCCCGTGCCGGCAGCGCGGACCTGCGCGAGTCCGTGTGCATGATGATCGAATCGGCGGCGCGGGCGCATAATTTGCCGCTCGAGTTTTTCGCCCGCGTGATCTGGCAGGAGAGCCGATTCGAGCCCAACACCGTGGGCCCGCGCACGCGCAGCGGCGAGCGCGCGCAAGGCATCGCCCAGTTCATGCCGCGGACGGCGGCCGAGCGCGGCTTGTTCGATCCGTTCGATCCGGTGCAGGCGCTGCCGAAATCAGCGGAATTTTTGCGCGAGCTCGCCAACCAATTCGGCAATCTCGGTCTCGCCGCCGCCGCCTACAACGCCGGGCCGGGACGCTTGCGCGAATTTTTATCCGGGCACCGGCCGCTGCCGGCGGAGACGCGCAACTACGTGCTCGCCATCACCGGCATGTCCGTCGAGGCATGGGCGGCGAGCAGCAAGCGCGAGCCCGCGCCCATTGCCAAGCCCGGCTGCGGCGAGCTGATGGCGCTTCTGCACCGCGCGCCCAATCCGTTCGTGCAAAAGCTCGAGGAGCGCGTGAACCTCGTCGCGCTGGCGCCGTGGGGCGTGCAGCTTGCCGCCGGCTTCTCGCGCGAGCGCGCGCTGTCGACCTACGCCATGCTCGCCAGGCGCTACGGCGAGATTCTCGCCGGGCGCGATCCGAGCCTGTTCAGCTCCGTTTTTCGCACCCGCGGCACGAACCCGTTCTACCAGGTGCGCGTCGGCGCCGACACGCGCGCGGCGGCCGAGGGCCTCTGCGGCTCAATACGTCGCGTCGGCGGCGCCTGCATCGTGCTGCGCAACCGCGCGGGGTGATGGCGGTCTATAGCGGGGTAATGGCGGACTATATCCGTTCGTCCCCGCGAAAGCGGGGACCCAGGGCCATGGACTGCGGCTTCTGGTTTCCCGCTTGCGCGGAAATGAGTGGTGGATGGCGTCCCTCTATCCGTTCGTCTCCGTGCCCCCTCCGCGGGGTAAACTCCAGCGGGGATCCCAGGAGTCCGAGGCCGTGAGTTTCTGGGTCTACATTTTGGCAAGTCGCCGTAACGGCACGCTCTACGTCGGGATAACAGAAGATCTCGCCCGCCGCGCATGGGAGCATCGAACTGGTGTCGTACCAGGCTTCACGAAGAAATACGCGATCAAGATGCTGGTCTGGTTCGAGCAACACGAGACGCGAGAATCGGCATTGCAACGAGAGCGCCAGCTGAAAAAATGGAACAGGGCATGGAAGCTACAACTGATCGAGCAGTGTAATCCGAGTTGGAAAAGATCTTTTTGATGAATTGACGGGATGACTCTCGGATCTCTCTGCCGTTCATTCACGCGTAAGCGGGAATCCAGTCTATCTGCCCAGTCTGGGTCCCCGCTTTCGCGGGGACGAACGGAGAATATCCTCCTGATCGCGGCAACTAGCACGCGACTCAATCTCCCGCATGCCCATGCAAAATCTGCCGGCCGATGCGGGTCGCGGGCTCGCCGCCGCAATTGGAGAGAAGGACGACGCCGAGCCGCGCATCGGGAATCATGCCGATATAGGTCGAGGTGATGTTGAGCCCGCCGTTCTTGTCGACGATGAGGCGATCGCCGTTCACCACGCGCTGCCAGGCGAGCGCCTGGGTGAAGCGCTCGTTCACCTTGAAGACGCCTTGCTGCGCCAGCGCCATCGCGGCTTGCAGATCGCGCTGATCCGGCAGCGTGCCGAGGTTGGCGGCAAGAAAGCGCGCCATGTCGCGCCCCGAGGAAAAAATCTGTCCGGTGCCCGGCCAGGTGAATATGCCTTGTAAAGGCCGGGCTCGCCGACGGGTTTTGCGTCGGCGTTGTAGCCCTGCACCGCGCGGCGGCGAAATTTTTCTGCCAATTGCCCGCGCGCGGTCCCACGCGGCACCGGCAGCGCGGTCGAGGTCATGCCGAGCGGCAGCCGCGTTTCCATGAGCTGCGCGATCGGCGTGTTGAAGCGCCGCTCGAGCGCGAGCGAAAGCAGCACGAAGCCCGTGTTGGAGTAGATGTCCTGCTTGCCGGGTGTATGCGCCTCATCGGCGGTCCAGGAATTAAGATAGCGAATGAAATCGGCGAGCGTGTAGGGCCCGCGATGCCACGGCTCGTACTGATGCGGCGTACGGTCGAGCCCCGAGGTGTGGGTGGCGAGCTGACCCAGCGTGATCTTGCGGATGTCGCCGCCTTGCGCAAGCTCGGTGACGTATTTCGCCACCGGATCGTCGGGGGACACTTCGCCCTGCTTCACCGCCTGGGCCAGAAGCGTGGCGATGAACGCCTTGCCCACGGAGGCGAGATTGAACAGCGAATCCGAGGTGATGGGTTGTTGGCGCGCGACGTCCGCCATGCCGTAGTTGAAGAAGAGCGTGCGCGCGTCGATGTTGAGCGCGACCGCCATGCCGCCCGCCGCGATCAGTGCCGGCTGCACCTGGCGGCGCACCAGCTGCTCGATCTCGGCATCGCTCTGCGCCCGCGCTGGGATGGAGGCAAGCGTCGCGCCGACCAGCAATGCCACCGCGGGCGTCATGACGCGCATCTCATCCCTCCCGTCGCGAATGCATCCGCAAGCCTCCGCGCAAATTCTACTGCCGCGCCGCGCATCGCCGAGTTAATTCGCGTCCATCTCACCTTCCCGTTCGTCCCCGCGAACGGCTGAATCTTTTTGCATGCCCCCTCCCTGTCCCTCCAGCCGAAGTCGGATTTATCCGACTTCGGCCAGTTAATGTGTGGCCGAACTCGGGTAAACCCGAGTTCGGCTGCAAGCGGGGAAGGGGACGCTGGGGCGCGAGCGCGCTACCCCTTCGGCCGGGCGATCGGGGCGTCGGCGAAGATCTGGTACTGCTGCGCGCGGGGTTTTGCCGCATCGGCGGGATCGACCAATTGCAGCGAGCTTTTGCCCAACACCGCGCGCGGCAGGATCATGACGCGGATGAAGCGGCTCGGCCGATCGGCGGCCTGCGCGAAGACCGGCTCGGGCCCGCTCTCGTACCAGGCGCCGCCGGGGCCATACGAGGTCGAGCGGCCCGCGGTGTCGATACGGATGCCGCCCTCGATGAGGCAGCGGATGCCCGGCCCTTGATGGGTATGCCGATAGGCGCAGCCGCCTCCCGGGAAGGCGACGCTATCGCCGCGCAGGAGGAGCTCGCCGTCGGGCAGTGTATCGAGCGCGACGGTGAGTTTCTCGCGCACGCTCACGCCGGCCGCGGCCCGCGCAGGCGGCGCTGCGAGCTCGTAGCGCCAGCAGGTCGCGCCTTCGCCGCCTGCGGTAAGGGTTGCCGCGCTTTCGCCGCACCACGCCTCGCCGTCGCGCAGCGTGCGGCCGGCGATCACCGCGCCGCCATGCACGAGAAAGATCATGCGTGCACCCGCCGGCAACGCGAGCGCGGCGCCGTTGGCGAACACATCTTCGTAGAGCGCGAGCACGGGGTGCATGGGGGATTCTTCCCTGTAGGCTCGGCAACGGCTTTGCCGTTGCCCACGCGCAAGTTCCTCGTCGTTTGCGCGACGACGTCGCGGCAAGGCGGATGAGCTTATCGCGTTTCTTTTTTTTGCGCGGACTTTCGGTTACCGCGTGGGCAACGGCGAAGCCGCCGTTGCCCACCCTACGCGGTGCGCAGGCGCGTCGACAGCGCGCATGCGAGTGGGTACGGTCCGGCAAACTGGGGCGCGTGCATTGACCGACGCAGATTTGGCCGATCGCAGAGCAGCGCACCAGCGGTGGCTCAAGCTCGCCGCGCTGGTGCTGGTCATTGCGGCGCTCGGGCTGCCCGTCAACGATCTCTTTCGCTATGCGCTGCTCGTCGTCGCGACGGTCATTGTCGTCGCGGGCACGCTGCGCACGCGCGCTGCGCCGTGGCTCGGCGCGCTCGCCGCGGTCGCGCTGTGCGTGCTCGGGCAGTTCGTCTTTCCCGCGCCGCGCATCGAGGAAGGGCACAACGTGTTTCTCGTCGATGTGCCGGGCGATACTCCCTCCGTTCATTCCCGCGAAAGCGGGAATCCAGGGGCTCCAATTTCTGGCCCGGGGTCCCCGCTTGCGCGGGGGCGAACGGGAAGTGCTAACGCACCCGAAATTGGCCTGCCGCGCGAGGCGTTTCGCATCATGGGGCAAGAATTCGATGCCAAATATCCGCGCGAGCGGCGCTGTGCGGCGAGCCAAGACGGCTGCTGGCGCGCCCAAAAATTTCCGGCGCGCGCCTTCGCGTTTTCCGCCGACGGCATTTTCCAGCGTCCCGCCTATTCGCGGCGGGTGACGGGAATCGATTTTTCCGACCCGGTGTGGCTGCGCCTCGGTTTCATCAACGAGCTTTCCTACAACTGGAATTCGCTGGTGAGCGAGCTTGCGCGCGCGTACCGCGACCGCCGCTCGGCGGCGTTCCTGCACCAGTGGACCTTGGCCATGCCGTGGTTCGTCATGTACCGCTTTGGCGCCGATTTCGTCGGCAGCCGCCTGTGCTGGCGCGGCGAGGTGCTGTGGGAGGGCGCAGACGAGCATTTCGACGTGGTAACGCACGGCGACATGCAATGCCGCGCGCTCACGCGCGAGGACGTGGGGCGGAGAATTTTCGGCGTGGCCATCGCGCACGAGCTCGCGATGCGGCTCGACCCCACTTGGCCCGTTCGCCTGCGCCAGCTTCTCGAGCCCGGCCTCGCGCTCGCCGCAAGCGCTGCGGTGCTCGGGCTCATCGTGCGCGGGCGCGCACGCCGGCTCGTGCTGCCGTTCGCGCTGATCACCGCGACACTGCTGGTTGCGCTCTTCAACGATGCAAGTTTTATCGGCGGCATGCGCCCGTTCGACAGCGGCGACGACGGGCTCGTCTACGACGGCTATGCGCGCGTGATTCTGCAACGGCTTCTTGCCGACGATATTGCCGGCGCGCTCGAGGGCGGCGAGGCCGTGTTCTACTTCACGCCGGGGCTGCGCTACCTGCGCGCCGCCGAGCATCTCGTGTTCGGCGAAACCTATCTCGGCTATCTCTCGCTCATTCTGCTGCTGCCGTTTCTCGTGTTTGCGCTGTTTCGCCGCTTTCTGCCGCTCACCTGGGCGCTGGCACTGACTCTGATCTTCGCCGCCATTCCCGTCGGCGTCGGCTTTGGCTCGAGCCTGGTGCAATACGTCAAGTGGGCTGCGCGCGGCTTTGCCGATCCCGCGGCCTATGTCTTCTTCCTCGCCGCCTTCGTGCTGCTGCTCGGCCGATTGGGCGAAGGGCCACGCGATCGCTTCGCTCGTGCCTTCGGCGCCGGGCTCCTCTTTGCCCTTGCGCTGGCCGTGCGGCCGAACATCGCGCCCGCGGCGGGCGTGCTTCTCGCCGGCGCCGCCATCGCTGCGCTGACGCAGCGGGCGCTTACCCGCGCCGCCGCACTCGCGTTCGGTTTCGCACCGGTGTTGGCGCTGGCGCTGCATAATTGGATTTACGGCGGCACCGTCGTGCTCTTCACCACGAGCGCCGCGCATCCGCTGCTGTTGGTGATGCCGCCGTCGGCCTATCTCGCGGCGCTGGCCGAGCTCGCGCATGGCGACGTCGCGGGCGAACATGTCATCCGCGCGGCCAATCAGATCGTGGGGTGGCTCGCGGGCCCGTCAGAAGCCGTGGCGATGGCGCCGCTCAATGCAGCCGCGATCGCCGTGCTAGTGCGCGTCGTGCTGACGCGGGGCGCCGATCCATGGCTGCGGCTCACCGCGGGCGCCACCTTGGCGCAGCACGGTGTTGCCCTCGTCTACGCCGCGGCTGGCCGCTATGCCTATCTCACCTGGCTGTTGACGCTATTGGTAGTGGCGGCGTGGGTCGAGGGTGAAGGGCTCAGTCTGCTGCGGCGATGGTGCCCGCGCTTGTCCGAGCGAGTGACGAAGGATCCCGTTCGGCTCGCGCTCGCGCGCGGGCTGCAGCGCATGGCGGGGATGACGGAGCGATACTGAGATCCGTCCATCTTCTTTGGAAAAAAAATTTTTAGGAAGATGATGGATTGCCGGGTCAAGCCCGGCAATGACCGCAGAAGCACCACTACGGCTTGCGGCCGATTTCGATGACGATGACATTGGGCCGCCCCTCCATTTGTGGCCCGGGGGAGGCGGAAACGCCGGCGATGATGCCTTCCGCCATCAGAGCGCCGGCAAGCGCTTGCGCGATCGGCGCGAGCTCGTTGGCGCGGCTCGCAGCGACGAACACGGTGACTCCGGAATTGGGCGCGAGCGGAACGCCGGCGGCGGATTCCCGATGGCAAATCCGTAGGGTGCAACGCGCACCCACCCCGCGGCGGCAAGCGCGGGATCGAGCGCCTCCCATAGCCCGCGCGCATCGTCACTGCCGGGGGCGACCTGGCCGGTAAACTCCTGGCCGGCGAATTGGCGCAGCTGCGCCGTGAGGCGGCGCTGCGCGTCGGGCGCGAGCGTGCACGGTGTCTTGAGCCGCGCGAGCTCGACCTCGGCCTCGTCGGCGCGCTCGCGCGCTTCCGCGAGCGGGGCCGACTCGCCGAATCGCGCAAACGCGTAGCCCACGAGCAGCAGCGCCACGAAGGCGAGCGCCAGTCCCTTCTGCAGGCGGCGCTTGTCGTCGGGAAAGATGATCACGGCGACGATGCTGATCACGCCGGTCGCCGACAGCGCAAAGCCGCAGTCGCGCCAGAACTCTGGACTCGCCACTCCGAGGAGGAAGTACCGCAAATCGGGCTGACCGACTTGCAGCTCTTATGAGTGCGCAATTCGGCCGGGCCCGAATTCCGGCTCCATCCTCTTCGCTTGAGACCATCTTTTTTTGCGATGGATGCCCGGGTCAAGCCCGGGCATGACGAGGGAGGCCGCGCGTGGAGCAGCCGCAGGGTGGGAGCGAAGCGTGCCTACCTACCTTTGCTTGCGTACGGCACGTGTGTTGCGCGGCAGCGTGAGGAAGCCGTTGAGCTCGGCAAGCAACAGCGCGCCGATATGCAGCTGCGACACAAAGACGCCACCGCGAATCAAACGCACGAGCTCGGCGGGCGAGACGAGCTTCACGCTGATGCCCGGCTCGGGCTTGAAGCCGTTCGCGCGTTCGCCCGCCGCCACGAAGAAATTGTGGATGCGGTTGTTCAGGCGTCCCGTGCAGGCGGAGTTATCTCCAAGCGCATGTACGGCGCGCGCGCGAAAGCCCGTCTCTTCCAGAAGCTCGCGTCGGCAGCTTTGCGCGGGATCCTCGCCGGCATCGACGAGGCCCGCAGGCAACTCCCAGCTATAAGCCTCGAGCGCCGGCCGGTATTGCCGCACGATCGGAATTTTCCCAGCGCGGGTGAGCGCGACGATCGAGATGTAATCGGGCTGCTCGATCGCGTGGTAGATTTGCGGCGCAGCGCCGCGCGAAAACTCCACCTCCCGCGCAACGAGGCTCACCCACGGCGACACCGCCGTGGTACGGCGCGAACGGATACGCGGATATTTCATGCGGAAAGACTCAATTGTTCATTTGTCATGTCGAGGCTTGAGCGTGCGTTCGAGCTCTCCTCTTCACCCGCGGGCTTGACCCGCGGGTCCAGCGTCTTCGTAAAAACTTTTTGCGAACAGGATGGATGTCCGGGTCGAGCCCGGGCATGACGCGTGTGTGAAAGCCTTTGTCTCATCTCCGCATCTCCTTCAGCGCGACGGTGTTGGGCGGTCGGCGCAGAAACGTGGTGGCGAAGGCGTAGACATACCAGCGCAGATAACTCGGAAGCCAGCGAAAGACGCGGAACCGGGTGCGGCGGTCGGGCCGCTCAATCCAGGTGACTGGCACTTCCGCAATCTTCCAACCGAGCCGATGCGCCTTCACCAGGAGTTCGATGCTGTAGCAAAAACCTTTGGTCGATTGGACCGCAATTTGGTCGATCAGCCGGCGCGAGAACATGCGAAATCCGTTGCTGGCGTCGGTCGTGGGAAGCCGCGCGAGGTGGCGCAAGGTGAAATTGGCGCTGCGCACCAGCGCGGCTTTGATCAGGGGGCAGTCGATCATCGCGCCGCCCGGCATGAAGCGGCTGGCGCAGACGATGTCGCAGTCCTCGCGCGCCAGGGCCACCATGTGGTCGAGAATGGGCGCGTTGATGTGGTCGTCGGCGGGAAACATCAGGATGAATGGCGCGCTGCTCTTGGCAAAGCCGGTCATGATCGCGCCGTGCACGCCGCGTCCCGCGTTGCGCACGAGTTGGACCGGCAGCCCCGCGAAGGCGTCCGCGTTGGCGCGGATCGCCGGCAGCGTGTCGTCCTCGGCGTGGTCGTAGCAGATCAACACGCGCGCGGGGGTCGCGAGCGCGTGCTTGAGCGCGGCGAGCACCGCCACGATATTGTGGCCCTCGTTGTAGACCGGAATGACGATGTCGAGTTCGGGGGTCATTAGGCCGGCGGCTACGGGCGCGGACTTGCTCCGCCCTCATCCTGAGGAGCGAGCGAACCGAGCGTCTCGAAGGATGAGGGAGGCACCAATGCGGCGGCCTCATGCTTCGAGATGCCGCACTTCGTGCGGCTCCTCAGCATGAGGCTGACAGAGGCTTTGCCCCCGCGCATGCTCAATCCTTCTCGCCCGCAGTGAGCACGAACGGGCGCAGCCGCTCCATAAGGGGAAGGCCGAAGAGGGCGTTGTCGACGAAGTTGTAGATCGGCAGCACAAGGCGCGCGCGCGCCGAAGCGACGTAGCGATAGGCAAGACCCGAAAGATAATGCGAGGTGACGCTAAACCCCGCGCGCGCGAAGGTGGCACGAACCTCGCGCGCGAGCACGGGCCGCTCGTTCGCGGTCACGCCGACTGAGTTGTAGAACGGGGAGGCGCGATCGCGGTAGAGCCACATGAACGGGTTCATCCGATTGGGATCGAAGGCGAGAAAGCGACCGCGCGGGCGCAGCAGGCGAAAGGTTTCCTTCGCGCACGGTGAAGGATCAGGGAAATGGTGCACGACGCCGCTTAAGAGCGCGCCGTCAAAGCTCTCTCCGGGAAAGGGCATATGCTCGATGTCGCCGGCGACGAATTCGATCTGCGGATGCTTGCGCCGCCCGACCTCGAGTAATTTGGCGCTGATGTCGAGGCCGACGCACTTGTAGCCGGCGTGCACGAGCAACGCCGTGAAGGTGCCGGAGCCACAGCCAAGATCGATGACCCGCGCGCCAGGTTTCAGCCCTGTGAGCGTGACGAAGGCCTCGGCGAGCCGCGCGCTCGCCTGCGGCGTGAACACGTCGTAATCGTCGGCCGCCGCATGGCCGTCGAAGAATGCGATTTCTTTCTGCTTGTCTTGAGCTGATGCAGCCATGGGGCGATTAGTTCTGCAAGTCTGTCGGATGCGCTTGCATTGTCAGTCACGCTTCGTCCCGTGCAGGCCGCGCCCACACGCGCTTAGGGCAAACGGCGAACTCGGGGCCGAACGCTCACCCGTGCGTTGCAGCGGCGAGCTTCGGCGCGACTGCGGACGCAGGGAAATAGTCGGCGAGCCAGCCGCGCAACAAATCCCAGACGCGGGTATTGCCTTCGCCGAACATGAAATGATCGGCATCGCTGATGAGGTGCAGCTCAGTCGGCTGTCCGGCGCGCTTGAACAGCTCGATCGACTGCTCGGTCGGCGTGACCGAATCGTTGGCGGCGTGGAGGAGCAGCAGTGGCCGCGGCGCGATGCGGCCGACCACGTCGTCGGCACGGAAGTCGAACATGCTCTGCGCAGTCTCCGCCGGAAATGATTGCACGGAGTTGCCGGCGAGGTTGGCGCGCAGGTGCGGCGGGATGGGCACGATATCGTAGCGTGGCACCATCAGCGATTTGCCGGTGCGTGCGCGATGCTCGCGACCCTCTTTGAGCATAGCGGTGAAGCGCGCCCATGCCTCGGGGCTCTTGTGCTGTCCCCGAAACTTACGCTCGCCGTCGCCCCAGCCGCCATTCGAGATGACGGCCGCGACGCGCTGATCGACGCCGCCGATATAGATCGCGACCGCCCCGCCAAAACTCGATCCGATGAGGGCGATGCGCGTGGGGTCGACCGCCGGATGCTGGGCGAGGAAGGTGAGTGCGTTGCGCGTATCCTCGACCTGCTCGAGGCAGATCACGCGGCCGAATTCGCCTTCGCTGTCGCCGCAGCCGCGCATGTCGAAGCGTAGCACCACGTAGCCCAAGTCGCTCAGCACCTTGGTCGGCGCCATGGTGTTTGATGACGTCTTGTTGCTGCCGAAGCCGTGCAGCACCAGGAAAGCGCCGCGCCGCTCCGACGGTTTGAGCCCGCGCGGCACATGGACCACGCCGGATAGCTTGAGGCCTACGGACGGGAAGGTGACGGCTTGTTCGATCATGGGGATAGCCTCCCTCTTCGTACGGCTATTCGCCTTTCGGCTTGCCGAGCCCGAGCTCGCTCCAGCGGGCATAGGCCTTGGCGATGTCGTCCGCCTGCGGCCAGACCGTCGGCGGGAACCGGGCGCCGCCGTAGTCCGGATCGGGATCGTAGTCGAGGTTCTGGGTGGCGTCGATCAGCACGCGGTTCCACTTGCCGGTGCCGAACAGCGTCGGATTGCGATCGCGCTTGCGCATGGAAGGATCAATCCCCATGCCGAACGTGGATGGCATGATGATGACGTCGTTCTCGCCCGCGTTCACCCGATGCGCGATTGCCCAATCGACCGCCGCGTAATCGTGGATGTCAATGTCGTCGTCGACCACAGTGATGTGCTTGTAGCGCACGTGTGCCGCCGATGAGCCCCAGATCGCGTTCGCCGCTTGCTTGGCCTGATTGCGATAGCTCTGCTTCATCCGGATCAGGAGATTGATGCCGGCGTGCACCGGCGGGCACCACACGTCGGTGATGCCCGGCACGCCGGCGCGGTCGAGCACGTTCCAGGCGGTGGCCGCGCGCATGATCGACGAGCACACCGCGTTCTCCGAATAGCTGCCGGGGAGCGCGCCTTCGATGGTGCCGCGCAGGATCGGATCGTCACGGTGCGTGATGGCGGTGACGCGAATTGCGGGCTTGGGGGAGCGGTCGCCGGCGAGGTAGCCGGTGAACTCGGCGTAAGGCCCTTCCATCTCGTAGGTTGCGGGATCGAGCCCGAGATAGCCCTCGATCACGATCTCAGCCGATGCCGGCACGTAGAGGTCGACGGTCTCGCATTTGATCAGCTCCACTGGCGCGCCGCGGATGGCGCCCATGACGTCGTACTCGCAGACGCCCTTGGGGACCGGCGCTCCGGCGCAGAAACCCAGCTCCGGCTCCCAGCCGATCGCCACCGCGACCGGCATCTCCGCGTTGCCGCCCTGCTGCCAGGCGGTGACGTGATGGCCGATATGCTGCGCGCGCCACATCAAGATCGGGATGCGATCGTGGCCGGCGAGCATGCCGCGATAGACGCCGACATTCATGACTCCGGTTTCGGGGTCCTTGGTGACGCAGCCGCCGAAGGTGAGGAGATAGCGCCCGCCGTCGAGCCGGTTCCAATGCGGCGCGGGAAACTCGTAGAGATCGACGTCGGCGCCCTTGAGGACGTTCTGCTTCACGGGGCCGGTGGGGACGACCTTCGGTGCAATACTGCCGTTCAAAATGGTGCGGCCGAGCTTGACCAGCTCGCGCGGATGCGTGTCCGGCGGCAGTCCTAGCATCATGGCGATGCGGCGGTAATTGTTGAGCGCCGAGCCGAAGATGCGGCGGCAGCGGCTTTGCGCCGTGTTGTAGTCCTTGATGTTGTTGAAGAGGAGCGCCTTGCCGGTGCCGGGCCCTTGCGCCAGCCGCATGATGGTGCCGAGCTCGATATTCCAATCGACCTCGGCGTCGATCTCGTGAAGCTCGCCTTGCGCCTTGAGCGCGGCGATCCAGCCGCGCAGATCGCCGAAGGCGACGGGCTTATGTTCGACGGTGATATCCTCGGTTCGCGCTTGGAACATACGGCACTCTATACCACGCGAGCCTCTTTTCTTCTCGCCGCTATGAAGGGCGAGGATTTTTGCGCTTGCGCGCGGCGAGTTTCACCGCGTCGACGATCTCGGGATAAGCGCCGCAGCGGCAGAGATTGCCGGAGAGATAATGGCGGATCTGATCCTCGTCGGGATCGGGATGCGCGTCGAGCAACTGCGTCGCCATCAGCAAAAAGCCCGGCGTGCAGTAGCCGCACTGGAAAGCGCCGGCCTCGATGAACGCCTCCTGCACCGGGCTGAGTGCCTGCGTGCGCTCATCCGCGAGCGATTCGACCGTCTCCACCTGGGCGCCGTCAACAAAGGCAGCCAAGTAGAGGCAGCCGGACACCGCTGCACCGTTTACCAGCACGGTGCAGCAACCGCACATTCCTTGCCCACAACTCTCGCGCGCGCCCATGAGATTGAACTCGCGCTGCAACACTTCGACGAGATTGTGGTGCGGCTTGATGTCGGCCGAAACCTGCTCGCCGTTGAGGATGAAACTGATCGTGCGGCTCATTCATCATCCTCAAGCGGTGCGTTGGCCTTCTCGCGCAGCGCGCGGAAGACGGCTTCGGGAGTGAGGGGAAGCGAGGTCAGGCGTACGCCGCAGGCGTCCTCGATCGCGTTGGCGATTGCGGGGGACACGCAAAAAGTCGCGGTCTCGCCCACGCCCTTGGCGCCGAACGGGCCGCTCGCGAGGTAAGAATCGACCGCCTCGTTCTCCATGATCTGCGGCACGTCTAGCATTGCCGGAATCTTGTAGTCGGCGAGCGAGGCGTTGGTCACCTGCCCGGCGTCGATGTGCATGTTCTCGAACATGGTGAAGCCGAGGTGCATCAACACGGCGCCGGAAATCTGCGTCTCGACGATTTTCGGGTTCACCGGCCGGCCGCAGTCAACCGCGGTGATAAGGTGCGCGATGCGCACGCGCCCAGTCTCGGTGTCGACCTCGACCTCGGCGCCCGAGGCGGCGCACATCCAGAACGGCGTCACGTTATCGGTCAAGCCCGTCGCCGGATCGGGCGGCACGTAATCCGGCTTGTACGTACCGGTGCCCACGATATTGCCGGCCTGCATGCCGAATTTCTTCTTGAACAGATCCGGCAGCGGAATGTTGCTGCCCTCGGGCTCGCCGACCTCGCGCGCCATTGCCTTGATCTTTGCACGCGCCTCTTCGGCGGCAAGCCGCACCGCGTGGCCCATGTGGTAGAGCGAGCGCGATCCCAGCGTGCCCATGTCATAGGGTGTCACATCGGTGTCGCGTGGCACGATCCGCACGGTTTCCGCGGGAATATCGAGCACCTCGCCGACAATCTGTGCCATCGCCGTGTCGGAGCCCTGTCCCATATCGATGGTGCCGCAATAGAGCGTGGTGCTGCCATCGCCTGCGATGGTGAGGTTCGCGACCGAGGTGGTCGGCGCGATCACTGCCTTGATCGCGACGGCAACGCCGCGGCCGCGGCGTTGCGCGCCGGTGCCAGGGGGAAGCGGCTTGCCCCAATTGAGCCGCTCGGCGACGCGATCGAGCACGGCCTCGAGTTGAACTTCGCGAACGATCTGCCCGGTCGCCTGCGGGCGTCCTTCGCGCAGAAGATTCTTGCGGCGGAATTCGAGCGGGTCGAGCTTGAGCGCGCGCGCCATCATATCGGTGTGGCTCTCATAACCCCACACCAGTTGCGGGATGCCGAAACCGCGCAGCGCACCGGCGGGCGGCAGATTGGTGTAGAGCCCATAAGAGTCGACCCACACGTTGTCGATGTCGTAGGGGCCGGAAGCGGTAAAGCCGGACTTCTGCGTCACCCGCGGGCCGACGTCGGCATAGGCGCCGCCGTTCCAGTACACCTCGCATTTGCGCGCCGTGATGCGCCCGGTTTTGTCGACGCCAGTCTTGATACGGAATGTGCTCGGGTGTCGCGTGATGGTATAGAACTGCTCCTCCATGGTGAGCGCGACCTTGACCGGCCGCCGCACAATCATGGAGAGCGCGGTCGCGAGCGCTTCCATCTTGATATACAGCTTTGCGCCGAAGCCGCCGCCGAGATAAGGCACCTTGATGCGCACCCGGTTTTCCGGCCAGCCGAGCAGGCGCGCGATCTCGGTGCGCACGAACGAGGGGCCCTGGGTGGCGCTGTAGATCGTCACGCCGTTTTCATTCCAATCGGCGATCGATGCGAACGGCTCGAGCGGAAGGTGCAGGACCTTCTGTGTGCGGAAGGTGTGCTCGAAGACGTGCGCGGCCTCGGCGAACGCGTTGTCGACGTTGCCGCGCCGCAGCTTGAAATCGAGCGCGACATTAGTGCCCTTGCGGCCTTTGAGGTGCTTGAGGTCGGCAAATGTGCCGGCGGGTTTTAGTTCCTCATGCACCAGCGTCTTGTTGTCGGCGGCCTCGATCTCGTCAAAGACGGCCGGCAGTTCCTCGTACTCGGCGACGATGAGCTGTGCCGCCTCCTCTGCAAGGTGGGGGTCGGCGGCGAGCACGACGGCGACCGGCTCGCCGACATAGTGCACCTTGTCGATCGCGAGGATCGGCTGGTCGTGGAACGCAGGTCCGTAATATGGAGAAGGGATAACCTTGCATATATCCTCGGCGGTAATGACGCGATACACGCCACGTAATTTTGCTGCCGCGCTCACGTCGATCGATTTGATGCGGCCGTGGGCGACGGTGCTGCGAAAGATCTTGGCCTGCAGCATGCCGGGAAGCCGCATCGTATGGGTGTATTCGGCGCGGCCGGTCACCTTGGCGCGCGCCTCGAGCCGCGGCAGTGAGCGGCCGACCTGCGCGCCGACTTTAGCGGGTGGGACCTGACTGCCTTGGGTCATGGTTGTTGCCATGCGTTTGCGTTCTCAGCTGTTGAGCGCCTGGCGCAGCGCGCGCCGGACATGGACGCGCGTGAGCTCGCGTTTGTAGCCGGCCGAGCCGCGCACGTCGGAGATGCACTCGGCCTCATCCGCCGCTGCATCGCCGGCGCGTGCAAGGGTCTTCTCGTCGATGCTCGCGCCGGCGAGCAACCGTTCCACCCCCTTGAGGCGCGTGGCCCGCTCGGTCGCGGCGCTGATCACGACGCGCGCGGATTTCACGGTTGCGCCTTCGGCCTCGAGTGCGACCGCAACGCCGAGTGCGGGCCAGTCCTCAGCCGAGCCGGTGGTGACCTTGAGATAGGCGGCGCGCGCTCGGCCTTGCGGCGGGATGCGCAACTCCGTGATCAGCTCGTTCTTGGCCAGCACCGTCTCGAAGTATCCGGTGAAGAGATCCTCGACCGCGATGGTGCGTGCGGTGGCGCCGTTGGGTGCGGCCACCGCGACCTCGCCCGAGAGGGCTACGAGAACCGGCGGCAAGTCCATGTGGGGATCGCCGTGGGCGAGATTGCCACCGATCGTCGCCACGTTGCGCACGCGGATATTGGAGAGGCGACGCATCATGCGCGGGATCACGGGAGCAGCGCGCGCCACTTCCGCGGAGCGTTCGACCGCCGCGAGCGGGGTCATCGCGCCGATAATGAGAGCGCCGTTCTTTCCGGTGGCGATTCCTGAATTCAGCGGAGCGAGTTTGCGCAAGCTCACGAGGCGTCGGGGGCGGAATACGCCCGCCTTCATCATGAGCATCAGCGCGGTGCCGCCGGCGATCGGCCGCACGCTGGGGTCCTCCGGGTCGAGGAGCGCGATAGCTTCGGATAGCGAGGCGGGCTCGACGAGTTCGAACGGGGTCATGTCTCGGACTTGGACTCGGTGAATGCCGCGCGCATGCGTTCGGTGAACTGCCGTTCCATCTCCTTGGCCTTGGCACGCAGCACCGGCTGGCCGAGGCTGCCGAGCTTGCCGGTAAGCGCCGCGTCGACCTCGTAGCTTACCTTGGTCGCGCCGTCATCCTCGGTCAGCCGGGTCAGCGAACGCGCGGTGAGCCGCCCGACGATTCCGATCGGGGTGCCCTCGATCTTGGCCTCGATCTCACGCGGCGGATCGACGCGCGCGACCTCGACCATGACATTGAACTTGAACTTGAGATACGCGACCTTGGTGTCGAGGACCGCCGTATAATGGTCGCCGTCGATTTCAGTCAAATCCTGCACGCCTTCGACGCAGGAGGCGAAGAAGCGCGCATCGCGTAGCTTGGCGAACACCGCCGCGCGCGGCGCGTTGAGCCGGATATCGCCGGCGAACTTCATCTTGTCACCGGCGCGGCGCGCGCCGCTGTTCGCAGGTCTGGGCTATGCACGCAAAAACAAGTCCGGGCGCAGCAGCCCCAACGGAAGGGGCAGGAGGGCCGCTGGCGAATAGTCGCGCATCGATCAGGTGAGGTCAAAGCCAACCGACCGGGGCGATTTACAGTTCATGCGGACCGGGCCCCCTAAGGCCGCGACTGTAAGTGACTGTGGGTGCGGCGAACTCAGCCCCCAAAAATGGTGTTATTTTACCAGCTTCGGATGGAACGGATCAGGCTTTCGGGAGTTGTTTGCGGCGCTCGAGTGGAGGACGGAGGAAGTCGGAGAGGGACGCCATGTGGATTTCGTTGTTTACGCTGGTGTGCGGAGTGGCGGTCTGTCTGAGTGTGGCAGCCGTGATGATGGAACGCGGGGGGCTGCAGCTCCTGCGCCGGTAAACATCGAAACATGGCGGGACCTGAGCAGCGGGCGGCCCCGGGCCGCCCGCATCGTTTTGGCTGACAACCCGTATAGCCGCCGTTCTCCCGGGTGGGCGTCGCCCAAACCCTAAGTACAACAGCGTCGTCGTTGATCCGGGAGTGCCACAGCATGGCGATCTCCCCCCTCGGCAGCCGACGACATAGCCCGTGAAACCCGGCGTGAACGCCGTTGGGGTGCTGCGCTGCGCCCAACGCGTCTGCTCGCGCAGGTCTATCTAAACTTGCCGATCCCAGCGAGAAATTTGCTGCCGTCTCCCGCCATCGCGCGCGCGGCGCGATTGTCGTTTTGCCCAAATTATCGTCTCTTTAGCCGTCGGCACGTGGTCTCGGCCGGAACGGAAAAGTCATGTCCTCATCCCTGCTAATGACGCGGCGGTTCGCGCCTCTGTTCTGGACCCAGTTCTTCTCGGCATTCAGCGACAATTTTCTCAAGAACGCGCTGGTCTTTCTCATTCTATTCCATATTGCCGGCCCCGACGCCGAGGCACTCATCACGCTCGCGGCTGCGGTTTTCATAGCGCCCTATTTCTTTCTGTCCGCGCTCGGGGGTGAACTCGCCGACCGCTACGACAAAGCTGTTGTGGCCCGGAGGCTAAAATTTTCCGAAATCGGCATCGCGTTCATTGCAGTGGCCGGCTTCGGCCTGCATTCGGTGGTGCTGTTGTTCATCGCGCTGTTTCTGTTTGGGGTGATCGCCGCGCTGTTCGGGCCGATCAAATACGGCATTCTTCCCGACCATCTCGCCCGCTCCGAACTTCCAGCCGGCAATGCGCTGGTGGAAGGCGCGACCTTCATCTCAATCCTGCTGGGGACCATCGTCGGCGGCATCGCTGCCAAGGACGGCGGCGATCCCGCGCATTTCGCCTTCCTGATGATCGTGTTCTCGCTTCTGTGCTGGGGCGCGAGCCTGTTCATTCCCCGCACGGGCCAGGGGGCGCCCGATCTCAAGGTGCAGAAGAACGTTCTCGTCTCGACGATCGGCCTCTTGAACTTCCTGCGCGAAGATCCACGGATGTGGTGGGGCGCGCTGGTGACCAGTTGGTTCTGGTTGGTCGGAGCCGTCTCGCTATCGCTGATGCCGCCGCTGGTCAAGAACGTGCTCGGCGGCAACGAGGAGGTGGTGACCACCTGTCTCGCGATCTTCTCGATATCGATCGCGATCGGCTCCGGGCTTGCGGCCTGGCTCGCCGCCGGACGCATCATTCTGTTGCCTACCGTGATCGGTGCCGTGCTGCTGGGTGCATCCGCCATCGATCTCGGCGCCTCCACCCTCGGCGCTCCTCCTATTCCAGGCCTCGGTGGCTATTTTGCTGCCTTCACGAGCGGGCGCGGCATTCGATTGGCGCTTGATCTCGCCGGGCTCGCCATCGCGGGCGGGCTGTTCATCGTCCCGACGTTTGCGGCGGTGCAGGCCTGGGCCGGCGTCGACCGCCGCGCGCGTGTGGTGGCGGCCGTCAACGTACTCAACGCCGCGTTCATGGCGGGAAGCACGGTGATCGTCGCCATGCTGGAGACGGCGGGCATGACGACATCACAGCTTTTCCTCTTGCTCGGCGTGGCAAGCCTCGCGGTGGCGGTCGCTGTCGGCCGCACCATGCCCGCGAGCGCGCTCAGCGATGCGCTCTCGATCATTTATCGTGCGCTGTTCCGAATGGAGGTCAAAGGCATCGACAACCTCGTCAAAGCTGGATCCAATCGGATCATCGCGCTCAACCACGTGAGCTTCCTCGACGCGGGGCTCGCATTGTCGTTGCTCGACAACAAGCCGGTGTTTGCCATCGACGTCGGCATTGCCAAGCTCTGGTGGGTGCGACCGTTCGTCATGCTGACCAATGCGATGCAGCTGGATCCCCTCAAGCCGATGGCGGTGCGCTCCCTGATCGAGGCAGTGAAAGCAGGCAACCCCCTCATCATCTTTCCCGAAGGGCGCATCACCGTCACCGGCAGCCTGATGAAGGTCTATGACGGCGCTGCCCTGGTCGCGGACAAGGCGAATGCCGAGGTCGTGCCCGTCCGCATCGAAGGCCTGGAGCAGACGCCATTCAGCCGGCTCAAGCGTGGTCAGGTGCGCCGGCGCTGGTTCCCCAAGGTGACAGTGACGATTCTCGAGCCGGTGAAGCTCACCGTCGACCCCGAGCTCAAGGGGCGCAAGCGTCGCCTCGCCGCCGGGGCCGCGCTCTACGGCATCATGTCCGATCTCGTGTTCCGCACCACCTCGACAGACCGCACCATTGTCGAGGCGGTCGTGCAAGCCGCGCAAACGCACGGACGACGTCGCGTCGCGATCGAAGACCCTGTGTCGGGGACGCTCTCCTACAAACGTCTGCTTGTCGGCGCCGCTATCCTCGGCGCCAAGCTCATGCCGATGGCGCGAGAAGGACGCGCCATCGGGATCATGCTGCCGAATGCGAATGGCGCCGTCGTGACCATTCTCGGATTGATGACCGCAGGCCGCGTGCCGGCAATGATCAATTTTACATCCGGCGCCGCCAATATCCTCTCCGCCTGCAGGGCCGCCCAGATCGATACCATTCTCTCGTCACGGGCCTTCATCGAAAAGGCTCGGCTCGGCAATTTGGTCGCTGCCATCGAAAAGGCGGTCAGGATCATCTATCTCGAGGACATTCGCGCCGGCATCACACTCGCCGACAAGGTCCGCGGCCTCATCAATGCCGACAAGCCGCTGGTCGTGCGCAAGCCCGACGATTGGGCGGCGATCCTGTTCACGTCAGGATCGGAGGGCGTGCCCAAGGGCGTCGTGCTCTCCCATCGCAATATGCTGGCAAACGCCGCGCAGGCCGCGGCCCGCATCGATTTCGGCCGCGAGGACAAGGTGTTCAATGTTCTGCCGGTGTTCCACTCCTTCGGGCTGACCGTCGGGGTGATGCTGCCGCTGGTCTTCGGCGTGCGCGTCTATCTCTATCCGTCGCCGCTGCATTACCGCACGGTGGCCGAGCTGATCTATGCGGTGGACGCCACGATCATGTTCGGGACCGACACATTTCTCGCAGGGTATGCGCGGGTCGCGCATCCTTATGATTTTCGCTCGCTACGTTACATCCTGGCCGGCGCGGAGCCGGTCAAGGAGACGACGCGGCGCACCTATATGGAGAAGTTCGGTCTGCGCATTCTCGAGGGCTACGGCGTGACCGAGACCGCGCCGGCACTCGCCTTGAACACACCGATGTTCAACAAGTTCGGCACCGTTGGCCGCATCCTGCCCGGCATGGAAGCGCGCCTGGAGAAGGTCGAAGGGGTCGAGGAGGGCGGCCGGCTTTACGTGCGCGGACCAAATGTGATGCTCGGCTATCTCAAAGCCGACGATCCCGGCGTGCTCGAGCGGCCGGTCGAAGGCTGGCACGATACCGGCGATATCGTCACCATCGACGAGCAGGGCTTCCTCACCATCAAAGGCCGCGCCCGGCGCTTCGCGAAAGTCGGAGGCGAAATGATCTCGCTCGCTGCGGTCGAGGCGCTGGCCTCGGAACTGTGGCCGAATGCGCTATCCGCCGTCGTCGCCGTGCCCGATCCGCGCCGGGGCGAGCGGCTCATTCTGATCACCCAGCAGAAAGGCGCGACTAGGACGGATTTTCAGGGCTTCGCCAAGGCAAAGCACGCCTCCGATCTAATGATTCCATCCGAGGTCTGGGTGCTCGACAAACTTCCTGTGCTCGCCACCGGCAAGGCCGACATGGTGGCGGTGGGCAGGCTCGTCGAGGAGCGGCTCGCCGCCAAGCCGGATACCATGGCGCGCGCGAGCGCATGACCGAGAGTGATTGGCCGACGCTGCCGCCGCGGCTCAAGCCGCTTCTCGAGGCGGAATATCCGCATTTCAGCGCGGCCGAGATGGCGCGCCGGCGCGCCGCGGTCGAGGCGGCGCTTGCCGAAGCGAACTGCGACCATCTCGTATTCTACGGTGCGAACCGCGCCGGCTCGGCAGTGCAGTGGCTCACCCAATGGCCTGTGACGGTAGAGGCAATCGGCGTATTCACGCCTGGCGAGCGTGACGCGTTGTTCGTACAGTGGATCAACCATGCGCCGCTGGCAAAGCGGCTCGCGAGCGAGGCCGAGGTCAGCTGGGGCGGTGAATCATCGATCGGCGCTGTCATTGGGGTGCTGGAAAAACGGGGCGCGCGTGAAAATCGCGTCGGCGTCATTGGCCCGCTGGGTTTCGCCCAGCACGCGGCGCTCGTGGCGCGCTTCGGCAAAGTCGCCGACCTGAACCGCGTGTATGTGCGGTTGCGACGCGTGAAATCGCAGGAAGAGATCGACTGGCTGCGGATCGGCGCTTGGCTCAGCGATCGCGGCATGGCGGGACTGCGGGACGGACTTGCGATCGGGCTGACCGAGCGCGCGCTCGGTGACCTGGTCGAACGCGCTTACATGCGCGAAGGCGGCACCAACGTCATCCACTTTATCGGTACGACGTCCATGCACGATCCGCGACTGGGCGTGCCGGTGCAGTTTCCATCGACGCGGCGCGTCGCGAAAGGTGACATCGTTTTCGCGGAGATCAGCGCGGCATTTTGGGATCATTCCGGGCAGGTGCTGCGCAGCTTCGCGCTGGGCGAGGAGCCGCCGCCGCTCTATCGCGCGCTGCACACCGCAGCCGACGCAGCGTTCGACGCGGTCGCCGCGCTGCTCAAGGCGGGCACGCTGCCGGCGCAAGTGATCGAAGCCGCCGGCGTCATCGAAGATGCGGGGTTCACCATCATCGATGATCTTCTGCACGGCTATGGCGGTGGGTATTTTCCGCCCATCCTCGGCAGCAAGAGCCGCCCCGCCGGATCAATTCCGCAGGAGCCGTTTGAGGCCGGCATGACGGTCGTGGTGCAGCCGAATGTGGTCATGCGGGACGGCACGGCGGGCGTGCAGACCGGCGAGCTGTTGCTGATCACGAATGGCGGCGTCGAGCGGCTGCATTCGTTCCCGCGCGGTTTTGCGCGGGTGTGAGGGCCATTCACTCTGCCGCGTGGGGCTTCACCCGACGCGCCGCCCAATAATCGGGCGCCTGTTTCGAGCGCGCGAGCGCCTCGGCGCTCTCAAAGCCCGGCGCCATTGACGCATCGGTGCCGGCGAGGATCTGGTGGTGCTCGATGCCGAGTGTGCGCAGCCAGCGCTGTTGGCCCATGGTCAAGGCGACGAAATAGCCGATCTCAACGAGCTCAGGTTCGCTGAAATGCCTGTGCAGCCGCGCCCAGAACTTGTCGTCGACCGGCAGATCCCAGGTGATCGCCTCGGCATAGGCGAGCGCCGCCTTCTGCCGCTCGTCATAGCGGCTCGAGCTCTCGAAATTGAGGAGATCGCGGTAGTCATCCTCGACGACGCCCTGCTGCGCCGCCTTGATGGAGCGCTGATTGCCGCAGAACTCGCATAGCACCGAACGCGACACGTAAATGCGGCAGAGTTCCTTAAGCGCGTGATCGGCGACGCCGTTCTTGAACACGTCACGCCAGGACTTGGCGAAAGACCAGAACACGGCCGGCACATGGGCGCGGATCGCCTGGCTTTCCGGGCGCGGCGTGCCTTCGCGCGCGCAGCGATCGAATTCAGCGCGCATGGCCTCATCGACTTTGGCAGGATCGACATAGCTGATCCATGGCTTGGACATCAGTGGTTCTCCGCTTTCCCCGGCACTTCATAGATAGGGCAGATACCCTTTATTCACCATGCCCCGGAGGCGTTCTCGCATGGTGCCGCAAGGCCACAGTGCGATCAACCGCGCCCGGCGGGTTGATCGCGATTTCGTCGCTCGAGGCCAAGAGTCGGCCGCCGTGGGCGTAAAGATTCTTAACCATCCGGCGATAGCGTGGCGTGACCGATTGTAGGGGTGGCCTTGGGCGCTTTCGCCTCGAGGGGCGCAATCGGATGCTGGCCGTCGGGGGACACACGATAATGCGAGCGAGAGCTGTGCGAGTGCTCGCCGCGACGGTGAGCTGTCTGTTCTGGCTCAACGGTTGCGAGACCTCGACCAGGCTGGGCGACCTGTTCCAGTCGAACACGGCCGCTACGCAAGGGCTCGTATCGCAAGAGGACCCGCCGATAACTGGCAGCGTGCGGCCGGCTGCGCACACTCCCTCATCCCCAGCAGCCAACGCATCGCCTGCCAAAGATGACGATGTGAGCCTCGGTAAAGCCTACTTCCGTGACGGTAAATTCAGCCTCGCCGAGCGTCACTTCCGCCGCGCCGTCGAATTACATCCACGCGACCTCGAGTCCTGGATCGGTTTAGCGGCCTGCTATGACCGGCAGCGCCGCTTCGATCTTGCCGACCGCGCCTACGACCAGGCGACGAAGATCGCGGGACCCACGGCGGAAATCCTCAACAACCGCGGCTACTCGTATATGCTGCGCGGCGACCAGCGGCGTGCCCGCGAAACGCTACTGGAAGCGCAGACACGCGATCCCGGCAACGCCTACGTGAAGAATAATCTCGAACTGCTCGAGGCGAGCCTGCGCAAAGGAAAGAGCGGGCAGTAGACGAGAGAGCTGCTGGCGCGCCGCGGGTGTGTTCGAGCGAAACGTCCGCTCGCCCTGCTGAGGTGCGCCCCCTGGACTTCGTGCAGCCAACATGCAACGTGGCGTGCTGCAGCGGTTTGCGGCGCCATGTTCGAGAGCTTTCGCAGGTTTGTGTCCGAGGTATCGGAGGGCGATAAGCATCCGGGTCATTTCGGCCACAACGACTATCGCCTCGCTGCGGCAGCACTGCTCGTCCATGCGGCTGCCATCGACGGCGACATCTCCGAGGCCGAGCGCGACAAGCTGCACGCCATCGTCAGGCAGCATTTCCAGCTCGACGAGGCGACGACGGACGAACTCGTCGCCGAGGCGACGGCGGCCGAAAACGAGGCGGTGGATCTCTATCATTTCACCAGCTTGATCAATCGCTCACTCGATGAGGATGGCCGCCGCTGCGTTGTCGAGATGATGTGGGAGATCGCCTATGCCGACGGACATGTCGACGATTTCGAGAGCAACCTGATCTGGCGGGCCGCAGACCTCCTCGGCATCTCGTCGCGGGAGCGGATCGAACTTGGGCATCGCGTGGCTGAGCGGCGCACGAAGGGGGCGACGTGACGCAGGCGAATCGGCCCGTTACGTTGATCACAGGCGCGTCCGCGGGGATCGGCGCGGCATTGGCGCATGAGTTTGCCGCCCACGGCCACGAACTTGTTTTGATCGCGCGGCGCGAGCAGGCGCTCGCTAGACTGGCGGAGGCCATCGCTGCGAAGGGCGCGCCGCGGCCGACGGTTATGCGCGCAGATCTCGCGCGTCTCGATGCGGCACAAACGATTGCCGCGGCGCTGGATGAGCGCGGCCTCGAGCCGGATGTGGTGGTCAACAACGCGGGCTTCGGTCTCGTCGGAGCCGCCGACGCGCTCGACCGCGCCGAGCAGCTCGCCATGATCGACCTCAATGTGCGCGCGCTCACCGATGTCTCGCTCGCTTTCCTCGACAGCCTCAAGCGCCACAGGGGCGGCATTCTCAACGTTGCATCGATTGCGGCCTTCATGCCCGGTCCCGGCATGGCGGTCTATTACGCCAGCAAAGCCTATGTGCTCTCCTTCAGCGAGGCGCTGCATCGCGAGCTCAGGTCGAAAGGCGTGCGGGTTACCGTGCTTTGCCCCGGCCCGGTGCCGACCGAGTTTCAGGCCCGCGCCGGCATGAGCGACGAGGCCTTTCCGCGACTTCTCACGCGTTCCGCCGAGCAGGTGGCGAGAGATGGCTATCGCGGCCTGACGCAAGGCCGCCGCCTGGTCGTTCCGGGCGTCGCCAATCGCGCGGTGACGACGGTGATCCGTTTTGCCCCGCGCACTCTCGTGCTCGAGCTCATCGCTCGCCAGCAGCGGGGCCGCCCGTAGCCCGCGCCCGCCTGGGAATGCGCGTCTGCATGGCGGGGGCGCGCCATTTATCTTGAAAAACCGACTCGAGCGGGTATTGAGATCGATCCCGAAACTTCGCAATGACCGCACTATGCTCCGCCCGATCCTGATCGTGCTACACCAGGAAACCTCCACCCCTGGGCGCATCGGGCACGCCTTGCGCCAGCGCGGCTACGCGCTCGACGTGCGCCGCCCGCGCTTCGCCGATCCGCTCCCCGAGACCATGGCCGCCCATACTGGTGCCATCATTTTCGGCGGCCCGATGAGCGCGAATGACACCACCGATTTCATCCGTCGTGAGATTGATTGGCTGCGCGTGCCGCTCAAGGAGAAGAAGCCGTTTCTCGGCATTTGTCTCGGCGCGCAGATGTTGGCGCATCATCTCGGTAGCCGGGTCTACCGCCATCCCGATGGCCATGCCGAAGTCGGCTATTATCCGATTCGGCCGACCGATATGGGACGCACGGTGTGTGACCCCTGGCCGGAGCAGGTCTATCAGTGGCATCGCGAGGGCTTCGACTTGCCGCTCGGCGGCGATTTACTGGCGGAAGGCGACTCGTTCCCGGTGCAGGCCTTTCGTTACGGCGGCGCCGCCTTCGCGCTGCAATTTCATCCCGACGTGACCCACGCCATGATGTGCCGCTGGACCACGCGCGGCCACGAACGCACGTTGTTGCCCAACGCCAAGCCGCGGATTGCGCATTTCGCGGATCGCGCGGTCTACGATTCCGCCGGCCGCGCTTGGCTCGCTGCCTTCCTCAACCATTGGCTGGGCCAGCCGGAGCTGGCGCCGGAGCAGGCTTCCACCGTTTGAGCACTAATCGAATCACGCCATTGTGCGGCGTCCCGCCTGCGCGGCGACGACGTGAGCTGATGAAGCGGATGGGGAGTTCGCGCAGGCTGAGCGGGTTGCTTCGGTTTGGGCGGGTGGTGGAGCCGAGGGGGGTCGAACCCCTGACCTCCTCATTGCGAACGAGGCGCTCTCCCAACTGAGCTACGGCCCCGCCAAAATGCAACCCCGCAGCGCTGGCCGCGAGTGCGCGCCATAACACCATTTGCGTCAGTCGATTAGCAGTTAAGGACTAGCTCAGCAGATGGCCTACCACAAGCAGTCTCACACGCGCTGAGACGGCTTTGTGGATAGCCGATTACGGTTCGCGCTGTGACACCAGCGTGACAAAAACTTTGCTCCCAGGTCGGCGTGGCAAGCTCTCGCGCTCCGATGTGTTTGGCCATGGATACCAAGGGCGCGGTGAGCATGTTAGGCGGATTGCCCGCAAAAGGTGATAAGCTAAGGTGCCTGTGATTCGCGCAGGGCCTGCGCCAACGGTTTAATCCCGTAGTCAGTCACAGAGCCCACGCCTCCTGCATCTCGGGCCGAGATCGGTGGAGACACCCCAGAGCGGTCGTTGACCGCAGCGGTGTACTTCGCCCATGCGATATCGCGCTGCCCCGTCATCAGACCGCGCCACGGTACGAGGTCATGGTGATGGATTCGATTTGCAAGGTTCTCGACCGTCCATTGAACGCAAAGCGACGGGCTTTGGGGAACGGCCCCAAAGAATGCGCTGCCTGCGGAGTGCAGTTTAGACCACGGCGTTCAACGGCTCTGTTCTGTAGCCCGCGCTGCCGGAAAGCCGCGCAGCGAACCCGCGACCGAGGAACACCCGTTAGAGTGCCCGCGACACGCCGTAGCGTGGGCCTGGACGCCGTTCTTAGCTTGACCGCGACCATCAGGACCATCGAGGGGCAAAAACCAAGTGTCACGCTAAGACAAGCCCTCAAGCCTCCGAACATAAATCCGCGCATTGTTGCCGATCCGAAGTGGCCGGGAATGTATTGGATCAAGCGGCGGGACGGCAGCACCAGCGACATCGTCAACTTGACGCGTGCCAAGGATGCCCTTGCAGAAATG
>DATFQX010000271.1:0-2225 GCA_035263865.1 Xanthobacteraceae bacterium
GTAGTGGCTGCCGAGGAGCCACTTCTGCAAGCCCGTCAGTTGGGCCTCGCTGGAAAAGCGTTCGAGGCTCGCGCTGATCGTCGACAGCCCTTCAGCCCAAACCTTGTCGATCGCGGCAATGAGCCCGGCGAGAGCTAGTGCCTTGGCCGCGCGCAGACCCTGCGAGCTTTTGGCGTGCAGCGCGCGC
This sequence comes from Xanthobacteraceae bacterium, assembly GCA_035263865.1. Lineage (GTDB taxonomy): Bacteria > Pseudomonadota > Alphaproteobacteria > Rhizobiales > Xanthobacteraceae > VAZQ01. The sequence goes on from DATFQX010000271.1 coordinate 188, forward strand.
AAGGTTTCAGCCGCCGCGATGCCGGAAGGAAAGCGCAGCTCCTCGATATTGATCATCTGCCGCTTCATGGGGATGGCCATCGTGACCCCGAGCACGGCGATAAAGAACACCCAGGCCAGCATTAGCGGCACAGACATCGACTGGTGATTGATAATGATGTAGGCCGCAAAGGCCGAGACTAGGGTGCCGCCGGTGGAGTAGCCGGCGGAGCTGGCCGTCGACTGCATGCAATTGTTCTCGAGGATGGTCATCGGCGTGCGCGCGAGGCCGACTTTGAGCAAGCTCGTCCAAAATGCATAGGACAAGATGCTGGCTGTAATGGCGACGCCGAAGCCCCAGCCGGCCTTGAGACCGATGTAGAGATTGGTAAGCGACAACACGCCTCCCAGGCATGAGCCAATCAGCACAGCGCGCCAGGTAAGTTGCGCCATGCTGTCGCCGCGGCCGCGATAGACCTGCTCGTACCACTGTCGCTCGATCTCTTCGGGCGTGCCTTTGAAGCCGAGGACGGGCAGCGGCCGGTCTCGGTGATCAGTAGCTTCAACCGAGAGATCCATCGATGGCGCGGATCGTGCTGCAGGGGTTTGGGGCACGGATGGCAACCTTCGACGGGGGCAAGTCCGAGCTAGCCGGGGCTACCCTGGAGCGCGTCCTGACTGCTGGCGTGTATGATCGAAGATGGCACGCCCTTGTACCATACCTTCGGCGACTATCGAGGGCGGGCTCGATGTGTGGCGCGTTGAGTACATCAACTGTGGGCGCATATGTCCGCTTAGTGCCAAAAGCGGACATATGCAGCGCAGCAAAATGCGTCGCTATTCGATCACCTCGTCGGCGCGGGCGAGTACCGACGATGGAATTTCGAACCCGAGCGCCTTCGCAGTCTTGAGATTGATCACCAAATCGTACTTGGTCGGGTGCTGCACCGGCAGGTCGGCGGGCTTCTCGCCCTTGAGGATGCGATCGACGTAGCCGGCCGCGCGGCGGTACTGGTCGAGGAAATCCAGCCCATATGCGATGAGACCGCCGGCCACAGCGTAAAAGCGGGCACTGTAAACTGCCGGCAACCGGTGCTTCGCCGCCAGCGCGATGATCAGGTTGCGATGCGCCGTGGCTCGCGGACTGCCGGACACAATGACGCCATCGTTGGGCCCCTGCGCGAATGCTGTGAGGGCGCGCTCGATCTCGCTGGCCTCGCGCACGTCGATGGGTCGCAGCTCTACGCCAAGCGACGGCGCGAGCGCCTGGATTACGCCGAACTGGCCGGGACCGACCGCGATTCCAGGTTCACGAAGGACCGCCACTCGCGTCACACGTGGCGCGATCTCCTTGAGCAGTTCCAACCATTTTCCGGCGATGGAATATTCGAAGACAGTAAAGCCGGTGGCGTTGCGGCCTGGCCGCGCGAGGCTCTCGACATAGCCGGCGGCGACCGGGTCGGCGATACCCGCGAATACGATCGGCACGGTGCGGGTCGCTTCCAGCAACGCTTCGATGGCGGCGCTTGTGGAGGCCAGAATGACGTCCGGCGCGAGAGCGACCGGTTCGGCTGCGTACCTTCGCATGGTTTCGGGGCTGCCGGGACCCCAGCGATAGTCGATTCGTACATTTTGCCCGACCGTCCAACCCGATTGCTGCAGGGCTTGGGCAAAAACGGTCAGTCGGGCGTGTCCTTCCACATCATCTGCGGGAAAAGGCGTGAGGACGCCGATGTGCCGCATTCGATCTGACTGCTGCGCCTGTGCCGCGAGCGGCCACGCAGTCGCGCCGGCGAGCAGCTTCATGAACTCGCGCCGTTTCACTGCCCAATAGCTCCCGTGCTTCCCGAATGAAAGGAATAGCACGCCTAGCGCTGCTGCACTGCGGGATTTTCGACTCGTCTATGTCCGCTCTGGGTCGATACTGTTGAAAAAGGATTTTGGGGGAGGTCTCTGAGTAACATTGATTCAAGATCAAACGCGACCGCGCAATCTCGATTCAAAAACCCGTTTGTTCGGATTCGATTGTTTCAAATCCTAATTCCACAGCTTCACTTTGG
>DATFQX010000272.1:0-39568 GCA_035263865.1 Xanthobacteraceae bacterium
ATGGCTGGACCGAAAGGCTTCACGCCGAAAGCTAAGATGGACATGGACGGCGTCCAGAAAGTCCTCGAGCTGCGGAGCGTGTACGGCGAGCCGAAGAAGGCTCTCACCGACCCGATGAAGTACTATGATTCGAGGTACTACGACGCGGCCATGAGGTGAGCAGCGTTCCTGAGCGGCTACTTTTGCTGACAAGGTTGGCACAATTCTCCCGAATTTTAGGCTGCACTAAAGATTGGCGAGAAGGTGATCCGATGGCGCATGTCACGTATCAAATCGTCCGGCACGACGACGGCTGGGCGTACACGGTCAACGGCGTATTCTCGGAATCATATCCGACCCACGCTGAGGCCCTCGCGGCGGCGCGCATCGCTGCGGTCGAGCAGCGCGTGCCGGGCCACACAGAGGTCATCGAATACGAGGACGAGAACGGACACTGGCACACTGAAACAGCATCCGGTCGCGATCGTCCGGAGACCGACGTCCAAGATACGAATTGAACCCGCCAACCAAATTCGACCCGGTCATCAATCTCACGACCGCGTCGAGTTTGGCAGCGCCACCGACTTCAACACGGCGTTTGCTGGGATGCTGCGGGGGCGCACCGAGGTGCTGGTGGTGAGCAACGAGCCGTTCCACCAGCTGCACGTCGGCCGGATCATCGATTTTTTTGGCGAAGAACCGGATCGCTGGCATGTTCCAGACCAAGGAGAGCGTGGCCGCCGGCCGCCGCGCGGTGTTTGGTAGAGTTCCTCAACTGGGCTCAAGTTGTACACCAGTTAGGTTGAATGACTTGCTAGTCTCTCGATCAAACGACGTCACGATCTACGCTAAGGATGGCAGCACTGCAGAAGCTGGAGAACGCCTTCGCGGCCAGCAAGCTGCGGTTCTTCAGCAAAAATCAAAGTTGAAGCCGCCAGAAACGGATCTGTTTGCGGATGGCGATGCTTATGAAAACTATGTAGGGCGCTGGAGCCGCCCCATTTGGTCATAAGTTCCTCGAGTGGCTCTCCCCGTCGCCCGGACTTCGCTGGGTTGATGTTGGATGTGGCACGGGCGCGCTTACCGAGATCGTGCTTGCGAAGGCCGATCCCATTAAAGTTGTAGGAGTTGAACCTTCCGAGGGGTTCCTGCGATTGGCACGAGCACACATCAAGGACCGGCAAGTAAACTTTTGCATCGGAGACGCCCAATCATTGCCGCTACGGGACCACGAAGCGGATGTAGTCGTTTCCGGCCTGGTCCTGAATTTCATACCTGACAAGAGACGCGCCCTGGCTGAGATGAAGCGAATAATTGTGCCGGGTGGCACGCTTGCGCTGTACGTTTGGGACTACGCAGGCGAGATGCAGCTCATGCGTTATTTTTGGAACGCCGCTAGCGAGTCCTTTCCCGAGGCGCTTCTCGGATTGCAGGCCTGAGCCGCTCGCCGACCTGTTCCGTGCCGTCGGTCTACGTTCCATTGGGACTTGCTGCCTCACGATGAAGCCAGTCGGAGAGCCGGATGCGGGAAATCCGCACGTCCGGTTCGATGTCGCTCGACCTGCCGACCCTGTTTACCGACTTCGAAGACTACTGGTCTCCATTTCTTGGGGGCCAAGGCCCCGCCGGAACCTATTGCGTCTCGTTATCTGAGGATGATCGCGAGCGTCTGCGGCGGCACTTGAAGAGCGTTCTGCCTTTGAATGCAGACGGCAGCCTTAACTTGATCGCGAGGGCCTGGGCGGTTCGAGGAAATACGTAGCAACCAACCGCCACAGGGAAGGATTGCAATCGGTGTTATTGCTGCGGTTCATGAGTCCGGTCGCCATCATTGATCTCGCAGGGTTTATCTTCAAAAGACGGCCCATCCGGCTCCTATGATCGCAATAGCTTACGGGCGGATTTCAAAAGGCCCGCCCGCCTAGCGCCGCCGCCCTCACACCGCTATTTAGGCTATTGTTGCCTAGCTATCGGATAGGTGCCGAATGCCATCGCGTGTGCAGCGCGAGCGCAGAGACCGCCGCCGCGCTCTCACAGTGCTCGCCGGCAGCGCTGATGGTGTCACCGAAGCGCTTATGCTTGCACGCGGCTTCACCATCCCACTGCTGGTCGAGTTGATCCATGCCGGGCTCGCGAGCGCAACGATCGATCGCGTGATCGCCGGCGGGCGGACGCTTAACGTTGTTCGCTTGAAGATCACAGACGTAGGACGGCAAGAGCTGGCGGGGCGCGCAGGGTGACAGCGCAATCGCTGATCCTCAAACGCGCGTCCGCCTCGCGGTCGTCCGGCGAGTGGAACGATGACGACTTCGATGTGCTCGCCGACGGCGCCATGGTCGGCCGCATCTTCAAGGCCGACGCGGTGCCGATGGGGATGCCGTCGATGTGGACGTTAGCCTTCGGGCATCACGAAGATCGGACACCGACGCACGGCTACGCTGCGGCCCTGGCTATGACCGCGTTCGCCAAAGCTGGCGGCGGCAGTGACGTGCGAGTCTGCAAGTTCCATTTCACTGCCGCGGCGTATGCAAGAGGCCCCGCGGGCTTGACGGGGAAATCGAACATTTCGTGATGGCCATCATATCGCGGTTGCGCGTGTGGTGGCGCAGAGAGCTTGCAGTCGGTGCGGGCACCCGATATCGATCACGGGAGTAGAAAAACGCCGCCGTCGGCGGATCACCTCCGGCAAAGAGGATGCAGGCCAGACGCCTATGCCGCGTCATACGACGCGTCGCGGTGCTGCCGCCAGAGGAGGAGGACCGCATCATGCAGGCGGCGGTCGAGTTCGTCCCGGCGTGTGTCACCGCGATCGCCGCCTAATGGGGCAGAAAAGGACCGAAGCAAATCTCGACGCCGCTCACGCCCGCCCATCGTCCGTTCTGCACCGTTCCTCAAGGTGAGAGTGATCACTTCCGGATGAAAAAACCCGCCGGCGTAATGCCGGCGGGCGTCTGCTGAGACGGAGAGGTGTTGAGCGGGCGTTGGATTTTAGTCCCAGTCGTCTTCTTGGTTAGCGTCGTCTTGTTCGTCCTCCAGCTCGTCGTCCTCCTGTTGGACTTGTTGCTCGCTCAGCTCTGAGTCGCCCTCATCGTCATCGACACACTGGATTTTTTTAACAAAGCGATTGCGGACCAACGGGGAAGCGCGAGCAAACGACCCTTTCAGCGTGAGCGCCTTCTTCCACAGCCTCATCAGCATGGCAAGCGCTTCGCTGTCCTGCGCGGACAAAGGCGAGATCGACGAAACTCGCTTCGGCGGCGCCTTCTTGCTGCCGCCTACCACCTTGGCTTTCGGCGCACTCTTGCGCTTCGCGATTTCCTTGATCTTGGCGAGCTGCGCCTTGGCTCCTGTCTCCTTCGCGATTTGCAACAGCTTAGACTGTTTCTTGTCGAGCCCCTCCTCCTTCGCCTTCTCCTTGGCTTCCTCGGAGATGCGCGCGATCTTCCCTAAACGGCGCACCTTGTCTCGGGTAAGGCCGAGGGCTTTCGCGGCCCGGCTGATGCCGAGGTCGTGCGGCTGTTTCCCGCCGGGGTGCGCAAGTTGCCCACCCTTTGCGCTGTCCAGGACAATCTGGGCTAATTCTGTCATATCCTCGGCGTACTGAAGAGGCGTGAGCTCTGCACGGATCCCGTTCTCAATGAGTTGTAAGACGCGAGCATCAGTTTTATCGGCGTCCACAATATAGGCATTGATGTACTTCCGTCCCCGAGTTTTCGCGGCTTCCAGCCGGTGACGCCCGGCAACGAGAGCCAATACGGTCGCACCTAAAGTATTCTTTGTACGCCTGACCCAGATCGGCGTGCGGAGTCCCCATTCTTCCATTGATGCGGCGATAGCCTTGACCTTCTCACGGTCAAGATCACGGTGCTTGCCAAACACCCTCACGTCGCTGACAAGCACTTTCTCGAACGCTTGCGGCAAGTCTTTGAAAGCAGCGGTGCTCTCTAAGTGAGCTTTGCCTTTGCCCTTCTTGCGAGCCTGCTCGCGATGCTTACGGGGCTTTGATTTCTTCCTCATCTTCTACCTCGTCTATGTTCTGGTGTGCCGATGTGGCACCGCCTACGAGGATCCTTTACAAGTCTCGGAAACTGTACCGGTGAGCACGCTAGCAGCCGGCAGCTTATCGACGTTAGCCGGGGTCGCCGGCCATCATCAGCCCGAACTGCATACTCAGCAGCGGTCAGCGTCACTGTTTTGGGGATCGATCGTGGCGCTCGCGGCTGCTGCACCTCATAATTATGTGCTCCTAAATTGTATGCTGCTAACTAGTAGGTGATAAACAGCCTCCTATCACATAATAATGCGGAGGCGGCGTTCAAGGATCCCCGCCATGGCCCTTCGTTCAACCCGACCCTACCAGCCCGATGCGCTGGAATGCGCGATCTTGCTGCTGCTGTTAATGCAGCCGAAGGAACGAACCCGCGCCAGGGTCGCCGAGATCACACTGAAACGGCTCTGGCAGCGCCGTCGGCTGGGGGACGAGTTCTTGCGCGAGGTTCAAGAGTGGCTGTTTCGGGCAGGGTGGGCGCTGTTCTATGCCGGTACCACTTTCGGTCTCGTCAGAACAAAGTCCGTGGAGGGCTGGCCACGGGTGACGTCCAAGGACCTTGAGGCTGAGCTAGAAAAGGTCGTGCGTGGCCGGTTCGACTTCAATCGTCACTACCACTTGCTGCTCAATAGCGAGACCGAGGAATAAGGGGCACGATTTCGGGAGCCCAGAGACACCCCTGTCAGAGCGCTTCGGTTAGAGGATTGCGGCTCGCTTTCCGGATGGGCGGATGGACGGCACGGCGACGCCAATGGCCGTGACACTTGTCGAGCGATTGCATTCTCGAAAGAGCGCCAGCGAGATGAAGGCAATCGCCCTGATCGCGAGGCGTGTCGGGTCGCGTCCATAACGCAGGCGGCCCCCTCGGCGCACTTGCTGTCAGTGGCGGGGCTGTTTTGCTCACGAAGCCGGTGCGGAACCGTCCAAGGCGGACGGCCGGTCACTCTCCGCACGGGGGCGCGCTGGACTAGGCAAAAACCATTCGACGACTTGGCGCAGCAATCGTCGATCGAAGCGACAATCTCCCCCTCGCCGTCAGCGGATCTCGAACTTGTAAATGCGGTGCGGGCTAATTTTCGGAGACCCGCTATGAAGAACAAATTGTCGCCTGAGGTGAATATTTCAGCACCAAAGACTCGGCGTTCGACCGCCCTCTCCCACCTCCGACCGATCCCGCGCCGCGGTTTGTCGCGCGTCGAGAGCGCGATTTACGTAGGCGTTTCGCCGACCCTGTTCGACCAAATGGTGAAGGATGGTAGGATGCCAGCACCCAAGCGCATAAACGGTCGGGTAGTGTGGGATCTTCGGGCACTCGATGAAGCGTTCGAAGCCCTGCCGGATGAGCATGGACGCAAAGGAAGCAACACCGAATACTCAGCTTGGGAGGTGACATAATGAAGATTCGGATCACCAATCGGAGCGGCGCGTCCAAGCTCAGATTCTTACTCCAAGAGCGACTGCCGAGCGGTGCAATGCGCATCCGCTTCCGCCGGAAGGGCTTGCCAACGATCACGTTGAACGCTCCGCCGGGCACCGACGGGTTCATGAAGGAATACCTGGCCGCCCTCGAAGGCAACGCAGAGCCCTTACCCAAGCGGCTTCAACGACGGCAGCAGGCAGCCGCCGGAACATTGCGCTGGTTGATCATGCAGTACTACGGGTCCGCCGAGTTCAAGCGGCTAGAGGCTCACACCCAACATGTTCGCCGACTAGTCCTTGATAAACTCTGCCGGAGCACGGACGCCAATGGGATCCGTCGTGGCGATAAGCCATATGCGCAAATGGAACCGCGCAATGTGCGCGCCCTCCGAGACGAGAGGGCAGAGACCCCCGAAGCAGCGAATCAGATCGTAAAGTTGCTGCGGCAGGTGTTTGGGTATGCCGTTATTGCCGAACTGGCCAAGTCCAATCCGGCCAAGGAAGTCCCCTACCTGAGAAGCGGCTCCGAAGGATTTCACAGCTGGACAATTGATGAGGTTCACCAATTTGAGGGCCGCCACCCCATCGGCACGAAAGCGCGCCTTGCGCTCGCACTCATGCTCTACACCGGGCAGCGCCGTTCGGACATCATCCAGTTCGGGCGCCAGCATGTAAAGAACGGATGGCTAAAGATCACGCAGCAAAAAAACAGAAACTGGGCACCCATCACCATCGAGATCCCTATCCTGCCTGAGCTGCAGAACATCATCGATGCTTCGCCATGTGGGGATCTTACGTTCTTGGTGACCGAATTCGGGCGGCCATTTACATCCAACGGGTTCGGTAATTGGTTCCGTGATCGTTGTATCGAGGCGGGTGTGCCAGGTCGCGCGCACGGGCTTCGTAAGGCGATGGCGACGCGGTTGGCTGAGCGAGGGGCGACCGACCGCGAGATCATGGCCGTCACCGGGCATCAGACCTCGAAGGAAGTGGACCGTTATACGAAAGCTGCCCGACGGAGAGTGCTCGCAGAGAGCGCGATGGCGCGGATGGCCAGTACGAAAATCGAACGGAAGTGATCCACGCGTGACATTGTCTCCCGCACGTGGATCACTTGTAGCTTCTAACCAGTTGATTTGTATGTGTCGAGCGTCCTGGGTGGTGCCCAGGGGCGGAATTGAACCACCGACACCTGCATTTTCAGTGCAGTGCTCTACCAACTGAGCTACCTGGGCGCAGCCCCCGCGGCGACGGCGGACGAAGGAGCGCGGGGTTTATAGAGGCTCGATTTCCCTCTGTCCAGAAGAGCCGCGCGCCGTCGCAGCTCGCACTCAAGATGCCTCGTGACCGGATGTTGCGGCCGGCGCGCCATCCTCGTCCTCTTCTTCCTTGACGGGCACCGCATAAACCCCACTGAGCCAACGGTTGAGGTCGACATCGGCGCAGCGCCGGCTGCAGAACGGGCGGAATGTTTCGACCGCCGGCTTGCCGCAGATCGGGCAGGGCTTGCTGCAAATATCGCGCTCGGACATGACCTGCCATATGGTGATGGCTGCGCGCGGCGCCAGGCGTCACACCACGTTGAGCCAACCGGCACGGATCGGATAGCCCTCCCCGGACAAGAGCGTGGTCACTTCGTAGAGCGGAAGGCCGACCACGTTGGTGTAGGAGCCGACGATCTTGACGATGAAGCTGCCAGCGATGCCTTGCGCCGCGTAACCGCCGGCTTTGCCGCGCCATTCACCCGAGGCGAGATAGGTCTCAATGTCGTCTTCCGAAAGCCGCTTAAAGCGCACGCGGGTCTCGACCAAGCGCTGCCGGTAGGTCTCTTTCGGCGTGACCAGGCAGATGCCGGTGTGGACGCGATGATTGCGGCCGGAGAGCAGGCGCAAGCATTGGGAGGCTTCGTCGACCAGCTCGGGTTTGGGCAGGATGCGCCGGCCCACCGCCACCACCGTGTCGGCCGCGAGGATATAGGCTCCCTGGAGGTCCTCATCGGCACGCACGAGATCGAGCGCGACCTCGGCCTTGGCGCGGGCGACCCGCGTGGCGCAAGCGCGCGGCAATTCTCCGCGCCGCGGTGTCTCGTCGACATTGGCGGGACGCAGCGCGTCGGGTTCGATGCCGGCTTGGTTGATGAGCGTGACCCGGCGGGGAGAGCCCGAAGCGAGCACGAGCTTGGGACGGCCGATCATGTTTGTGACTGCGTGGGTGTGGCCGTGAGTCTCGAGAACCACAGCTATTTGAATCGATAGGTGATGCGACCTTTGGTCAAATCGTATGGCGTCATTTCGACCAGAACCTTGTCGCCGGCCAAAACACGAATCCGGTTCTTGCGCATACGGCCGGCGGTGTGGGCGATGATCTCATGTTCGTTTTCGAGCTTCACCCGGAACGTGGCATTCGGAAGCAACTCCGTCACCACACCGGGAAATTCCAACAGTTCTTCCTTTGCCATCCGCTACCTTGGCGTTTCGGAAAAGCGGGCGCGCGGCACCGCCCGAAGCGGCGCAAGCTAGCGGAATCACCGCCCCCGGACAACTGGCGAGTTCGGTATCACTCGTTCGCTGGCTGACCCGGAGAGAAGCGCTCTCTGATCCGTCGCAGCAACTGATCGCGTACATCTCGATACGCGCTCAGGCGCTGCTCGCGGCTGCCTTCGATCGCGGTCGGATCCGCCGTCGGCCAGTACTCGATGTTGGCCGCGAGCGTTCGCGTCAACTCGAGCGCCTTGTGATGCGCTTCCGGCGAAAGCGTGACGATCAAATCGAAGTTCAGTCCCTCCAAGTCGTCGAGCTCTTCGAACGTGATGGGCCGATGCGCGCTGATATCGATGCCGATCTCTTCCATTGCCGCGGCGGCGAAAGCGTCAAGTTCGCCTTTGCGCACCCCGGCCGAGCCGACGTAGAGCGAGGTGCCGAGCATTTGCTTAAGCAGCGCGGCCGCCATGGGTGAGCGTACGGAATTGAGCCCACAGGCGAAGAGTACCGCCTGCGGCCGCGATACCTGCGATCGCTTTATCCCTTCCAATGCAGCACGCAGATCAACGTGAACAAGCGGCGCGCGGTATCGAAATCGAGCGTCACCTTACGTGACAGTCGCTCCATCAGGAGCTTGGAGCCTTCGTCGTGAAGCGCACGCCGGCCCATGTCGAGCGCCTCGATACGATCGGGGGTCGCGGTGCGAATTGCGGCGTAATAGCTGTCGCAGACCGTGTAATAGTCCTTCACCACCCGCCGCAGCGGCGATAGCGACAGAAGATGCGCCACCACCGGCGTGCCGTCGGCGCGGCGTATGTCGAACACGAGCCGCGCGCCGGTAATACTCAAGTGCAATGCAAATGGTCCCTCCTCGTCGTTCGGAGCAAAATTATTGTCTTCGAGCAGATCGTAGATGGCGACTGCACGCTCGTGCTCGACGTCGGGATTGGAGCGGCCGATGGAGGCTTCATCGAGCGTGACCGCAACGAGGCGGCTCTTCTTGCGAAGTGACGCGCGCGGCGGGCGTGTCATTGCGGGTTGAAGCGCATCTTCACCGAGCGGGCATGCGCCTCGAGCCCTTCGGCCTCGCCCAGCGCAATGGCGGCGGGGCCAAGCGCACGCAACTGATCGGGCCCGCATTTGAGGATCGAGGTGCGCTTCATGAAGTCGAGCACGCCCAATCCGGAAGAGAACCTAGCCGAGCGCGCGGTGGGCAGCACGTGGTTCGAGCCGCCGATATAATCGCCGATCGCCTCCGGTGTGTGCGCTCCGAGGAAAATCGCCCCGGCGTTGCGGATGCGGGAGGCGAGATGCTCGGCCGTCTCGCTCGCGATCTCGAGATGTTCCGGCGCGATGGCGTCGACGAGAGCCACGGCCTCTTCGAGTGCGCCGACGAGGATGACGGCACCGAAATCGCGCCAGGAGGCCGCGGCGACGGATGCGCGCGGCAAGGAGCGAAGTTGCGCGTCCACTGTCTTCTCCACGTTATCCGCGAGCGCGGCGTCATCCGTGATCAGGATCGACTGGGCGCTCGCGTCGTGCTCGGCCTGCGCCAACAGATCGGCGGCGATCCAGTCGGCATGGCCGGTTTTGTCCGCGAGGATCAAGACTTCCGAAGGCCCGGCAATCATGTCGATGCCGACCTTGCCGAAGACGAGACGCTTGGCCGCCGCGACATAGGCATTGCCGGGGCCGACGATTTTTGCGACCGGCGCGATCGTCTCGGTGCCGTATGCCAAGGCGGCGATGGCTTGCGCGCCGCCCACGCGATAGATCTCGTCGATGCCGGCAAGCTTTGCCGCCGCCACCACCAGCGGGGCGAGCTTGCCCTGCGGCGCAGGCACCGCCATGACCAGCCGCGGGACGCCGGCGACCTTTGCCGGCACGGCGTTCATCAGCACCGAGGACGGATAGGCGGCGCTGCCTCCTGGTACGTAGAGGCCGACAGCCTCGATGGCGCTCCAGCGCGATCCAAGCTCGACGCCCAGAGGATCGATGAAGTGATCGTCGGCCGGAAGCTGCCGGCGGTGATGGGCCTCGATCCGGTCGCGAGCGAGCGCGAGCGCATCGAGCGCGCGGGCGTCGCAGGCCGCATGGGCAGCATCGATCTCGTAGGCGGTGAGCTTGAGTCCCGCTTGCTCGAGATCGAAGCCGTCGAAGCGGCGCGTGAGTTCAATCAAGGCGCGGTCGCCGCGAGCGGCGACATCGGCAATGATCGCGCGCGCGGCCGCCTCGACATCGGCGGATACTTCACGCTTGGTGGCGAGAAAGGCGCGGAAACGCTCGGCAAAATCGGGGGTGCGGCGGTCGAGGCGGATCGGCATGGCCCTGTCCTACCGGACCCCACGGGCCGGATCCGCGGTCAATGGCTTGGCCCGCAGGGGCCGTCAACCCCGCAGGTCAGGCGTTTCGTCGGTGTGGATTGGCCGCGCGGTCGCCGGCCACGAAGGGCCGAGATCGGCGAGCTCGCATTCCAGGCATTCGACCTCGAGCCGCAGCGTTCCCCCTCCCGAGAAAATGAGCTTCACGACTCCGGCAGGCGGATCGGTCTCGGCAAATTCGACCGCGAGCAGGTTGAGCACTGCGGCTTTTCCGGCCGGGTCCACGTTGCGGCACTTGCAGCAATTGACGCGCTCGAAGCGCAGCGCCGAGCGGCAGCGCCTGAGTTCGGGTTTTGTCCCCTCGGCCGAGAGCCAATCGAAGCGGCTCAGGGCGACCACGACGCGCTTTTCTTGGGGGCGCCAGATGACGTCGCAGACCTTGACCAGCGCATCCTGCAGATGGGTGGAAACGACCTCGAGATCGTCCCGGTCGACGGCGACGAATTTCACCGGCTCCATGGCGCGCGCTCCCTTGCACCGACATTTTCGATGCTGTCAGGGTAATTAGGAAGCACTCTGCTGTGGCGCAAGCGGGGCAGCGCCCCCATGCGGTCGAGGCGATGGGGGGCTAGAACGACACGCAAGCCGGCCGCACGATCATGACGACCGAGTGCTGCTTGAAGCGCCGCTTATAGATGGCGGCGATCTCGTTGAGCCGGGCAATGTCGACCTGGCCGGGCAGCACGATCTGCACGAGCTTGCTGGGCTCGCGAACGATCCTGTTGCTCGCCTCATCCCGCCACTCCCCGGCGGCATTCATCACGGTGAGACCCTTGGGGAAGCGGGAAAAAATCTCGTTGTCGAGAAAACGACTCCACTCGGCTTCGTTCACGCCGAGGCGGCCGCCGATGTTACGACCGAACATCAGCTCGGCGACTTGGGTCGAGTGTTGGTCGCCGAGACAATCCACCAACTGCGCGTCGGCACTGCCGCTAAGCGCAAGGACGAGAGTCAACGCCGAAACCGCGCACCATGGTCCCCTCCCCCGCAAGCGGCAGTGGGAGCAGATCGAGCTTGCCGCTCGCGCTCGCTCCATTTCGTCGAAATCTACACTATCCGCTGATGCGCTCGATGGCGGCGCCGCAGGCCGCGAGCTTGTCCTCGAGCCGCTCGAAGCCGCGGTCGAGATGATAGACGCGGTTGACGATGGTCTCGCCCTCGGCCGCAAGCGCCGCAATGACGAGCGAGACCGAGGCACGCAGATCGGTGGCCATCACCGGCGCACCCTTGAGCATGCTCACGCCCTCGATGGTCGCGCATTCCCCGTCGAGCTGGATGTGCGCCCCGAGCCGCACCAGCTCCTGCACGTGCATGAATCGGTTCTCGAAAATGGTTTCGGTGATGCGCGAGATTCCCTCGGCGCGCGTCATCAGCGCCATCAGCTGCGCCTGCAGATCCGTGGGGAAGCCGGGGAACGGCGAGGTGGTGACATCGACGGGGGCGAGGCCTGCGCCGTTGCGCTCGATGCGCACGCCGCGATTGCTGGCGCTGATCGTAACGCCGGCGCGTACGAGCACGTCGAGCGCCGCCTGCAGCAACTCGGCGCGTGCATTCTCCAGGAGCACATCGCCTCCGGTCATCGCGACGGCCATGGCGTAGGTGCCGGTCTCGATGCGGTCGGGCAGCACGCGGTGGCGCGCGCCGTCGAGCTTCGCCACGCCCTCGACCACGATGCGCGAACTACCCGCGCCGCTGATTTTGGCGCCCATCTTGTTGAGGCAATCCGCGACGTCGGTGATCTCCGGCTCGCGCGCCGCGTTCTCGATCACGCTCGTGCCGCGGGCGAGCGAGGCCGCCATCAGCGCCGTGTGCGTGCCACCGACCGTCACCTTGGGAAATTTGATCTCGCCGCCCTTGAGGCCATTTCTGGCGCGGGCGATGACATAGCCGCGATCGATCTCGATATCGGCGCCCAAACATTCGAGCGCCATGATCAGAAGGTCGACCGGCCGCGTCCCGATCGCGCAGCCGCCCGGCATCGACACGCGCGCTTCGCCCATGCGCGCCACCAGCGGGGCGACCACCCAGAAGCTTGCCCGCATGCGGGACACGAGCTCATACGGAGCCGTGGTGTCGACGATATTGGCGGCTGAGATGTGCAGCGTCTGCCCGTCGTATTGGGTTTCCCCGACGCGCTTGCCGCTGACCATGATGTCGACGCCGTGATTGCCCAGGATGCGCTGGAGCAGATTGACGTCGGCCAGCCGCGGGACATTGTCGAGAATGAGCGTCTTGTCGGTGAGCAGGCTCGCGATCATCAACGGCAAGGTGGCATTCTTTGCGCCGGAGATCGGAATCGTTCCTTTGAGCCTGTGGCCGCCGTGAATGCGAATGCGATCCATGCCGCTCCTCTTGATCCGCAAAGGCGCCAGGAAACGCGGCAACCCTCGTCGCGAGGTTTGAGCCGCACGGCGCGTCTAGCGCTCATTCTTCCCGACAATTCCGGCGGAATCGTGGGACTGGCCGCCTGCTGACTCCGAAGGCGCGGCACGGCTTTTCGCCTGCGCCTTGCGGCGTTTGAGGTTTTCTCGCAACGCCGCGCTCAGACGCCGCTGCCGTCGCAGCTTCTCTGCGCTTTTGTGGCCAGCGTTCATGGGAACAATATTAGGAAGCGGCGAGAGCCTTCGAAAGAGCCTCGCAGTGATCCGGCGTTGAGGGGCGCGCGCTTGCGCCATTTTCACACCTGTGGCAAGGATCGGCGCGCTCGCTCCAATCGCTATTTTCGCAATCGCCGGCGCTGCCGTAGCTCAGTGGTAGAGCACCCCCTTGGTAAGGGGGAGGTCGTAAGTTCAATCCTTACCGGCAGCACCACGACAAGCCCATCGGCCAAGCCCACGTCCAGACGTGCTCGCGTCCATTTGCGCGTGTTAAGGACAACCAGCGAGGAGAACGTCAATGAAACTTCCCCGCCGCACGTTTCCGCATCTGGCAGCGGGAAGTGCCGCTCTGCCAATCGCATCGCCTGTTGCCGTACTCGGTGAGGGCACGATCACTCCAACTGGCGCCGTCAGGATCGTCGAACGCACACAGTACTACGCGAAGGCTGGTTTGGCCTCCTAGCCGGTGAGATATTGGTCAAACACCCCGGCGGTGATGGCAGCGAACCGGCTGTCGTTTGGCAATGCACCTTCGCCGACTTGGCCGCACGCGACGCGGACCTCGCAGCGCGCGCCGTAAGCACGGAATTTGAGAGCGTTCGCGTGCAGATGAGAAAACTGTATGCGCGTTTTGAGCGGCAAGTCTTTGCGATCGCGTCTCTTTAATTGCCGATCGGCATATTCGATCACCTCATCGGCGCGGGCCGGGATGCATTTCGGTGTGGCCGAACGGCACTGCGCCGACGATCGAGAATTTCCATGACGCGTGGAAGCAGGGCGGCAGCGATGATGGCGTGACCTTGGTGCGTAAAATGGATAAGGTCAAAGGCACGATAGCGCAGCGGCATCTCCTCATCGTACACAATGACGCTAATTGAGCGCGCCTGCAGCCGGCGCTCCATCTCCGCAATGTTGGCAGCGCGCTGCTCTTTGGGGACGAGGAAACGTCGATCGTTGCCGCCCGGCTCCAAGATCACGATGTCTGTTCCATCCGGCACATCCTTATCGATGCGGCGGAGCATCATCCCCGTAGTCTCGAAGGGCACTCCGGCATTGGTGACCTGAGCATCGACGCCCTTGGCCCGGAGCAGGGCCTCCAATTGTGCGGGATATGCGCCTTGGTTCCCAACATACCAGCCATGGGTGTTACTGGCGCCGATCGCAACAATCCGCAGCGGCGCCGCGTTGACGGCCGCGCTTGCGCACATCAGTGCTGCGATCGCTAAGGGGATCGCTCTGCCGAGCGAGCGCGCGACGGCCGTTTGGGGTGCGTGGACAGCTCGCAATTTTTCGCCCTCGATCGCGTCCCTTCAATGCGTCAGGTTGATTGTAACGTTCTTCCGCTGCGTGTAGCTCTCGAGCATGCCTTCGAGAGAGAACTCGCGGCCAATCCCGCTTTCTTTGTAACCGCCGTAGGAATGACCTGGGCTCTGCCCGAGGCCCTGGTTCACCTGAACCCAGCCAGCCTCGATCGCGTGTGCGGCGCGCAGAGCCCGGCCAACGTCATGCGACCAGACGTAGGCGGCGAGCCCGTAATGGCTGTCATTCGCCATGCGAATGGCATCAGCTTCGTCGGTCCAAGGAATGGCGACAAGCACGGGGCCAAAGATCTCCTCGCGCGCCAGGCGCCAGTCGTTAGCGACGTTCGCGAAGATCGTGGGGATTGCGTAATAGCCTTCGCCAAGGGGCCCTTCCTTGGGCGGGAGACCGCCGATCACAAGGCGCGCTTCGCGTCGGTTAAGTCCTTCCTCGACGTAGCCACACACTTTCCTGAATTGCTTCTCGTTGATGATGGTACCTATGTCACTTGTCTCATCCAGCGGATCACCGAGCTTGAGCGCTTTGACCTTTTGCCCGAGCGCATTGAGAAAATTGTCGAAGATGTCGCGGTGTAGGAAGAGGCGGGAGCCCGCGGTGCAGGACTGGCTCTGCCGGGTGAAGCGCATCGCGGCAATGATTCCATCGATAACCCAGTCCTCGTTCGCATCGGGGAAGACAATCGAGGGGCTCTTGCCGCCAAGCTCGAGCGACACCGGCACGATGCGGTCTGAGGCGGCGCGCATGATGAGCTTGCCGACTTCCGTCGAGCCGGTGAAGGAGAGCTTGCTTACCATCGGGTGGTTGGCGAGCGCAGCGCCACATTCCTCGCCGAGTCCAGTCAACACGTTGAGCACACCAGGCGGCAAGAATTCCTGACATGTTTCGGCGAGCATGAGGACGCCAAGGGGCGCATCCTCTGCGGCCTTCAAGACGAGCGTATTGCCGGCGCAAAGCGCGGGGCCGATCTTGAGAGCAGCCAGTAGGACTGGCGCGTTCCACGGAATGATGGCGGCGACAACGCCGAGCGGCTCACGCCGCGTGTAGCTCAGAACATGCTCGCCCAACGGGATCGTTTCGCCCTTGAGTTCGCCGCCCAAGCCGCCGAAGTAGCGGATGATGTCGATCGTGGTCTTCGCCTCAGGGCGTGCCTGGGTGCGAAGCGCGTTTCCGGTCTCGAGCGCAATCGTGGGCGCCAGCTCCTCGAGGCGCGCCTCGAGCGCATCGGCAATGCGCGCGAGAAGGCGCCCGCGCTCGCGAGGAATCGTGCGAGACCAGGCGGGAAAGGCATCGGCCGCGACTTTGACTGCGCGCGCCACGTCCTCGGCAGCCCCTCGGGGGACCTCGGCGATCGGGCGCCGGTGTGCCGGATCCTCGACCTCGAGCATCTCGCCTGACGCGCTATCGACCCACTTCCCACCGATCAACATGCGCGTTTTCCTAAGCGCCGCCTCGTCAGTGCGAATTTTTGTAACAGCCGTCATGATCGCCTCCGTCGTTCTTCCGGCAGCTTGCCCAGCCGCGCTACGATCTCACTTTGTGCACGATGTCGTGCTCGCGCGCATGCTCGACCACCTTCAGTCCGAAATCGTCGTGCGGCCCGACCTCGGTCACTGGCGCATGATTAACCTCGAGCGATTCAACCCTCTGAGTGAAATCGGTGGTGTGTCCGCGGATGTGGATTACATCGCCAACGCGCAGCGTCGTACCAGGTTCAAGCTGCATGGCCACGACCGAGAGATGGCTGTAATAGTGGGTTATGACGCCGATGCGCTGCTCCGCCGCAGTAGGCTGTGCAGGCCGAGGGGGCGGCGGCCTGACTGCTTGCGGCTGTGCCCGTTGGCCGGCGGGCCTCGGTTTGACCCCGACCTTTGCGGTCGGCTCGGCCTTGGTGTGTGCCGCTCGCCGGGGCGACGCCTTCTTCGCTGTTTTCTTTCCGACGATCCTTGTTTTTTTAACCGTCTTTCTGCGCTTTGCCCTCTTGGTGACGGTCGTTTTCCGGCGTTTCGCCTTGGCTCTGGTTTTTGTCGCCATGGCAGCCTCCCTGACACTCACTGCATTCGAAAGTCTTCGTCCGATCGTTGCCCAATAAGAAGGTAAGTCAACTGGCTAGAAGCCTGTCATCGACTATAAGTAGGTTGTGCTCGCAACGCATTTAGGGGGCATCATCATGAAACTTCCCGGCCGTCGATCTCCCTATCTGGTTGCCGCTGGCGCTCTGTCTATCCTTCTCGCACTGACCGGTGCGTGGTCGCAAACTGCGAGAACCTTCAAGATTGTCGTTCCATATCCGGCTGGCGGAACCGCCAACATCCTCGCTCGTATTCTGGGTGAGCAGATCAGCCGTACTGAAGGCGTCACCTTATTGACCGAGAACCGCCCTGGTGCGAGTGCAGTCATCGGAACCGAAGCTGTATCCCGCGCCGCATCCGACGGCAGCACGTTGCTGATCACTTCAACCGCATTTCTTATCGCCCCGCATCTGGGAAAGCTGAGCTACGATCCGCTGACCAGCTTCGAGCCAATTTGCCGACTCGTAAGCACGCCGATAATCGTCGTCGTCAACAGTGAATCGCCCTACCCTACGTTCGCCGATTGGCTCAACGCGGCGCGCGCCAAGCCCGGTTCCCTGACGCTGGCAAGTATTCCGGCGGGCCTTTCGCGCATCGCCTTCGAAATGCTCAAGCGTGCTGCCAACGTCGATATCGCGTTCATCCCCTATCCGGGCGATGCTCCTGCCGTTAACGCGCTACTCGGCGGGCATGTGACCGCGGTTTTCCTGCCCTACTCAGGGGTTGCGGCGCAGTTGAAGGCGGGCAAGTTGCGCGCACTCGCTAGCGCCTCGCGAACCAGGAGTGAATCGCTGCCAAGCGTGCCGACCGTTGCTGAGTCCGGCCTCAAGGGCTTTGAGGCCGACAATTGGAACGGCTTGTTCGCGCCGGCGAAGACGCCGAACGAAACAATCTCGGAACTCATCGGCTGGTTTGCGGCGGCAATGCAGATCCCTGAAGTCAAGGCGAAGCTGGTCGCCCAGAGCCTCTATCCCGACTGCATGTGCGGCGCTGATTTCGCCGCTCTTTTAAGCAAACAGTATAACGAGTTCGGCCGCGTTATTCGGGAGGCAAATATCAAGGCGGACTGAGCTTTCCACAAATCTGTTCCAACGGCGGCCGCATAACGGATGCACTCAGTGGAAAACGTGCTGATCGTCGGCGCTGGAATGTGCGGGATGTCGCTTGGCGTGGCGCTCAAACGCACGGGGCTCAACTGCGAGATTGTCGAAATGCGGCCCGAACTGACGGAGCCGGGGACCGGGATATCGCTTCAAGGGCCGGCTTTACGGGCATTGCAGACTGTGGGCGTGCTGGATCAGTGCATATCGCGCGGCTTCGGATATTCCTATTTCAAGGCGTGCGACGCGATGGGTAACGTGACCGGCACAGTGGATCTGCCGCGGCTCGTCGGGCCAAACTATCCCGCTACAATCGGCATCCTGCGTCAGTCCGTACATGAGGTGCTCGCCAATGAACTATCAAAGCTCGGGGTCCCAATCCGGCTGAGCACCACCGTCGACACGCTTACGCAAGACGATCAAGGCGTGACGGCGCAACTCACAAACGGCAAAACCGCGCGCTACGATCTAGTCGTTGGCGCGGATGGAATGAATTCGCTGATTCGCGACATGGCATTCGGTCCAGAGCACAAGCCGCGTTATACCGGTCAGATTGTTTGGCGCGCCACCGTGAGCCGGCCGCGCGAGGTTGAATGCCGTCACTCTTATTTTGGGCCCACCAACAAATCGGGCTTCAATCCGATCTCAGATAGCCAAATGTACATCTACGCCGTGCAAAATGTGCCGGAGCGTCCTCGATCGAACGACGCCGAGCTCCCGACGATCCTGCGCGATCTGCTTGCTGAGTTTGGCGGTGTGCTTGGGCGCGCCCGGGACGAAATACATACCCCGGAGCAGATCACGTGCCGGCCAGTCTTTTCAATGATGCTGAAGTCTCCATGGCACCGGGGCCGGATCATCGTCATCGGGGACGCCGCACATACGACTACGCCGCACTTGGCCAGCGGCGCGAGCATCGCCATCGAGGATTCGATAGTCTTGGCGCGGCTGTTCCAGTCCGAGCGTTCGCTCAATGCAGTCTTGGACGACTTCATGCACCAGCGCTACGAGCGGTGCCGTATGATCGTGGCAAACTCGGAGCTGCTCGGCGAGTGGGAGAAAAAACCCGGCACACCAAATGAAGACACGGTTGGAGTAATCGCAGCATCTTATCAGGCGCTGGCCAAACCCGTTTAGGGCAGAGCGCCAACCGCGCAAGCGGACGGCGCCATGCGCTTCGCTTATTGCACCCGACGAGGTTTAATCTTGCGTCCGAATGCGACGCATTGGTTCGACCGCAGTCTCGGCCTTCTTCGAATCCCCTTCGATCGCCGAGGCCGCTTGCTCGAGGAATGGCCGCCAGCGATCGGAAACGACCTTGATCTGCGAGAGAATCTTTTGTTTCTTCTCCGGCGAAAGATCGGCTCTGGGATCGGCGAGCCGATCGAGCTCGCTCTCGAGCTTGGTCCAAAAACGATGGCCGCCGAGTGAGGTCGCGGCGCGGACCGTCTGCTCGAATTGTTCCATCCGCCGCGTCGCGAAGTCGTCCAGCAAATCGAGCAAAATCCATCCCGACACAATGATAGCTGCGCAGACGATGACGGTTTTGATCAAGAAGCGGCCGATTGGCCCGAGACCTGACTCGGCGCTCTCAGGCGTTGGTTCCTGACTCGTTTCCATATCAATGCCCTCTTGTGGGTGCCCGACTCTTTCCGACGACTAACCGTGTCGCCCGCCGCGCCCCCGGGATGGATACATCGGCGCTCTATCCAACTCAAAGGGAATATGCAACGTGTACTTTCGATCGCCCAAGACTCTTGCGCTGATGGCGACCTTCACCCGTATCCTGCCTTATCTCTTGTCTTGGGGCGTTCTTGCCGTCTTGATGATCGTCGGCATGCATCGCTTGCCGTTTGCCCTCTACACGCCGATCGACGGCGAATGGGCAAAATGGAATGTCGAGGCCATTCTCAAATTCGGCAAAGTGTTCGATCTCAGCCCCTACAGCATGCTCGCGGGCATGGGATCGATGTATTTCCCAAATCTTCCTTGGCTTAATCCGGGAGCGCTCGCGCTCGGCTTGCCGCTCGATGAGCAGACGAAGAGCACTGTTTCCTACGCCGTTTACGCATGCGAGCTTGCGGTCAGCATCGTTCTCTTGGCGCGCAGCATCGGTTTTTCCTGGCTGATGGCCACGGCCGGCGCGCAGCTTTATCTCTATCTCCTGTTTCCTCCCTTTGGCAGCGTCTTCCAGATCTACAACTGGTATGGGCTTGCTCCTTATTTTGCGCATTTGGCCGCGGCGTTGAATGCGGCGACTGTGGTCTTTCTCGCCTGCGGGCGCACGCGTGGCACTTGGCCTAACGCCATTTTGTGCGCCACCTTTCTCGCCCTGTTCGTTTCCGGGCTCCTCTCGGCGCCGTTCACCTTCGTGTTTGCCACGCCCGCTTACATCGTGATCTCCGCCGCGGTCATTCTGGGCCGCCGGCCCCCGCGCGCCGAATGGGCATGGAAGGCGGCGGCGCTGCTCTTATGCCTAATCTTCTTTTTCGGTTCAGGCTTGCTGTCCTATTATCTCGGAACAATCGCGACGTCGGGCCGCACGCCGACATCAGGAATTGCGTGGGACAAATTACTGTCGCTGCGCGCCTGGCTCGAGCTGTTCGAGAACCATCCGATCTGTCAGGACCCTCGCCTGCTCCTGTGCATCCAGGATCGGGGCGCATGGTTGGACATTGCCGCCCTCCTCGGAGCTGCGGTGGCCGTCGTCACACGCCACGGCGACATGCGCATCGCCGGCGCCGCGCTCGTCGCCTATATCGCCCTCGCGCACCTTTACGCCTACGCGTATCAAGTGGGATGGCTCGGTCCGGCCGGCGTGTTCTCTACCCATTTTGTCATGTTGTCATGCTGGGCGTTCATTTGCATGTTCGCGGTCGTTCCCTTCTTCGAGCCCTTGCGTCGGCTGCGGCTCGCGACGCCCGCGAAAGCACGATGGCCGAAGGCCAAGCAGCTCGCAGGATTCGCCGCCAGCATTGCCGTCGCGGCCCTGCTCGTGGTGATCGTCATCAAGCTGCTGCGGCATCCCTACGACACCTATCGTTATGGCGCTGCGCAGCTGCTGACGGGCGTTGCGGCGTTCGCCGGTCTCATCCTGGCGATCGAACTGTTTCTCGCTTATCGCAGAAGAACACGCGCAGCCTCTATTTCCGTTCCTCGCGAGACCGTGCTGCGACACGCGATCGTGCTCGCCCTTTTTCCAATCCTGGCGCTCGTTCATTTGTCGATCGGTCTACGTCAGCAGGTCGCGACGGTGCGCGATCCGTCCTTGCGCAATTACCTGCACGACAACGCGTCGATCGACGTCGGCAAAGCGTTTCGCGGCTACACCGCCACGGTTTGGATCGACAAGTACGGTGAGATCGGCGTCGGCCCTACTAACACGCCGCTCCAGCACGCCAAACTCTACTACTATGGCCGCGAGTACTTCAGCGCCCGTTACGGCGAAACGTTCACGGAAGGAGATTTGTGGGCGCTGAACGTGCCGACCTTCGAGGAGTACGGCGAGTGGACCTCGGTGCAGGCGCACGCATTCGCGCTGCGGCTTCTCGCGCCCCCCGGAACGACGACCCACAGCAATTATTTGCGCGTCTATATGATTGATTCTGACATATTGCGCGCGGCCGGCGTGCGTTACGTCCTCACCGACGCGGAGATGCTCGATCAGCCGGCTATTCTTCGCGGGTCCGTCGCCGTGCCGAACTCTCCGCGCACGCCGCCCGTGCGCCTGTTCGAGCTCAGCAACCCTAATCTGGGCACCTACAGCCCTACACATTTTATCAAGGCGACCACGGCGGCCGACGCCGTGCAGCGGATACGAGAGAACAAGCAGCGCCTCGATCAGGTGGCGGTGGTTTCAGACGATATTCCCGCCGCCACCACCAAGGCGCGCGACGTACTGATGATCGTCGAGCGTGACGGTCTGCGGGTCCGCGCCACGAGCGATGGGACGGCCCACATCCTCTTGCCGGTGCAATTTTCCCATTGCCTGGTTGTGGTTAACGGCGCGGCCGCGCGCCTTGCCCGCGCAAATCTCTTTCAGACGCTGCTGTCATTCGACCGCGCGGTCGACGCACGCATTGAGTTTCGCTTCGGGCTCTTTGCCGACAACACCTGTCGGCTTCGAGACGGGCTCGACAACAAGGCGCTTGGATTGTGACGGCCGGGGCGGCCCGCCGGTTGCCGAGATCGGTCCTTGCCCGGTCGATCGCGAGCTGGGGCTATCCCGCGGCTTACGTCGTCGTGCTGCTGAGCTTCACGCTCATCTGGTTTCGGCATTTTCCCTTTCTCTATATCGGCCGCGATGCCGCGCTGAGCCTGTGGCTTGGCAAGGCCTATTTGGATTTGGGCGCACCCGTTCGACGTCACGGCCATGAATCCCCTCCAGGGCATGACCAGCATGCTCATGGCCATAAATCCCTATTTCAATCCCGCAGTCTGGATATTCCAAACCGGCGTTCCGCAGATCTCGAAAGAGGTCGTCTCGTTCATCGTCTATTTTATTGAAGTGACCTTATCGAGCTTCGCGCTCGGCGTGGCGCTCGGATTCTCGCGGCGGTTTGCGTTTGCGGCTTGCCTCTGGCTCGCGGTCCTGCTGTTTCCTCCCCTCAACTTCGTGTTCGGGCTGCAAGGCTGGCTCGCGACAAATCCCTCCTACGGCCACACGCTGGCGCTGAGCAACCTCTTGCTCGTCGCCTTCATCGAGATTGGCGCCGAGCGCCGTGCCAAGACGAGCTTCGCACACCGCCTTGCCGTCAACTTCCTGCTGGCGAACTGCATCTTGCTGTTGATCATGCTGAGCATGCTCGCCGCGCCCTTCTACAACGCCGGAATGCTGCTCGGATCGCTACTGCTCGCTGGAGTGATTTTCTTATCTTCGACTTCTTATCAGCAGATCCTGTGGCGCTTGGGTGCCGGCATTTACGTGCTGGCATGCTGCGCAGCGCTCCACTTTCCTGAATTCTTCGCGGGCGCGAGGGACTACTCCGCGCGATTTTCCGCGTTCGATCGCGCTTGGCTGGAATTTCACTGGCCGGCCCGGCTCTCGCCCGAATTGCTGGCGCACGCCAGGCACGGATTGTGCGAGTGGGGCGTCCTCTGCGATCGCTTCACGCAGTGGCCGCTCGTAGCGACGGGATCCTATTGGCTGCAACTGAGCATCATTCTTGGTGGCGTTGCCGTCGCGATCCGCATGCCCTCCCCGCTCGCCCGCATCGGCGCTGTCTTCAGCGCGCTCTGGACGGTGCTGTTGGTCGTTTGGATCGGCGCAAGCTTCGGCGTTATCGCGTCGCCGGCGCTGTCTCCGCTTTATGTCTATCTGATGATGTATCCGCTCTGGGCCCTATTGAGCTTATATGTGCTCACCACCCTGCTCGAGATCGGCGCCGCCGGTCTCGCGCCGAGAATACGATCTGCCGCCCACGCGTGGGCTCCGCCCGCGATTTGCCTGATAGCGCTTGTATGTGTGGCGCTCTTTCGCGCGAGCCCGGCGGACCTCTTCAGAACGCGCGGCCCGCAACCGCGCACCTCGCCGATCATCGAAGTTCTCGAGCGGGAAATCTCGCTCCATCCGGGGCAAGTTTTTCGCGGTTCGGTCGCCACTCTCCTCGGTGCAGCCGCAAGTCCGCTGCGCCAGCAAGTCCTCGGAAACGCCGAACGGCCGCTCGAGCCGGGCGCGTTCGAAAAATTTCTGCAGCGCCGGAGTTCCGATACGGGCAGCACTCACGATCTGCTCGATTTGTGGTGGCGCGATATCCCGACCTTGTCGGAGTACGGTCAAGGTCTGTCCAAGCCGCTGATGTTCTATGTTGCGAATGTGTTCAATTCGCCGCAAGACGCGCAGGACCTCAATTTTGCGCTTCCCCGGCTTGCCAATATCGACGTCTTGCGGGCCATGGGCGTGCGCTTCGCAATCACCGATCTCAAGTTGCCGTCCGGTCGTGCAAGCGTGACGCGGACGGTAGCGCTCAAGGACGGGATCGAGCTTTTTCTCTATGAGCTCGCGCATCCGAATATCGCCGGCTTTTCGCCGCTGAAACTGTCGACACACACCAGCCCGTCGGAATTGTTACACCGGATCCGGGAAAACCCCGCCCTGTTCGAATCCGAAGCATTCGCCGATTCCGCCACAACAACCGAGCAACTGGTCCCTGTGCAACGCTCGCAGATCGTATTCGAGCGCGGCGCGGTGCATGTGAGCGCGACCAGCGCGGGGGCTTCTGCGCTGCTGTTGCCATTGCAATTTTCCCATTGTTTCAGGCTCGTCGGCGAGCAGAGCGACCGAGTCAGAGTGCTGCGCGCGAATCTGATCCACACCCTCGTGCTGTTTGCGGGCGAACTCGACATTCGTCTCAAATGGGACTTCAGCTTTTGGCGCAATAGCGGCTGTCGCTTGCGCGATGCCGAGGATGCCCGCGCGCTGGGGCTGCGCTGATGAGCGAGTCGGGCGATCGCATATGAACGCGCGGCAAATTCGATGCACTCCCTCTCCCCATTAGGGGAGAGGGTCGGGGGTGAGGGGGGTTACCGGCGGTACTGATGGATCCGAACCCCCTCACCCATTCGTTGATGTTTCAAAAGAGAGCAGCCCTCTCCGGTGGGGAGAGGGCACAGCCAGCACAGGCGCTGATTGATCGCGCAGGACGGCGAGCGTAAGTTCCACCCGGCCTCCCTCCCCCATCCAACGACGGCGAAACAAGCCAGACCAACGCGGTGCTGTTCAATTCGTATGTCTTCATTTTCTGTTTCCTGCCGCTCGTTTTGGCAGGCTACGCGCTGCTTCGCCGCGCCTCCAACCTGCTTTGGCCGATCGTCTGGCTGGTGCTGGCGTCCTTCGTCTATTACGCCTGGTGGCGGCCGGAATTTCTCCTCCTTCTTCTGTTCTCGATCTCGGTCAACTTCGGATTTGGCAAGCTGATCATCGATGGCGCGCTCTCACGCGCGCAATCGCGCGCCGTCCTGACCGCTGGCATTATCTTCAACCTCTGTGTGCTCGGCTATTTCAAATATGCGGGCTTCTTTGTCGCGAACGTCGATTACGTCCTCGGACTGAACTGCGCGGTGCCGAGCATCATCCTGCCGATCGGGATTTCATTCATCACGTTCCAGAAGATCGCCTTTCTCGTGGATGCCCACCGCGGCCTGGTGCGCAATTTCACGCTGCTCAACTACGCCTTCTTCGTCACCTTCTTTCCCCAACTGATCGCGGGCCCGATCACGCACCACTCCGAAATCATGCCGCAAATCGGCCCGTCCGTGCGCCGCGACCTCCTAGCGGACATTGCCGTGGGGCTGAGCATCTTCGTGGTCGGCTTGTTCAAGAAGGTTGTCGTTGCCGACAGCCTCGCGGTCTACGCCGACGCCGGCTACGCCATGGTCAAGGCAGGCCATCCGCTCGACACCGCCTCGGCGTGGGTCACCGTGCTCTCCTACAGCTTTCAGCTCTACTACGATTTCTCCGCCTATTCCGACATGGCGGTGGGCCTCGCCCGCATGTTCGGCTTTCAGCTGCCGGTCAACTTCTACTCGCCTTACAAGTCCGCATCGATCATCGATTTCTGGCGGCGCTGGCACATCACGCTGTCGCGCTTCTTGCGCGACTATCTCTACATCCCCCTCGGCGGCAATCGGCGCGGCACGCTGCGCAGATACCTCAATCTCGGTATCGTGATGCTGCTCGGCGGATTGTGGCATGGCGCAAACTGGACCTTCGTGCTCTGGGGCGGCCTGCACGGTGCGATGCTCGCAGTGAACCATGCTTGGCGTGCGCTGCCCGTCAGCCGCTCGCTCGTGCTCAAGACGCGGCTCGCCGAGACGGTTGCCGTGCTCGTGACATTTACCGCCGTGACCTTGGCGTGGGTCCTGTTCCGATCCGAGACGCTGGCCGACGCCAAAACGATGTTTGCCTATCTTTGGCCGACAACCAGCGATCCGTTGGGTTGGCCCTCGTTTTCGGGCCTGCTCCGCGGACAGTTCACCGATCTCAGATCCGCCTTGGCACTGACGGAGTGGTTAAAGCCGCGGGAATTGTGGCCGCCTGTCTTGCCGCCGGATTACCTTGCAGCGAGCGCCCGGCCAGCCGGGCTGTTTCTCTTGTGCGTCGCGCTTGCGACATTTAGCGCGCCCAACACGTACCAGATTTTCGGACGCTTCAAGCCCGCGCTGTGGCTACCCCAAGACACCGAAGGAAGCGGCATCCTGCACCGGCTCGATTGGCGCGTCGCGATCATCGTCGCGGGCATGTTCCTGTTGTCGGTGCTACACCTCTCCCACGTCAGTCCGTTTCTCTACTATCAGTTCTGACATGGTTGATTCGGGATATTTCCGCGCGTTGGCCTTGAGCCTTCTGGCTTGGCTCGGCCTCTATTTGATCTTCACCTGGACCATCGACCCGTACGGGGTTTCCCCGATCCGCTTCAGCGCGCATGGAATCAATGAAATCAAGCCGAAGCGTCTCGACATCGATCGACTAATCAAGCCCTACGAGGTGTGGCGCTATCAGCCGCACACGATCTTTCTCGGCACATCGCGCGCCCATCAATCGCTCGACCCTTCCGTGCTCGACGGCACTCGCTTCGCGCCCGCGTACAATGCCTCGATGCCGGCAGCCTCGATGGAGATGACCGCCGCTTATCTGCAGCAATACGTGCGCTTGGATCGCAAGCTGCGCACGGTGATCGTCGAGCTTTTTCTGCCGAACTTCATCGGCGCGCCGAACGCTCACCAATCGGGGACATGGGCGGAGTTCGCGCGCAATACGGTCACCCTCTTTGCTAGCGCCGACGCGCTTTGGGATGCGATTGCAACGGTGGCTTACAACGCGGCGAGCGGACGGGCGACCTTTCAAATCGAGCCGGGTGGGTTCTTATACCGCCCGCCCGGACGCGACACGCAAGGACCGTTCGATCGCTTTGCCGGCTACATCTGGAGCTCGCAGGTGAGCGAGCCGGACAAAACCACCTTCAACGAGGGCGCGTTCCAAGCCATTCTCGAGATCATCGAGATCGCACGCGCGAACGATCTGGAGCTGATCTTTCTTCTCGGTCCAAGTCACGGCTATGCCGACTACTATTATGATTCCATCGCGGCGTGGGACGTGATGGCGGAGTGGCTGCGCAAGCTGAGCGAGCGAGTGAGCGTTTACAGCTTCTCGCAACCCAACGACTGGGTGAACGAGCTCATTGGTCCGCACATGGCATACTGGTACGACACGTTCCATTACTCGCAGGCGATGGGCCGCGCCATGCTCGCGAGCCTTGCGGGTCTGCCGACGCGAAGCCTGCCCGACGATTTCATGGAACGGCTGACCCCGCAGCGGGTGACAGCCCATGTTGAGCGCCGCAGGGAGGCGGTGAAACGCTGGGCGAGCGCCAATCCCGCACTGGTCGCGCAGTTTGAGGACGCGCGCCGCGAATGGCTCGCGGCGAAACCGCAAGGATACCAAACTAGCCACGAGCCCTAGTATTTCGCCATGTCGCGCGTCGAACGAACCCGCACCCGGATTGCTGGATTCCAAAGTCCGGAAATGGACTTCCAGCTCATGCGCTGGCTCGGCGCCGCGAGCTTCGGCGGCGGCGAGGTGGGCGAGATCTTTGCGGCGCGTGCCGCCATGGGGAGCGAGGATCCCCGCGCATGGCCGCCATCCTTCGCCGCGCTCGCCGACCGCCTGCGCGCGGCCGGCGAGGATGCCGCGCGCCGCGGGCAGCGCGTCAGCGCGCGCGACCATTTCCTGCGCGCCTCCATGTATTACCGGTCGGCGGAATATTTCGCCGATCCTTTCGGCCGCACGGCGCAGCAATGGGGGTGCGCCTCGCGCGAGGCGTTCGTCAAGGCGGCGGCGCACATGGCCGAGCGCGTCGAGGCGGTCGAGATCTCGTTCGAAGGCAAAGCTCTGCCGGGCTACTTCATGACGCCGGCCGCGCGAAGTTAAGGGACCGGTCACGCGGCGCATGTTCACTGCCGAGGAAGGCGCCGACATGCATTGTCAGATGGGCAACCTCGCGCTCTCGAACGCGGTCGTCTAGGACTGGCTTGCCGAGGTGTTTGGCTAGGGCGCGTACCCATAAACCCAGCCTACTGCGTGTGAGTGCTGAATGTCCGCATCACCCCGAAAGCGACTGTTGTCCGGCCAAAATCCGATCCGTCGCTAAGTGCGATTGCGACGACGCAGCAAAAGCACCGCTATTCCATCACCTCGTCGGCGAGCAACCGGATCGAGTGAGGTACCCCGATGCGGGCTCTGCAGGTTGACCGCAGTTGGCGACATCAGCGTGACTTGATCCGCGTGCATCGGGCTGGCCACGGCGCAGACGATAGCGACCTTCGATACATTGCCAGAGCAGCAGGCCGGGCACGCCCAACGCGAATTCCCGGACGCGTTTTGACGAGGAAATCACCAGCGCTGTGTCCGCTGGTAATCCGAACAGTGCGCCGAACAAGATGTAGCCGGCCTCAAGAGCGCCGAGGGCACCGGGTACCATGAACGTTGCCGCGCGAACGCCGCAACCGAGGCTTTCGAGGATATAGCGTCGACCACGCCAATGGGCTGGCCGAGGCTCTGCATCACCAGCCAAACCTCGCCCGCGCCAGCAGCCCATCCGACAAGACGCAGCAGGTTGGCGCGCAACATGACCGGCCCGCTGCGGTATGCCGCCACCACCGAGTCGTCGATCCTCGAGGCGCGGGCCGCCAAGGCGGACAGCCATTTCCCGGGCATCAGGCGGCGAGCGAATTTCGTGAACCCGGAAAACAGACCGCGATGCTGGAAGAACACGAAAGCCGTGATTGCCACGAAGAGTATGCCCATGGCGATCAGCACCGTCCCCGCCACCAGTAGCGAGTTGTGATCGGTCGATCGCATCAGGAGCAACCCCACTCCCGACAGGACGAAGATCAACTGCGTGATTACCCCGACGGTGGTGTCCACGACCACGCTGGCTGCCGCTTGCACCCCAGGTACCCCTCGCAGATGGACGAGGCGAATACTCGCGACATCGCCGCCGACGATGACCACAGGCAACAGCGAATTGATGGAGTCACGGATCCAGCGGATCCCGATGACAGTGACGGTCCGGGCGACTTGCAGTCGGTAATAGCTCGCGCCATGAGAGACCGCTGAAAAGCAAAGGAATTAGATGGAATAAGGTTATGGGGATCAGCCCCCAACCGACCACCAGCATTGCGTGAGCCACCTGTGCCGCGCCGCTGGCGATAATTAGGTAGACCACCAACAAAAAGCCGAGAACCGCGGCAATGATCAGCGAAGCACGAATGAATCCAGCTCCTATGTGCCGCAGCTCGACCGGCTTCGTGCACTTGCTGCCGCGCTACAGTCGGGCGAGTGGCAGGTTAGGCGCGCTGTTTACGACCATTTAACGGCGCCAATTCGAAGAATTTCACCTTTTCGCCACGGTGCTGATGTGGCCTAAAAAGTGCCTGCGCGAATAGGGAAACCGGACGGGGGATGCAATAGCGAGAGTTCTCAATGAAATCCTGGCGTATTCTTGCATGGCAGCATTTGTTACGGGAATTGTCGTGCTCGCTGCGGCAACGTTCATCAGCTAAGCGAGTGCAAGCCGCATAGAGGAATGGACATGGGTTTGGTAGTAGGGTCCGCCCCCCTGGGGCTTGGAGTGCTCATTGCGCTGGGGGGCATCCTAGTCATGATGGCCTATCTTTCCGAGTGAGTTATTCCCCCGCCAGCTTTGGGCGAATGCCGGGCGGCGGCTCATCGCCGCGGCTGCGGAGGCAAGTAGCCTTCTTTCACCGGCCTGAGCAACATGAATAGCCAGAACGCGTCCGTCCGGCTCTGCTTGCGCGACAGCCGCTGCGGCGATGTTGCCACTTCCGCCGGTGCGATTCTCGATAATGACCGGTTGCCCCCACTTCGCCTGCAGCTTCTCGCCGACGATTCTGGCGAGCACGTCGTTCGAGCCGCCGCCCGGATAGGGAATGAGAAACTTCACGGGCTTGCTCGGAAACGTTGCCTTGAGCCAGCGCCAAGTTGCAGTCCATTGCCACGAGCGAGCCCACCGCTCGCCACCAATCAGAGCCTTTACAAGGAAATGTCCTTCAAGCCCGAGGAGTTTGTGCCGATCACCGTATTCGGCTCGGTGCCCAATTTGGTGATGGTACGCAAGGGGCTGCCGGTGAATTCCGTCAAGGAGCTGATCGCCTACGCAAAGGCCAACCCCGGCAAGCTGATCTATGGCAGTCAGGGCGTCGGCAACACCCCTCATCTCACTGCAAACATGTTTATGAACATGACTGGCACCAAGTTGGTGCACGTGCCCTATCGCGGGGAGACCCTGGTGTACAATGACATGCTGGGCGAGCGCGTGGACGTCTTCTTCGGCAATATTTGGGGTGCGCTCGCGCTCTACCGCGACGGCAAGCTCAAGGTGCTGGCGGTAACCGACAAGGCGCGCGCATCAGCGATGCCGGATGTCCCACCGTCGCCGAGGCCGGACTACCGGACCTGCTGTCGGGC
Source organism: Xanthobacteraceae bacterium (assembly GCA_035263865.1). Taxonomy (GTDB): domain Bacteria; phylum Pseudomonadota; class Alphaproteobacteria; order Rhizobiales; family Xanthobacteraceae; genus VAZQ01. The sequence continues at coordinate 29,881 of DATFQX010000272.1, forward strand.
GCCTGGTATTCGATGGTCGGACCGCCCAAACTCAGTCCGCAGCTGCAGGAGCAGATCGCCAAGGCGACGATCGAGGTGCTGAAGATGCCCGACGTGCAGCAGAAATTCCGCGCGCTCAACGTCGAGCCTGACGGCCGCACGCCGGCCGAAACGTCCGCCTTCATCAAGGACGAGGTACAGCGCTGGGGTCAGGTGATCCGCGCGAACAACATCGTGCTGGAGTAAGCACCTATCGCTGGGCTGGTTTGTCATCCGCACGGCCACATACGCGCACGCCGCCCCCTTGAAACCCTCGCTCAAGCCGTGAGCGGGGTCGACTGCCAGGCGACGAACTTCCAGCCCTGGGGCGTCTTCGCCCAGGCGTTGAGGAACAAGAGCTTCAGGCTGCGCGGCTCCCCGCCGATCTCGGCCTCGATCGCAGCGCGCCCCGTGATGAGCGCCACCTCGCCGATCACGCGCACCTTGCGGTCTGTGCAGTTGACGCTCTTGTACTTGGTCTTGCCCGACTGCATCGACTGCAGCCAGGTCGCTTTCGTATCGGTCACGCCCGAGGAATGTGTATACAGCAGATCGCCGTGCAGCATCCCTTCCAACGCCTTGAAGTCGCGCGCGACCATCGCAGCGAAGCGCCGGTCCTCGAGCGCGAGGATTTCCTTCTCGTCCATCGCCACACTCCTTTGCTATTTGCCTCACCCCCTCGCTTACGGCACTGCGGACATCAAACGCGGCGGTTGTTCAGGGCCCGGTCGGTGCCATGAGCCGACACTTCGCCCAATGGGACGCTACGGAACACTGGTAGGGATTGCCCGAATCATTCCGGCTTGATGCCTGCGAACTTGATTACCTTGGCCCACTTCTCGGTTTCCTCGGCGATCAGCTTTCCAAAGTCGCCGGCTGAGCCGGCGAGCACAGTGCCGCCGAGCTCGGAGAGCCGCGCCTTGATCCTGGGATCGGCGAGCGCGGCATTGGTCTGCCGATTGAGCGTGTCGATGATCGCCGTGGGCGTAGCCTTGGGCGCCCCGAACCCCCACCAGTTGCTGTCCTCGTAGCCCCGCACGAATTCGGCGATGGTAGGCACGTCCGACAGCGCCTCCGACCGGGCCGTCGTGGTGACCCCGAGCGCGCGCAGCTTCCCCGCCTGGATGTACTCGATCGACGAGGTCATGGCGACGAACATCACCTGCCCCTGTCCGCTGATGAGATCGGGCAGCGCCGGCCCGGCGCCGCGATAGGGCACATGCACGAGATCGACACCGGCCAGCATTTTGAACAGTTCGCCCGACATCTGATTGGACGAGCCGGTGCCACCCGATGCCATATTGATCCGACCCGAATTGGCCTTGGCATAGGCGATGAACTCGGGAACCGTCTTCGCCGGAAACGACGGGTTGACCACCATCACGTTCGCCACGCGCGTGACGCCCGCGACCGGGGCGATATCGCGGATGAAATTGTAGCTGAGCTTGTCGTAGAGCGAGGCGTTGACCGCGTTCGTCGGGCTCACCATGAGCAGCGTGTGGCCGTCGGGAGCGGCATTCACCACCACCTCGGTGGCGATATTGGTGCCAGCCCCTGGCCGGTTCTCGACCACGAATTGCTGTCCCAGCCGCTCGGACAGCCATTGCCCCAAGATCCGCGCAACGATGTCGGTCGCGCCGCCGGCGGCAAAGCCGACGATCACGCGCACCGGTCGCGACGGATAGGCTTGCGCCCAACTGATGCGCGACACGGCCGGGAGCGCGGCAGCACCCGCTGCCAGATGCAGGACGTGTCTACGGTGGGGGAGTTTCACTGTGACCAATCTCTCCTCGGCCTTTTCACTCGACCGCCTCGGCGGCCAGCGCGAGAAACTTCGGCGAAATTTCGAGGCCGAGCGCACGTCAGCGCGCGCGCACCAATTCGCGCGATTTGCGGCCCATCAAGCGAGCTCCGATGGGAAGGCGGCACATGGCCGCGGTTGTCGCCCAGCTGAGCACGAGCGCGCCGGTGAACACGATCGCGGCCTTCGCAACCGCGAACAAGGCCACGCCAAGCAAGATGTACTGCAGCCAAAGCACGAAGACATAGTGCACGAGGTAAATGCCGTAAGCGTTGTCGGCGAGGCTTTCCAAGATCGGCCGATGCCGCCGGGTCGTGCGCAAGAAGAGACCCACTAGCGCGAAACACGCGCTCGGCGCGCACATCAAAAAGCCGAGGTCGGCGACGATTTGCAGCCCCGGCACGTTTGTTCCGTTGACGATCAGCGCGGTTGAAACGATCCACAGCAGGAACGCCGCACCGGTGCCCGCGAGCCACCGCCAGCAACGCTGTGCCAGCACCCCATCCGGCTCGAGCAGCCCTTTCTCCAAACCGAACGCGCCGATCCCGAGACCGGCAAAAAAATAGATGGCGTATTGCGGGACGAGGCTCGGTTGCAAGGCGAATGGGCCGAACTGCACCCACTCCCATGGCGCAAACATGGCGGAGAGCGGCAGATACGCGACCGCCGAGATGGCGACCAGCGCGACGAAGAGGCGGCCTGGACTGACGGCCGCCTGCTCCGAGAGCCGGCCCAAAAATTCGCCCGCCCGCGGCGCCAGCCAAAACAGCGCAGCCGCCGCGACGTTGAACAGGAGCAAAACCCACAAGAACCATATCGGTCCGCTCGGCCAGAACGGCAGCGCGATCCAATGCGACCAGAACGCGGACCAGCTCGGGTCGACTGCGGTGACGCGATAGACTGGATAATAGGCAATCGGCATCAGCACGTAGAGCCCGACCGCGAACGGGACCCCGAGGCGAACCAAACGGTCATACAGAAAAAGCCTCGCTGACTTGCGCGACAGGCTCGGCCAGACGAACAGGCCGGATAAGAAGAACAGCAAATGCATGAGGTAGATGTATTGGAACGCACAGAACAGGTCGAAACCGAACCAGCGCGCGCTATCGACGATTGGATTGGCGCGCCAGCCGAAAGGTGGGTCATCGAACGGGAGCGGAGAGGCAGGTTGCGAGCCAAGATAGGCGATGAAGGAATGAAACGCGACTACCATCACGATGGCGAAGCCGCGCAGGTAACTCAGCGCCAGGCTGGATCTGGACATGAGACTACGCAACGCCCCTCGCGATCAAACCGCGCTATCGACCGCGCCCTTGAAGTCCTGCGGCATTCTCCGATCGTAGCTATTATGCTTTAATTCTCCGTCCACACAACGAGCACACGAGCTTTCGGGCGAATTCTTGTCGATCGCAACCACGGGCTGATCGCGGGCGTGCACATGAATTCTCGCGCATGGCATGGACGGGAACGCCCGGTCGATGACCCGACTCAGCGCATCAGCCTGCGGGCCGAGCTCCTGCGATTGGCGCTGCGGCTTTCCAAGAAGCGTCAAGCTCGCCGGCCAGCCTCCCTGGCGACGGTTCGCCGCAGGCTCAAACGCCTCGAGGCCTTTGTTCCCCGCCCGCCGGCGAGAACGCGGACGACCGCGATCGACGGCAGCGGGATCAATGCGGTTCGCATCGCGGTTGGCGAGGCACGCAGCGATCGCTGCGTTCTCTATTTCCACGGCGGCGCCTACGTGGTCGGTTCGGCCAAGCTGCTGCGAGATTTCACCTGGCGGATCGGCGCTGCCGCGCGCGCCTGCGTGCTTTACTTCGACTATCGTCTGGCCCCGGAGCATCCGTTCCCCGCCGCGCTCGAGGATGCGGTCACCATCTATCGCTGGCTTGTCCAGGAATTCGATCCGCGGCGGATCGCTTTCGTGGGGGACTCCGCCGGCGGGGGTCTAGCGCTCGCGGCGCTTTATAAGTTGCGCGACGAAGGCCTACCCCTGCCTGCGGCGGCGGCTGCAGTTTCGCCGTGGACGGATTTGGCGCTGACGGGCCTATCGCTCAAATCCAACGCCGCGGCCGACCCGTGGCTCAACGTCACGATGCTGCCGGCGCTCGCCAAGGGTTATCTGGGCGATGCCGATCCGCGCAACCATTACGCCTCGCCGCTTTACGGCGATGCCTCCGGGCTTCCTCCGACGCTGATCCACGTCGGCAGCGATGAAATCCTGCGCGACGACGCGGTGCGTATGGCCGAGAAATTGCGCGCGGCGGGATGCGAGGTGGAGATCGAAGTATGGCTGCGCATGCCGCATGCCTGGCACCTCTACGCGCGCATCCTGCCGGAGGGCCGCCACGCCATCGCGCGCATCGGCAGCTTCCTGCAGCAGCGGCTGTGAGCGCATTGCCCGTAACACCATGCTGCCACCAGCGCGGCTAGCCTTCTTCGCCATCGTTGCGAGCCTAGGCTATCTCGGCCTCACCGTGCTCGGTTGGGGCTCCGTTGCAGCCTTCTTCTCGCACGCGGCGCTGAGCGCGCTTGCCATCGTGGTCCTCGTGCTCACCGGGGTTGCCGTGTGGATGCTGCCTTTTCCTTAGGGTGATTTCGGTGCGCTCGACCCATCCTACGGCGTGCTTTTTTGGGTCCGCCATTGAACCGATACTGCCGCTCGCCCGACAGACCGGTGAGAACTGACGTTTGTCTGCCCAGCCGAGGGAGAATTCCCATGACAGATCCGGCATGTAACGGCGAATTGCTGCAGGACCTCGTCGCTCGACTCTCCGACGTGCTGCGCTTCGTCTTCGATCAGCAGCGCGGGGATATCGTGATTCTCATCGGCGATGACGGGGTCAACCGCGCGTTGGTGTCGCAATTGGGGGAGACAGTCACGCTGCGGGATGCGGTGCCGCAGCCCGACGTGGTGAGCGGCCGCACGCGCATTCGCCGCATCAACGAGACACTTCACGTCGTGATCCAGTAAGGCCGCATCAGCCGTCGAATTCGATGATGTAGAGCCCGGCATTATAGTCGGTGCAGTAGAGGAGACCCGCGGCGTCGACGAACACGTCGGCGGATTGGATCACGCGTGCGCGATTGGGCCGATGATCCATCATGCGTGCCGGCGCGGGCGGCACCAGCGCGCCGACTTCGCGGGGCCGATACGGATCGTGGATGTCGAAGGCGTGCACACCCGCGTTCTGATAGGTGGCGAAGACCAGCTCTGAGCTCACGAAGCTGCCGGGCCGGTTTTCATGCAGATTGTGCGGGCCGAAGTGGCCGCCCTTGCGCGCATAGTCCGCTTCTGCCGGTGTAGGAAAGGTGGAGATACTCACCGGGTTTGCCCTCACGCGGTTGTCGAATATCCAGATGAGCTTGAGCCCGTCCTCCTGGTGATCGAGCACGGCCTCGTCGAGCACGATGAGCAGTTCGCGGTCGGGCAGCGGCAGGCAATTATGTGTGCCGCCGCCGAACGGCGGCGACCAGTTGCGGTGGGTGATCAGTTTGGGCCGCGTGCAGTCCGCGACGTCGATCACAACCATACCGGCGTCGCGCCAGGCGGCATAGGCGGTGTCGCCGTGAACAATCGCATGGTGCAATCCATAGCGGCTCGTCGCCGGCCATGATGGCGTCTCGCCGGCGGCCGCGTGCATGCCGGGGATCCAATAGCGGCCGGCCTCGCGCGGTTGCGCCGGGTCGCTCATGTCGACGGTCATGAAGATGTAATCGGTGAAGCCGTCGAGCAGCGCAGAGACGTAAGCCCAGCGCCCGCCGACATACCAGATGCGGTGAATACCGCCGCCTTCAACCGGCATGAAGCCGATGCGCCGCGGCGTCGCCGGCTTTGCAATGTCATAGACGGCAAGCCCGGCTGTCCAGTCGCGCGCAGCGCTTCGCTTCTCCGCCGTGCCCACCACGTGGCCGAGCTGGCCCTTGTAATAAGCCTTCTCGTCCGCGAACTCGGCGGCTGCGAACATGTCCTTGGCGTTGATGACGAGCAGCAGGTCGTCATGGGTCTGCAGGTGGATGTTCCAAGTACCTGGAGGCGCCGCCAGATAATTGACCGCGCGCGGACGGCTCGGGTCGCGCACATCGAGCACGCTGAAGCCCTTGGAGAACATGTGGCCGATATAGGCGTGACCGCGATGTACCATGATCTGCACACCGTCGGGCCTGCCGCCCTGGTCGTAGTGGGCGAGGATGCGCATGTTGCGCGTGTAATCCGGCTTCGGCAGGTCGGCGCTCATGGAGAGGCGGCCAGGAAGTTCGGCACCGCGATCCAGTCCATCATGGCGCGGTGATCCTGCAGCAGCTTCCACATCGCGCGATCTTCCTCGGTCTGCAAATTCACGCCGAGATGCGTACCGAGCTTGCGCCCGTGCAACATGATGCGTTCGCCGATCAGCTGGCGGGCTTTATTGTAAGCGGCAAGGCCCGCATCGATATCATCGTGGCTGCCGAGCGCCGCGGCCAGCGCCTGCGCGTCGCCGCCAGCCTTGGCCATGCCGAACCCCATATGCGGGCGCGCGGACGAGGCGGCGTCGCCCACCAGCACTACGCGCCCGAACGCCAGTTGCGGGGTCGAAAAGTCGTAGATCGGAGTGAAGAACGGCCGCATCTTCGCGAGACAATCGAGAAATTGCGGCGGCATGATCGTTTGGGCTTGCGCGCGCATCTGCGCGATCAGGTCCTTGCGGATGAGCGGCGGTGGAACCGAATAGTCGTGCTGCTGTCCGTGCTCGTCGACACACATGCGCCGCAGCTCCTGCGCATCGCCGACGCGGTACCAGATGAAATTGTAACGGCGATGGCCCACCCGCAGGTCGTTGTTCAGTCCGGCAATGGGATAGCCGATGACCTGCTGCCGCTCGGGCAGGAAGAAAGTGAAGTAAGGGAAAATGCTTGCGCGCGTCTCTTGCCCGAGTTCGGCTTCGTCCGGCGCGCCGCGCCAAATGTAATAGCCAGAATAGATCGGCTGCACCTCCGGAGCAACCTGCTCGCGCACGCTCGAGCGGATGCCGTCGGCACCGATGAGGAGATCGGCGCGCTCGCGCTTGCCGCCGGCGAAGTGCACCAGAACCCCGAAGCCGTCCTGCTCGACGCGCTCGAACGCGTGGCCGAGATGATACTGCGCCTCATCAATGGTTCCGCGCATGAGCCGCTGCAGCCGGTCCCAGGAGGTGAGGATCTGCGGCAGATGCTTTTCGGCGATGACGCGTCCGTAGCGATCGAGGGCGATGCGTTTTTCAACCTCGACGCCGAGGTCCCGGGTCCCGGCGCCGCTCTCCTCCAAGGCCTCCAACAGTTCCGGATGGGTGGTAATTCCGGCGCCGCGGCCGACCAGTTCGACCGGCGAGCGCTCATAGACCTCGGCGCGCCAGCCGATCTGCCGCAAGAACGCCGCACTGAAGAGGCCCGACATCGAGCCGCCGATGATGATCGCCCGCCGGGTTGGGCGTTTTGCTCGCATCCTCTGATATCGGTCCCGCCGTTTTCGGTCTTACTGAAAAGTTATCAAACTACCGACGCTCAGGCTTTCTTCAATCGCTTGAGGCTATCGAGATAATCCGCGATGCCGCGCTCCAGATCGTATTGCGGCGCATAGCCGAGCTCGGCGCGGGCCCGCGAGATGTCGTAGACGTTGGAGGCGGGATAGGGCATGCCGAGAAAGTTGAGCCCCGGCCCGATCTCGATCTCGGCATGCGGCAGATGCTTACGGATGCCGCGCGCGACGTCATTGAGCGTGACGCCGACGCCAGTGCCGATATTGTAGCTGCGGCTGTTCGGATTTTCCGCCATGCAAGCGAGATAAATGCCGTACGCAGAATCCTTGTTGTAGATGAAGTCGTCCTTCTCGTCGCCGCCTTGCGCTAGGCGGAAGGGTAGCCCGCTCGCGGGATTTTCCACGATCGCGCTGGTCATTCCCATCTTGCCGTGGCGCGCGGTCTTGCCAGGTCCGTAGGTCGTAGCGAAGCGCAGCACCACCACGTCGACTCCCATATTGGCCTGATAATAGAGGCTGGCTTGCTCCGCCATCAGCTTGGCAGAATTGTAGATCGCGCTTGGGATTTTTCGGATAATCCTCAGGCACCGGCTTGTAGGTGGGCGCCCCATATTCGCCCAGCGCCGGGCCATAAACGCCTTTCGAGCTGGTGTAGACCACGCGTTTAACATCGAAGGCACGCGCAGCCTCGAGCACATTCACCGTCCCCATGACGTTGACCTGAATACTCAGTGCCGGGTTCGCGGCCGAGACTGCCCCCACGAAGCCAGCGGCATGGACGATGTGCGTTATTCGATGCCGTTTGATGACGTCAAGCAGGCGCGGCATGTCGAGCACGTCGCCGAGCTCGACGTCGACTTCCTCGAGGATGTCGCGGATGAGCCATTCGTCCCGATGGCGGGCAAAGATGATGGGGCGGTGTCCTTCGCGCACGAACCTGCGGCTCGCTTCCGCGCCGATCACGCCCATCCCGCCGGTGATCAGAACTTTCATGCCTTCTCCTGACGATGTGTCGACCCGGGAGCGGGCCGCGTTCGCCGTCAGCGCGCGCTCGCCGCCCCGGTGATGGGGTGACCGATCCCCAACGGCACAGCGTCGATCAGCACGAAGGCGACGCGGGCACGCCGGTTGCTGCGGTTGGCCCAGGCGTGGTTGGTGCCGCGCTGGACCATGACGTCGCCTGCCTTCATCTTCACCGTCGAGTCGTCCATGTCCATCTCGATCTCGCCCTCGAGGACGATGACGTAATCGATGGTCTCGGTGCGGTGCATGCGCGGCTGGTTGCCCGGCGGGAAATCGATGACGGCGAACCGCGTCCCGTTCGCCGGCGGGGCGGTGCCGATGATGCGCGCGCCCAAATCCTCGATCTCTTCCCCGACCGCGATGTCGGCCGGCGTGCGGTCAGTCGACCAGATCAGCGTCGAGACGGTGCCGGGGCTCGGATACTTGGCATTGGTGGCGGGGCCTTGCATGAGCACCTTGGCGAGGTGAGCGGCATCGTGGCCGGTCACGAAACGGCGAATGGGCGGATACTGTTCAGGCACCACGCGGTTCCTCTCTGGTTGGCTTCATTCGCAAAGATGAGACAGCAAAGGCACCATTCGATCGTTCAATCAAGCTTCGCCCCGACCGCCTTGATCAGTGCACCCCAGTGCGCCAAATCGTCCTGGATGAGCTGGGAAAATTGCGCGGGCGTGAGATCGACGCGCTCGAAGCTGTTCACGCGGAAGAACTCGCGCGATTGCGGCAACTCCAAAACCTTGGCCACGTCGGCGTGGATTTTCGCCACCAGCTCGGGGGCCATGTTTGCCGGCCCGAACAGCGCGAACCAGGCCGTGGTCGAGAACCCCGGCACGCCGGCTTCCGCGATCGTCGGCAAATCCGGACGCAGCGCCGCGCGCTTCTCACCCGCGGCGGCGAGAATTCTCACCTTCCCGGTCTTCTCGTGCTCCTCGATGCTGCTGAGATTGAGCAGCAGCATCGCGACGTCGCCCGCGAGCAGGGCGGTCGCGGCGGGCGCCGCGCCGCGGTAGGGGATGTGCACGATGTCGGTGCCGGTCCTTTGCTTGAAGTCCTCCATGCTCAGATGGGCATAAGTGCCGATGCCGTAGGAGCCGTAGTTCAAGCTCCCGGGCTTGGCCTTCGCCAGCGCGATCAGCTCTTGCACGCTCTGCACCGCAAGCGTCGGGTTGATCACCAGCACCGGGGTGATACGGCACAACACGATGATGGGCGTCAGATCCTTGACCGGATCGTAAGGAAGCTTGCTGAAGAGATGTGGATTGGCGGTGACGGTGGAGTCGGGCGCGACCAGGAGCGTCAGCCCGTCCGGCGGCGATTTCGCCACCGCTTGCGCTCCGACGGCATAATTGCCGCCC